>NZ_JBKFRY010000001.1:0-489547 GCF_046569105.1 Salmonella sp. 741265073_HBA | reverse complement strand
AGATGGGAAGTGGATGGCATGAATGGCCGTTGATGATCTTCACGGTCTTTGGTCAGTGCGTGGTCGGCGCGTTAATCGTTAGCGGACTGGGCTGGCTGACGGCAAAAGACGATACCATCGCCCGTCAGCGCATCGTGCGTAGCATGTTTTTTCTGTGGCTGGTGATGGGACTGGGATTCCTCGCGTCGATTATGCATCTCGGCTCGCCGATGCGCGCGTTTAACTCGCTTAACCGCGTAGGCGCTTCCGCACTGAGTAATGAAATCGCCGCAGGATCGGTGTTCTTTGCCGTAGGCGGCATCTGGTGGCTGGTGGCGGTACTCGGTAAAATGCCCCCGGCGCTGGGTAAAGTGTGGCTGCTGGTCAGTATGGCGCTCGGCGTTGCATTCATCTGGGCAATGACGCTCGTTTATCAGATAGATACCGTGCCAACCTGGTATAATGGCTACACCACGCTGGCCTTTTTCCTCACGGCATTCCTGTGCGGCCCGGTGTTTGCGGCGCTACTGCTACGCATCGCGCGCGTCCCATTTTGCAGCGTGACGTTTGCCAGTATTAGCGGCCTGGCGTTGGTGGTGTGCGTGGCGGTCATCGTATTACAAGGGCTGTCTCTCTCAACCATTCACAGTTCCGTGCAACAGGCCAGCCATCTCGCACCGGATTACGGTATGCTACAGGTCTGGCGCATTGTCTTGCTTGCTGCCGGATTAGGCTGCTGGCTATGTCCACTAATCCGTCGCCGCGAACCGCATACCGTTGGTTTGCTGCTCGGTGTCGTACTGGTGCTGGCAGGCGAAATTATTGGCCGCGGACTTTTTTATGGCCTGCATATGACCGTAGGTATGGCCGTCGCAGGTTAATTTATGCGTGCGGGGCGACCCGCACCTTTCGGGATTGTTTGAATGACCACTTTTTTACAACGTGATGATTTTTCAGTAACGGCGCGTGTTCTTGGCGCGTTGTTTTATTATTCGCCGGAAAGCCACGAAACCGCTCCTCTGGTTCAGGCGCTATTAACCGACGACTGGCAGGCGCAGTGGCCGCTTGATGCCGAGGCGCTTGCGCCTGTGGCGGCTATGTTTAAGACCCATAGCGAAGAGTCGTTGCCACAGGCCTGGCAGCGTCTGTTTATCGGCCCTTACGCTCTGCCGTCTCCGCCGTGGGGTTCCGTCTGGCTGGATCGTGAGAGCGTATTATTTGGCGATTCTACATTGGCGCTACGTCAGTGGATGCGCGAAAACGGAATTCAGTTTGAAATGCAGCAAAACGAGCCAGAAGATCATTTTGGGTCGCTGTTGCTGCTGGCGGCCTGGCTTGCCGAGAATGGCCGTCATCATGAATGCGAACAACTCCTGGCCTGGCATCTGTTTCCGTGGTCGTCCCGCTTTCTGGACGTATTTATCGATCATGCCGGGCATCCGTTTTATCAGGCGTTGGGGCAACTGGCGCGTCTGACGCTGGCGCAATGGCAAGCTCAACTCATTATTCCCGTCGCTGTAAAACCGTTATTCCGTTAATCCCCACAAAAGGCAGGATTTTACCTGCCTTTTCTCCCATTGCGGCCTATTTTTATCTACAAAAAGTGACAACGTCACACCACGCTTCTATTTTTAAGATAATTCTTTATCGTGAATGTTCACCCTAAGCCGCATAAGGGCAAAACATAATTGTTAATAGATGTTTAACAGTGTTAAACATCACGCTCCGCTGGAATCCTTCCCAACCTGTTGCTATAGCTCAAAGCACCCTGCCGGAACATGGCATAACAACACGCGACTCTTAACGTCGCCATAACACATGCAAACAGGGAGACACACCGCAATGCACACCCTCACCCTAAAACGCGTACTTGGGTTCACTATCGTCATTTTGCTGTTACTGGCGCTGTTTATCTGGGGAATCGGTCTGGAGACGCTGAAAGCGCGTCAGGTCGATCTGCTGTATCTCGGACAACGGCATTTGATGCTGGTCTTTACGTCCATGTTTTTTGCTTTACTGGTCGGTATCCCGAGCGGGATTTTACTCAGCCGACCTGCGGCAAAAGGATTTGCTGAATATGTCATGCAAATCTTTAATGTTGGTAATACCTTGCCGCCGCTAGCCGTTCTGGCCTTAGCGATGGTGATTATCGGGATCGGCGATACCCCCGCTATTGTCGCGCTATTTCTGGCCTCCCTTCTGCCTATCGTCCGCAATACCTATGCAGGCCTCTGTTCCGTCCCCGCCTCACTGATTGAAGCGGCGAACGGGATTGGGATGACAAAATGGCAGCGGCTTCGCCAGGTAGAGCTACCTAATGCGTGGCCAGTGATGCTGTCCGGTATTCGCATCGCGACCGCCATCAATGTCGGCACCGCGCCGCTGGCCTTTCTGATCGGCGCCAGCAGCTACGGCGAGCTGATTTTCCCGGGGATTTATCTCAACGATTTTCCGACGTTGATCCTCGGCGCAACGGCCACGGCATTATTCGCGCTGATTCTTGACACTCTGCTTGCCTGGTTTGGGCGACGCCTTAGCCCTCATACCGTCTGAACGCATAAATAACAATAAGGAGCGTTAAATGAGATTCAAAAAACACCTGTTGGGATGGCTTGCCGCAACGCTGTTGTTCAGTAGCCAGACGCAGGCCGCGCCGCTGGTTCTCGCCACCAAAAGCTTTACCGAGCAGCATATTCTTTCCGCTATGACCGTTCAGTATTTGCAGAAGAAAGGCTTTCAGGTTCAGCCGCAAACCAATATCGCCGCGGTGATTTCACGTAATGCGATGGTGAATAAACAAATTGATATTACCTGGGAATACACCGGTACATCGCTGATTATTTTCAACCGTATCGATAAGCGCATGAGTCCACAGGAAACCTACGACACGGTAAAACGCCTGGATGCGAAGCTGGGCCTGGTATGGCTCAAACCGGCTGACATGAACAATACTTACGCGTTCGCGATGCAGCGTAAACGCGCCGAGTCGGAAAATATCACCACCATATCGCAAATGGTGACAAAAATCGAACAGGTCCGGCAGAACGATCCTGACCACAACTGGATGCTCGGTCTCGATCTGGAATTTGCCGGGCGCAGCGATGGGATGAAGCCCCTTCAGCAAGCCTACCAAATGCAGCTCGATCGCCCACAAATACGACAGATGGACCCAGGGCTGGTCTATAACGCCGTTCGGGATGGGCTGGTTGACGCCGGGCTGGTATATACCACCGACGGACGGGTGAAAGGGTTTGATCTGAAAGTGCTGGAAGACGATAAAGGCTTCTTCCCAAGTTACGCTGTCACGCCAGTGGTGCGTAAAGAGGTGCTGGAAGCCAATCCTGGCCTTGATGACGCCTTAAACACCCTTTCCGGCCTGCTCAATAACGATGTGATATCGACCCTAAACGCCCAGGTCGATATCGAACATCGCACGCCGCAACAGGTAGCCCATCAATTTTTGCAGGACAAAGGTCTGCTGTAAGGAGCGCCTATGGATACGATACATTATATGCTGGATAACGCAGGCTATCTCGCCAGCCTTACCTTTCAGCATCTCTGGCTGGTCGCGCTGGCCGTCGGTCTGGCGATTATCATCGGCGTACCGTTAGGCGTTTTGATTGTACGCCACAAATGGCTGGCAACGCCGGTATTGGGCGCCGCCACGCTACTTCTTACCATTCCGTCTATCGCGCTGTTTGGGTTAATGATCCCGCTCTTTTCGCTGATCGGGCATGGTATTGGCGTTCTGCCCGCCGTGACGGCTGTTTTTCTCTACTCTTTACTGCCGATTGTGCGTAATACCCATACTGCGCTTGATAGTTTGCCGCCCGGTCTGCGTGAAGCGGGACGCGGCATCGGTATGACTTTCTGGCAACGGCTGCGCTGGGTCGAAATCCCAATGGCCCTACCGGTTATTTTCGGGGGTATCCGCACCGCGGTAGTGATGAATATCGGCGTGATGGCGATTGCCGCGGTGATCGGCGCTGGCGGTCTGGGGCTGCTACTGTTAAACGGCATTAGCGGCAGCGATATTCGCATGTTAATTGCCGGCGCGCTGATGATCTGTCTACTGGCGATTGTGCTTGACTGGCTGTTGCATCGTCTGCAAGTCGTACTGACACCTAAGGGGATACGATAATGATAAAACTGGAAAATCTCACCAAACAATTTGTACAGAAAAAGGGTCAGCCGCTAAAAGCCGTCGACAACGTCAACCTGAACGTGCCGGAAGGCGAAATGTGCGTCTTACTCGGTCCCTCCGGCTGCGGCAAAACCACCACGTTAAAGATGATCAACCGGCTGATCGCGCCCAGCAGCGGTAATATTCTTATCAACGGCGAGAATACCAACGATATGGATACGGTAACGCTACGCCGCAATATTGGGTATGTTATCCAACAGATCGGCCTCTTTCCTAATATGACGATTGAAGAAAATATTACCGTTGTGCCGCGCATGTTGGGTTGGGACAAAGCGCGCTGCAAGCAACGCGCCGAAGAGTTGATGGACATGGTGGCGCTGGATGCCAGAAAATTTCTGCATCGCTATCCAAAGGAGATGTCCGGGGGACAGCAACAGCGTATTGGCGTGATCCGCGCTCTGGCCGCCGATCCGCCGGTACTGCTGATGGATGAGCCCTTCGGCGCGGTGGACCCCATTAACCGCGAAGTGATCCAGAACCAGTTTCTGGATATGCAGCGTAAGCTAAAAAAGACCGTAATGCTGGTCAGCCATGATATCGACGAAGCGCTAAAGCTCGGCGACCGTATCGCCGTGTTCCGTCAGGGGCGAATTGTACAGTGCGCCAGTCCTGATGAACTGCTGGCCAAACCGGCTAACGAGTTTATCGGGTCGTTTGTCGGTCAGGACAGAACGTTAAAGCGTTTGCTACTGGTCTCCGCAGGCGATGTGACCGACCAACAGCCAACCATTACCGCGCGGCCTTCCACGCCGTTAAGCGAGGCGTTCGGCATTATGGATGATCACGATATTCGCGCCATTACCGTCATTGACAACGACGGTAAGCCACTGGGATTTGTGAAGCGACGGGAAGCGCGGAACGCCAGCGGAATCTGCGCCGATATCACCCATCCTTTCCGTATTACGGGCAAAGCGGAAGATAACCTGCGTATTGTGCTGTCCAGATTGTACGAAAGTAATACCAGCTGGATGCCGATCGTTGATGAAGACGGACGCTATAACGGTGAAATCTCTCAGGATTACATCGCCGATTATCTCAGCTCAGGCCGCACTCGTCGGGCGCTAAATATTCACGAAAGCAGCTAACGTTGCCGCCGGATGGCCTCTCGCTATCCGGCAATATCATTATTGTACGCAATATTATATCGCACATAGTGCTTTTGCGTCTGACGCCATTTCCCCGCAGAATAGGCTATCCTGAAACTCCCTGTTTACCTGCTCATGCATCGTTTACACGCTTACCCGGATCTGCGCGCGATGTTTCGTCGCCTGCTGATCGCTACGCTCATTGGTATTCTCGCGGCGCTGGCTGTCGCCGCCTTCCGTCATGCGATGCAATTGCTGGAGTGGATTTTCCTGAGTAATGACACCGGCAGTCTGGTGAATGCGGCTGAGGGGCTTTCGCCCTGGCGACGGCTGATTACGCCAGCGCTTGGCGGCCTGGCCGCTGGTCTGTTGCTGTGGGGGTGGCAAAAAATGAACCAACAGCGCCCCCATGCGCCCACTGACTATATGGAAGCATTGCAAACCGACGGGCAATTTGACGTTGGCGCCAGTCTGGTGAAATCGCTGGCCTCGCTGCTGGTCGTGGTCAGCGGCAGCGCAATTGGTCGCGAAGGCGCAATGATCCTCCTCGCCTCGCTGGCGGCATCCAGCTTTGCCCGACGCTTCACGCCGCGTGAGGAATGGAAATTATGGATCGCCAGCGGCGCCGCTGCGGGCATGGCGGGCGCTTACCATGCGCCGCTGGCGGGCAGCCTGTTTATCGCGGAAATCCTGTTCGGTACCTTAATGCTGGCTTCCCTCGGCCCGGTTGTCGTTTCCGCCGTCATCGCCCTGCTAACCACCCATGTATTAAACGGTAGCGATTCACTACTCTATACCGTGCATCTGACCGTTGATCTCCACGCGCGGGAGTACGTCATGATAGTCAGTACCGGCCTGGTCGCTGGTCTGTGCGGCCCATTGCTGATGTGGCTGATGACGGCCAGCCATAATAGTTTCTTACGTTTAAAACTGTCGCCGCCCTGGCAACTGGCGCTGGGCGGGCTTATTGTCGGATTACTGTCGTTACTCACGCCCACGGTATGGGGAAACGGCTATAGCGTCGTACAATCATTTTTGCTCTCTCCGCCGCTATTCTCGCTGATTGGCGGAATTTTTGTGTGCAAAATCCTGGCGGTGCTCGCCAGCAGCGGGTCTGGCGCGCCGGGCGGCGTCTTTACGCCAACATTATTTGTCGGATTATCAATTGGAATGTTTCTGGGTCGGATATGGGGATTCTGGCTGCCAGGCTCGAATGAAATAGCAATTTTATTGGGGCTGGCGGGTATGGCGACGCTACTGGCGGCGACAACCCATGCGCCGATAATGTCCACCCTGATGATTTGTGAAATGACCGGCGAGTATCAGTTACTCCCCGGTCTGCTGATTGCCTGTGTAGTCGCGTCAGTGCTCTCGCGAACGTTACGCCATGATTCTATCTACCGCCAGCACGCTGCCGAGCATTGACAAACGAATATACTGCCCCAGCTCACGCTGCTCGGCGCGCGGCAGGTACGGTAACTCGCCAATCAGCGGCGCTGGCAGTTTTTTCCCAAGCACATCAATAATTTCAGCATAATGCGCCAGGCCAGGATTGATACGATTCGCCACCCAGCCAATTAATGGCAGTCCATCGTTAGCGACAGCTTGCGCAGTCAGTAGCGCAT
This sequence comes from Salmonella sp. 741265073_HBA, assembly GCF_046569105.1. Classification (NCBI taxonomy): domain Bacteria; kingdom Pseudomonadati; phylum Pseudomonadota; class Gammaproteobacteria; order Enterobacterales; family Enterobacteriaceae; genus Salmonella; species Salmonella sp. 741265073_HBA. The sequence goes on along the minus strand of NZ_JBKFRY010000001.1, from coordinate 482,654 downwards.
GATTAATGCACCCCTCCTGAATCCCTACCACCATCAATACCGGTAACTGTTCCTGTACCACCCATTCGGACAATGGACGTAAATCATTCATCAAACTACGCCAACCGCCAGTACCCTCCACAACCACGTGGTCCACTTTATCGCTCAGGCTCGCCAGGCCGTTGGACAGCAAGGTGTAATTTATAGGACAGCTATGCGCGACGCTGCTTTCTTCTTCGCTTAACGCGATCGGATTAATCGCCTCATACGGCAACTCCAGCGAAGAAACGCTTTGCAATACCAGCGCATCTTTGTTGCGCATTCCTTCTGCAGTCTCTTTGCTCCCTTTAGCGACAGGTTTATACCCTGCGACGCTCTTACCACTCGACGCTAACGCTTGTAGTAATGCGCGGGAAACCACCGTCTTCCCAACAGAAGTGTCTGTACCTGTAATAAAGAAACGCTTCAGCATCACTAACTCCACCGTTATGCTTCGAAAATATAAGCCAGGAAAATAATACAGTGGAGAAAGTCTAAGATATGGCAAGGGCAATCAGCTTGAGTTAGCGCAAATTTTTGTACAACAGTTAAAAAATGTTAACCCTGTAATAGACGAATCAACAAAGAGCCGTTATACATCGCGTCTTTTACCAACGCCGCCCCGGCCATCGTGCCCTGGTTGGTAAACTGCGTGCTTTCCACTACCGTATTCCTACTGTAGGCGGGCAGCGCCTGCTGACGGATACTGTCAGCAATGGCCGGAAAAAGGATATCAGCCGCTTTACTTAGCGGCGAACCAATAAGAATTTTTTGCGGATTAAATAAATTCACCATGATAGCCAGAATGCGTCCGACATGCGTGCCAACGCCGCTAATAATATCTTTTGCTAATAGATCTCCCTGCATCGCCGCCTGACACAGTGAATCTACCGTTAACGGCTGGCCGTGCAACATTGAACTCATCGACTGATTAAGCCGAAGCTGCGTAAGTTCCAGCACGCTATCGACGCTGGCGATGGTCTCCAGACAGCCATGATTACCGCAATAACAGCGCTTACCATAAGGATCGACCTGGGTATGCCCAATCTCTACCAGACTGCTACTGCCCGCATGAAGCAAATGACCGTCGGTGATAACGCCCGCCCCCACATTATGATCAATCACCACCTGGATAACGTCGCGCGCGCCGCGTGAGGCGCCAAAAAGCGCCTCTGCCATCGTCCAGGCGCTAATATCATGCTGGATGTAAACCGGTACGCCGGTGTGCCGCTCCAGCGCATCTCCCAAAGGCATCTCTTTGACATCTTCGTAATACGGCATCCGGTGCACAACGCCGTTTTCGGTATCGATAATGCCCGGTAACGTAATGGCAATGGAGGTCAGACGCTCCAGTTTCTGCTGATGGCGGGTAAAAAACCGATCAACGTGCGTAATAATTCGCTCAAGCAACGGAGTGGCTTCGGTTAACGGCAGCGACAGACACTCTTCTACCACCAGTTTGCTGCTAAGATCGCGTAGCGCAAGGAAAATTTCGCCACGGCTAATACGAATAGATAAATAGTGCCAGGCTTCCGTTTCCACCATCAGCCCGACGGCGGGACGTCCACGACTGCCCGCCTCTTTAATTTCAAGTTCCTGAACCAAATGCGCTTCCAGCATTTCGCGAACAATTTTCGTAATACTGGCAGGCGCCAACTGCGCCAGACGAGACAGGTCAATTCGCGATACCGGTCCGAGCTGATCAATCAGGCGATACACTGCGCCAGCATTGGTCTGCTTAATTTGATCGATATGCCCAGGCTGACTATCAGCAACCACCGCTCACTCCCTTTATTTTCGCGCTCCGAAATAATCTGTGTGCTATGGTGAAACACTTCAATACTCGCCGTCAACTTTTTGCTTAGCCGTGTGATTAACTGCACATTTTCACCCTTTTTAAGCGTAATTAATCCCGTCGGGCAGCCAGTAATAGCAGTTGGCAAAACCGCTGTACGGCATGACTCTGTTCATGATGCTTCGGCCATACCAGCCACATTTCAGATACGGCGTCCTCTTCTGCCAGGGGAACCCAGCGCATCTCGCTCATCTGTACACGCTTAAAGGATGCCGGCAGAATCGAGACGCCCAGTCCCGCCGCCACCAGACCGATAATAGTCATTGCCTCGCCAACCTCCTGCGTGATAGTCGGCGACAGGTTATAGCGCCGCATCAAGCCGAGAATATCGTCGTAGAGGCCCGTCCCGACATGCGGATCGAAAAAGACGAAAGGTTCTTCCGCCAGTTCTGTCAGACTGACGACCGGCTTTTGCGCCAGCCGATGTTCGCGCGGGATCATGGCCATAAGCGGCTCATGCAAAATCACCTCGCGATTAAGTGTGTCGGGCAGCGGCGTATTCCGCAGCAAGCCAATATCCAGTACGCCTTCGTTGAGCGGCGCGATTTGCTCACGCGTATTCATTTCACGCGTTTGCATATGCACTCCCGGATAGGACTGGCGGAACAGCGAAAAGGTATGCGATACCGCCCGAATAAAAGGCGCTGAAGACGTAAAGCCAATACGGATTTCTCCCGCTTCGCCCTGATGCAACCGCTCGGCGCGAGCGGCGGCGTCGTTTACCAGACTCAGGATGTGTCGGCTATCCACCAGAAACTGTCGCCCGGCGGCGGTTAACGCTACGCTGCGGTTGGTCCGCGCCAGTAATCGCGCGCCGACCTGCTGCTCCAGAATTTGTATCTGCTGACTCAGCGGCGGCTGCGAGATATTGAGGCGCGCGGCGGCGCGACCAAAATGCAGCTCTTCTGCTACCGCCACAAAGTAACGTAAATGACGTAATTCGATATTCATATTTTTAACGTCTTATTTGAGACAATTAATATATTAGACAGAATATTTTGCTTTTTCTATGCTTTACATGTCGGTTATACCCGTCTCCTGTTGACGGAGATGTAAAGCAAGGATTTAACGTGAGTCGTACAACTATTCTCGATGACGCCACGGCGAGCGATATCGATGAACAACGCCATTCTCAGCCGGTTCAATTTATTAAACGCGGTACAGCGCCTTTCATGCGCGTCACGCTGGCCCTTTTTTCCGCAGGCCTGGCGACTTTCGCGCTCCTTTATTGCGTTCAGCCTATACTACCGGTACTTTCCCAGGAGTTTGGCGTCTCCCCCGCCAGCAGCAGCGTTTCACTTTCTATTTCTACCGCCATGCTGGCTATCGGCTTGCTTTTTACCGGCCCGCTTTCTGATGCGATAGGCCGTAAACCGGTGATGGTCACCGCGTTGTTATTAGCCTCCTGCTGCACATTGTTATCAACCATGATGACCAGTTGGCATGGTATTCTGATTATGCGCGCGCTGATCGGTCTGTCGTTAAGCGGCGTCGCCGCGGTGGGAATGACCTACCTGAGCGAAGAAATCCATCCCAGCTTTGTCGCTTTCTCTATGGGGCTTTATATTAGCGGTAATTCCATCGGCGGGATGAGCGGGCGTTTATTAAGCGGCGTCATGACCGACTTTTTTAACTGGCGCATCGCGCTGGCGGCCATCGGATGCTTTGCGCTTGCGTCCGCGCTGATGTTCTGGAAGATTTTACCCGCCTCGCAACATTTCCGTCCCACGTCGCTACGGCCTAAAACGCTATTTATTAATTTCCGTCTCCACTGGCGCGATCGGGGGTTACCTCTGCTGTTTGCAGAAGGTTTTTTACTGATGGGCGCGTTCGTCACCCTGTTTAACTACATTGGTTATCGCCTGATGCTCTCCCCCTGGGAATTAAGCCAGGCTGTGGTCGGACTGTTATCCGTAGCCTATCTCACCGGCACATGGAGCTCGCCGAAAGCTGGCGCAATGACCTCACGCTATGGCCGGGGGCCGGTGATGCTGTTCTCTACCGCAGTAATGCTGGGTGGGCTTTTACTGACGCTTTTTACCTCGCTTTGGCTGATTTTTGCCGGGATGCTGCTTTTTTCCGCCGGCTTTTTCGCCGCGCACTCCGTGGCCAGTAGTTGGATTGGCCCGCGTGCGCGTCGGGCGAAGGGACAGGCCTCGTCACTTTATCTTTTCAGCTATTATCTGGGGTCCAGTATCGCCGGGACGCTAGGCGGCGTATTCTGGCATAGTTACGGCTGGAACGGCGTAGGCGGTTTTATCGCGCTAATGCTGGTGCTGGCCATCCTGGTCGGGACGCGGTTACATCATCGTCTTCACGCCTGAAAAGAAATAATCCGGCGATAGCAACGTGCGCTATCGCCGGGCTAGTTTCACGCCACGACTCACTGTTTACCACAGACCTGTCAGGCTTGATACGCCCATAACTTCTCTGATTGCATCCAGCGCCAGAAGCGTAAATACCACCCAGATTATCGGATTCATATACGGTGCGCCTGTTATTCTGGAGGGCGGATATTACCGACTCTGCGGCCAGAAATAACGGCCGGTAACGTAAAGCTACCTATTATGGTGGGGGCTGACATCGCGTTACCGGGGGATTGTACATAACGTTACATGCCGAAACCAATCACTCACGGAAGCCTTTTGATAACAGCGATATAGTCATTTCACCGGCCCCGCAGTGGGGTTGAATGAAAACCAAATCGAGGGTATCAAAATGAAAAAAGTATTAGCTCTGGTTGTTGCCGCTGCAATGGGTCTATCTTCCGCAGCATTCGCGGCTGAGACTGCAACGCCTGCGAAAACCGCAGCGCCTGCCAAAACAACCCAGACCACCCAGCACCACAAAAAACAGCATAAAAAAACCGTTGAGCAAAAAGCGCAGGCGGCTAAAAAGCACCAGAAAAAAGGTGGTAAAGCGCCAGCCAAAACCACGTCAAAACCAACTACTCAACCGGCTGCGTAAGTCGTAACATGCTGCGGCGCGCCCCCGCGCCCGTTTTTACGGCGCTAAATTGTTCTGGTTTAGCGCCGCCTTCCGGGAGGGCAAAAAAGTGTCTCGCTACCGCTTTGAGCTCATTCTTATCGTGCTTATTTTATGCGCCGTTATTGCCACGCATTTCTATCTTTCCTGAGTGTAGTTATCTGATTTTACTCCCACTTTCTTACCGTCACGTCTATAGTAGTACTGAGGGTTTGTTGTTAATAATCATAATTACCCACCAGAGTGTGATATGCATAAAACCATTGCTGTATTACTGGGCATAGTGTGTTTTTTACCGGTTATGGCGAAAGCCGGGGGGGCTGAAACAGACGCCACGGATGCCAGCGACGTCAAAACGCTTTTTTTTAACCATGACGATCGGGTGCCCGTCGCCGAACCTACCCAATCGCCGTGGGATGCCATCGGGCAACTAGAGACCGCCAGCGGTAATTTGTGTACGGCAACGCTTATCTCCCCGCATATCGCCCTGACAGCAGGTCACTGCCTGCTAACGCCTCCGAAAGGAAAACCAGACAAAGCGGTTGCGCTGCGTTTTGTGGCGCGAAAAGGAGTATGGCGCTATGAAATCCACGGCATTGAAGGCCGCGTTGAACCGTCGCTGGGCCGACGTCTGAAAGCGGATGGCGATGGCTGGATTGTGCCGCCTGCCGCGGCAAGCTGGGATTTTGGTCTGGTAATATTGCGCTACCCACCTTCCGGTATCACGCCAGTGCCTTTATTTACCGGCGATAAAGCGGCGCTCACTGCGGCGTTGAAAGCCGCAGACCGAAAAGTCACGCAGTCCGGTTATCCGGAAGATCATCTGAATGCGCTTTATTCCCATCAGGATTGCGTCGTGACCGGCTGGGCGCAGAATGCCGTACTCTCACACCAGTGCGACACGTTACCTGGCGACAGCGGCTCGCCGCTCTTATTGCACACGGATAGCGGATGGCAGCTCATTGGCGTACAAAGCTCCGCTCCTGCGGCTAAAGATCGCTGGCGCGCCGATAACCGCGCCATATCCGTCACCGGCTTTCGCGATAAGCTGAAAGCTCTGGCGCAGGATTAATGCGGGAATCGCTGCCTGACCGGCAGCGATCGTCTCAGGCAAATTTGATCATGACCATTCCGGCGAGCAGCAATATCACGCCAACCCAGCCTTTGGGATTTAAGCGCTGGCCGAAGAGCACCCAGCCCGCCGCCAGCGTGGCGGCAATACCAAAACCGCCCCATAGCGCATACGCCACCGACAGGTCTATCCCTTTAACCGCCTGGGAAAGCGCGCTGAAGGCGGCCAGAACAGCGGCAAGCGATAAGATGCCATAGCATTTACGGCGAAAGCCGTCCGAAAATTTCAACAGTACGTTAGCCGCGATTTCCAGCATTATTGCCAGCCCAAGCCAGGCGCCGTGTATCCATTCAAATTGTTGCACGAGCCGCCTCCTTCACCGGTTTGCCGGGTTTACGCGTCCCTGATTTGATCAATACGATGCCGGCGACCAGCGTCAGCAAGCCGGCAATCTTCATGGTTGATAATGCTTCATCAAATAGCAGCACGCTAAAAATGGTAATAAATAAAATGCCGATCCCTTCCCATAAGGCATACGCTACACCCAGGGCAATCTTTTTTACCGCAAAAGAAAGAAATATATATGACAGCGTGATCATCACCAGCATTAAAATAAAACCCGCATTGCCATTACCCACGCTAGCCCATTTCATTGAGAGCGTGCCGGTAATTTCAGTCGCGATAGCCAGAGCTAATAAAATCCAGTAAAACATGACACTTCTCCTGCATGAGAATATACTCTTTCGAGTCTGCTGCACGCAGCAAACTAAAAAATAAAATCAGTTAGCACAGCGCGTTGCGCCAGCTCAGGCAGAAGTGAGAGACTAAAGCGCGTTACGCCAGTGCTGCTCGCCGATAAGCAGGAAAAAGGAGGTAGAGTGAAGATGCGTTTGCGTGGAGAAAAAAGCGCTGAACATATTGTCCATAATATTACAATTATCCGCAGTGTTGCTTCTCGTCATCGCGGATGATAATTGTCCTCGGTAGTTGAACACGCTTGATTTGTATCATAAGCCAGGAATTAACTCAAAATATTTTCACTTCTTTACCTGAAGTGTTTGATTTTAACCAGAACAGGTCGACCGACATCACATTATTATTCGAGTCGGCATCAGAAAACAGGGACTGATATGGCAAAACCGATCATCACGCTCAATGGTCTAAAAATCGTCATTATGCTGGGAATGCTGGTGGTTATTCTGAGCGGTATCCGCTTCGCCGCAGATATCATTGTTCCCTTTATTTTGGCGTTATTTATTGCAGTCGTTCTCAATCCCGTTGTGCAACGGATGACCCGATGCCGAATTCCGCGCGTTATCGCCGTATCATTGCTCATTGTGATTATTGTTATGTTAATGGTACTGCTACTGGCCTATTTGGGGACATCATTAAATGAACTGGCTCGTACCCTACCGCAATATCGCTCCTCATTGGTGATACCGTTGCAACGTATTGAACCGTGGTTACAGCGAGCAGGCATTGGCGTGTCGGTTGATGAGCTGGCGAAATATATCGATCCAAACGCCGCCATGACTCTGGTAACGAACCTGCTCACCCAGCTGTCTAATGCCATGTCGTCCATCTTTTTATTGTTATTGACCGTGGTATTTATGCTGCTGGAGGTTCCACAATTGCCTGAAAAACTGCAGCAGATGATGAGCCGTCCGGTGGAAGGCATGGCGGCAATTCAACGCGCGCTTGATAGCGTTTCCCATTATCTGGTGTTAAAAACAGCGATCAGTATCGTGACGGGGCTGGTCGCATGGGGAATGCTGGCCGCGCTGGATGTCCGCTTCGCCTTTGTCTGGGGTCTACTGGCCTTCGCGCTGAACTATATTCCTAATATTGGATCGGTGCTCGCTGCCCTGCCGCCCATTATTCAGGTGCTGGTATTTAACGGGTTTTATGATGCGCTGCTGGTGCTGGCAGGCTATCTGCTGATTAATCTGGTCTTCGGCAATATCCTTGAGCCACGTATCATGGGACGTGGTTTAGGCCTTTCGACCTTAGTGGTATTTTTGTCGTTAATTTTCTGGGGCTGGCTATTAGGTCCGGTGGGCATGTTGCTCTCCGTTCCGTTAACCATCATTGTCAAAATCGCCCTCGAACAGACCACCGGCGGGCAGAGTATCGCCGTTCTGCTTAGCGATTTAAACAAAAGATAAAATGCAATATATACACAAAATCATTCAAGATGCCTCGCGGCGGCAAGGGAAGAAATCCCCGGGAGCATAGATAACGATGTGACCGGGGTTTCTGAGCGCAGCCAACAAAGAGGCAGCTTAAAGGATGAAGTTTATAAAAACGGCCTCCGAAGAGGCCGCCGCACGTTTAAAAGATTAAAGCGCTTTCAGAATTGCATCCACGCTGGCTTTGGCATCGCCAAACAGCATTTGCGTATTCTCTTTAAAGAACAGCGGGTTCTGCACACCAGCATAACCAGTATTCATTGAACGCTTAAAGACCACGACATTCTGTGCTTTCCACACTTCGAGAACCGGCATACCGGCGATCGGGCTGCGGGGATCGTCTTGCGCCGCCGGGTTCACCGTATCGTTCGCGCCAATCACCAGCACGGTATCGGTATCGGCGAAATCATCATTGATTTCGTCCATTTCCAGCACGATGTCATAAGGCACTTTCGCCTCCGCCAACAGCACGTTCATATGACCGGGCAAACGCCCTGCCACCGGATGAATGCCGAAACGCACGTTGATACCGCGCGCACGCAGTTTTTCGGTGATTTCCGCTACCGGATACTGCGCCTGCGCCACCGCCATCCCGTACCCCGGCGTAATAATGACGGAGTGGGAGTTTTTCAGCATCTCAGCGGTCTCTTCCGCCGTGATTTCGCGATGTTCGCCAGCTTCCTGATCGTCGCCCGTTGAGGAGCCGTCAGTACCGAACCCACCAGCAATAACGCTGATGAAAGAGCGGTTCATCGCTTTACACATAATGTAAGACAGGATCGCGCCTGACGAACCGACCAGCGCGCCGGTCACAATCAGCAAATCGTTGCTCAACATGAAGCCAGCCGCCGCGGCAGCCCAACCGGAATAGGAGTTCAGCATTGAAACAACCACCGGCATGTCCGCCCCGCCGATAGAGGCGACCAGATGCCAACCAAACGCCAGCGCGATAATGGTCATCAGCAGCAGCGCCAGAACCTGTAGACCCACGCTTTCGGTGCGGACAAAAACCAGCAGCAACAGGAAAGAAACAACCAGCGCCGCCAGGTTCATTTTGTGACGGTTAGGCAACATCAACGGCTTAGAAGAAATTTTGCCGCGCAGTTTACCAAACGCTACGATCGATCCAGTGAAAGTGACTGCGCCAATAAAGATACCGAGGAAGACTTCGGTCAGATGGATATTCACCAGCACCGGCGCCAGACTGGCGTCATGGTACAGATAGCTGTTAAAGCCAACCAGTACCGCCGCCAGGCCCACGAAACTGTGCAGAATCGCGACCAGCTCCGGCATCTCGGTCATCTCAACTTTTTTCGCCATGCGGATGCCAATCGCGCCGCCAATAATCATGGCGACCAGAATCCATGCCACGTTGCCGGTATCCGGCCCAAAAATGGTCGCCAGCAACGCGATCGCCATCCCGGCAATACCGAAGTTATTCCCCTGGCGGGACGTTTCATGCTTTGAAAGCCCGGCAAGACTGAAAATAAACAGGATCGCGGCAACAATGTATGCAGCTGTAACTAATCCTCCAGACATGTGTTACCCCTTAGTTTTTCCGGAACATTTTCAGCATACGCTGAGTCACGGTGAAGCCACCGAAAATATTAATGCTGGCGATAAGCACCGCGATAAAGCTCAGGAAGCTGACCCAGCCGCCCTGACCAATTTGCAATAATGCCCCGACAACAATAATCCCTGAAATTGCGTTGGTCACCGACATTAATGGCGTATGAAGCGCATGAGACACGTTCCACACCACGTAATAACCAACCACGCAGGCGAGCGCAAACACGGTAAAATGGCCGAGGAACTCTTTTGGCGCGACATCGGCCAGCCAGCCAAAAAGAATGATCGCCAGCGCCATTAACGCATACTTCCGCCAGGGTGAAGCGGGCTTTTCCGGCTCTTTTGGCGCAGGTACTGCTTTAGGCGCGGCCTGTGGCTGCGCGGAAACCTGGATTGGCGGCGCAGGCCAGGTAATGTCGCCGTCGCGAATCACCGTCACGCCACGGATCACGACATCGTCAAAATCCACGTCAATATTGCCGTCTTTCTCTTTGCACAGCAGCTTCAGCAGGTTAACCAGGTTGGTGCCATAAAGCTGGGATGACTGCGTCGGCAAACGCCCCGGTAGATCGGTGTAGCCAATCACTTTCACGCCATTGTCCGTCGTCACAACCTGATTGGCGACGGTATATTCGCAGTTACCGCCATTCTGCGCGGCCAGGTCGACAATCACGCTGCCGGCCTTCATAGAATCGACCATATCGCGGGTAATCAGCTTCGGCGCAGGTTTGCCCGGAATCAACGCGGTGGTAACAATGATATCGACTTCTTTGGCCTGGGCGGCAAAGAGCGCCATTTCCGCTTTGATAAACGCCTCGGACATCACTTTGGCGTAACCATCGCCGCTACCGGCTTCCTCTTTAAAATCCAGTTCGAGGAACTCAGCCCCCATACTCTGGACCTGCTCTTTGACTTCAGGACGAGTGTCAAACGCGCGGACAATCGCCCCCAGGCTGTTTGCCGCGCCGATAGCCGCAAGACCGGCTACGCCCGCGCCAATCACCATCACCTTCGCCGGCGGCACTTTCCCGGCGGCAGTGATTTGCCCGGTAAAGAAGCGCCCAAATTCATGCGCGGCCTCTACAATGGCGCGATAACCCGCGATATTCGCCATTGAGCTTAACGCGTCGAGCGACTGCGCGCGGGAAATACGCGGCACGGAGTCCATCGCCATCACCGTGACCTTACGTTCGGCAAGTTTCTCCATTAACCCAGGATTTTGCGCAGGCCAGATAAAACTGACCAGCGTAGTCCCGGGGTTCAGTAAAGCGATTTCATCTTCTTCAGGCGCATTAACCTTGAGAATAATTTCCGACTGCCAGATAGCATTGCCGTCTACAATATCCGCGCCAGCCTGCGCAAACGCTTTGTCGTCAAAACTTGCCAGTTGACCCGCCCCGCTTTCGATAGCGACGCTAAACCCCAGCTTCAGTAGCTGCTCTACCGTTTTCGGCGTCGCAGCGACACGGGTTTCATTGGGTAACCGCTCTTTTGGTATGCCAATTCGCATAAATGTTCCCTTCCATCGGTATTTTTGATGATGGTTTGTCAGTAAGCGCGAGAAGCGTACGCCTGCCCGCGTTTGAGGTAAATGTTACCCCTGCAGAATAAAACCGTTACAAACTCTCTATAACCTACTGAAAATAACGCCTGTGATCTAGCGCCAAAAAACAGAATTTTTTATCAAATTTGCAAAACATGAACGATTCAGCCGCTAAGCAGCCATAATGCCTTGAAAATGGCCTGCGAGGGCTGATAATTCGCTCAAATTTGACAGTAAAACATCATTAAACCTCTGTCGATATCAAGAAATTAACATTAAATTAACTTATTAAATTCATGCGCTTCATTAGCTTAGCCGCCCGGACGCCGTTTTTTTCGACATATCGGTAAATGTTATCATCAAAGATAGGATACATGACACGATGCGTGAAAAATCCCGCAGACATCCATATGGTTTAAATGCAATAATCAGCCACGTTTCTAGTCAATAACAATACCAGTACCTGGTTTGCGCAAGGCGAAGGATTATTTTTATGAAGCTTAAGAACACTCTCCTGGCGTCGGCACTGCTTTCTGCGGCTGCTTTTTCTGTCCATGCAGCAACAGAACTGACGCCGGAGCAAGCGGCTGCACTAAAACCTTATGACCGCATCGTTATTACCGGTCGTTTTAATGCTATTGGCGATGCGGTCTCCGCCGTGTCCCGCCGCGCAGATAAAGAAGGCGCAGCCTCCTTCTATGTTGTCGACACCTCGGAGTTCGGCAACAGTGGTAACTGGCGTGTTGTGGCGGACGTGTATAAAGCCGACGCGCCGAAAGCCGACGCGCCCAAAAATCGTGTCATTAATGGCATCGTGGAATTACCGAAAGACCAGGCCGTACAATTAGAACCGTATGACACCGTCACCGTTCAGGGCTTCTACCGTAGCCAGCCGGAAGTTAACGATGCCATTACGAAAGCGGCGAAACAGAAAGACGCATACGCTTTCTATATTGTTCGTCAGGTGGATGCGAATCAGGGCGGAAACCAGCGCATCACTGCATTTATCTATAAACAAGATGCGAAAAAACGCATCGTCCAGAGCCCGGACGCTATTCCGGCAGACTCTGAAGCTGGCCGCGCCGCGCTGGCTCAGGGCGGCGAAGCTGCGAAGAAAGTCGAAATTCCAGGCGTCGCTACGTCAGCCTCGCCGAGCGCCGAAGTAGGCCGTTTCTTCGAAACGCAATCCACCAAAGGTGGGCGTTACACTGTCACACTTCCGGATGGCACAAAAGTTGAGGAGCTGAATAAAGCGACGGCTGCGATGATGGTGCCTTTCGACAGCGTTAAGTTCACCGGCAACTACGGCAATATGACAGAAATCTCCTACCAGGTCGCCAAACGCGCGGCGAAGAAAGGCGCTAAGTATTATCATATTACGCGTCAGTGGCAGGAGCGCGGCAATAACATCACCATCAGCGCCGACCTCTATAAATAAGGCGCGCGTCGCCATCAGGCTTTCTCGCCGGATGGCGGCATACCTGCCTTATCAGGCCTACACGATCGTTCAACGGCAGGCCTGATAATCCACCATCCGGCACTTTCTCGCGGGATGCCCGTTCCGTCAAATATCGCGATGAATCTCACTTTTCGCTTTTTTGGCGATAAATCTTATCCAGGCCGTTGCATGCGGTCCCTTCTCTCCGTAAAATCCCGCGCCTTAGTGGCTTTCACCATTTTTATGCGTTTTGCCATAATAATTATTCTTCCAATTTCATTTTTATAGCTGGATACCAATGGAAAAAAAACTGGGACTGAGCGCGCTGACCGCGCTGGTTTTAAGCTCAATGCTTGGCGCAGGTGTTTTCAGTCTGCCCCAGAATATGGCCGCCGTTGCCAGTCCGGCTGCGTTGTTAATTGGCTGGGCCATTACCGGCGTGGGGATACTCTTACTGGCATTCGCCATGTTAATCCTCACGCGCATTCGCTCCGAGCTTGACGGCGGTATCTTTACTTACGCCCGCGAAGGCTTCGGCGAACTGATTGGCTTTTGTTCTGCCTGGGGCTATTGGCTGTGCGCGGTCATCGCCAACGTATCCTATTTGGTTATCGTCTTTTCAGCGCTGAGTTTCTTTACCGATACGCCTGCGCTGCGTCTGTTTGGCGACGGTAATACCTGGCAGGCTATTGTTGGCGCTTCAGTCCTGCTCTGGATTGTCCATTTCCTCATCCTGCGCGGAGTACAAACGGCAGCCAGCATCAATCTGGTCGCGACTCTGGCTAAACTATTGCCGCTCGGCGCGTTTATTGTGCTGGCTATCATGATGTTCAAACTGGATACCTTCACACTGGACTTCACCGGTGTTGAACTCGGTATTCCCGTATGGGAACAGGTCAAGAACACCATGCTTATTACGCTGTGGGTGTTTATTGGCGTTGAAGGCGCCGTCGTCGTCTCGGCCCGAGCGAAAAATAAACGCGATGTAGGCCGCGCCACGCTACTGGCGGTACTCGCAGCGCTGGGAATATATCTCCTGGTCACTCTGCTTTCTCTTGGTGTTCTTGCGCGTCCGGAACTGGCGGAGATGCGCAACCCGTCGATGGCCGGACTGATGGTAAAAATGATGGGGCCGTGGGGAGAAATTATTATTGCGGCGGGACTGATTGTGTCTGTCTGCGGGGCTTATCTAAGCTGGACTATCATGGCGGCAGAGGTGCCGTTTCTGGCGGCAGCCTATAAATCCTTCCCGGGCATCTTCGCGCGACAAAATGCGCAAGGCGCGCCTTCTGCATCGTTATGGCTCACCAATATCTGTGTACAAATCTGTCTGGTGCTGATCTGGCTGACCGGTTCGGACTACAACACGCTATTGACGATTGCGTCAGAAATGATTCTGGTGCCCTATTTTCTGGTCGGCGCATTTCTGCTGAAGATTGCAACGCGTCCCCTCCATCGGGCGGTCGGTATCGGAGCCTGTATTTATGGCTTATGGTTATTATATGCGTCGGGTCCCATGCACCTGCTGCTGTCCGTCGTACTGTACGCGCCTGGATTACTGGTTTTCCTGTATGCGCGTCGGACGCACAAGCATGACAACGTATTAAATCGTCAGGAAGTCGTGCTGATTGGTTTATTGCTGGTCGCGGCGGTTCCGGCTACGTGGATGCTGGTGGGTTAACAACCTCCCCATCGTAATATCCGTCTGTATTACGATGGGGAAACCACGGTCTGTGCCAATATTAATGCCATTTAATCCAGCAAAAAATCAGCAGCCACGCGCTTAGCCCCCAGCAGACCACCGCACCGCCAAGCGCGACGGGCAGGCGCATCACGCCGCTGAAATACCATAGCGTTGCAAGATAAATGAAATAAGGAATGATCGACCACATGCTAAAGACGATGGTGGTACGCATCGCGTCGATGCCCCGCTCGCTGGCCACGATATAGTGCGCGATAAGCGCAAACGTTGGAAACAGAGGAATTAATCCGGCGATATAATAATTTTTCGTTTTTGACAGCAGACCAATCAATACGACGACCAGCGCCCCCAGGGCAGCTTTAATCACGAGTCCCATTACCTTGCCTTAACATGCTAATAACAACAGCGTGTAGCATAACGGAACCGCTCTCGTTTAGAAAAGATTTATGGAAGGGAAAACAGAGGCGGTGTATGTTGGCGTTTTCTATTCTCCATTTATAATATGAACCGCATTGTATTTGTTGAAGACGACGCTGAAGTGGGTTCTCTCATTGCCGCTTATCTGGCGAAACATGATATTGATGTCATTGTTGAGCCGCGTGGTGACCGGGCGGAGGATCTTATCCTCACCACTCAGCCCGATCTGGTTTTACTGGATATTATGCTTCCAGGTAAAGATGGCATGACGATATGCCGCGATTTACGCCACCGCTGGCAAGGCCCGATTGTCCTGCTCACCTCGCTGGACAGTGATATGAATCATATTCTGGCGCTGGAGATGGGCGCCTGCGACTACATCCTCAAAACCACGCCTCCGGCCGTTTTGCTGGCGCGTCTGCGCTTACACCTGCGGCAAAGCGAACAAACGCAACAGGCAAAAAGCCTTCAGGAGAGCGCGCTTACGCCGCATAAAGCGCTGCGTTTTGGCGCGTTAACCATCGATCCCCTAAACCGGGCGGTCCAGCTCAACGGCGATTTCATATCGCTCTCCACCGCCGATTTTGAATTGCTCTGGGAACTGGCGACACACGCCGGAAAAATTATGGATCGCGACGCGTTGCTAAAAACGCTGCGCGGCGTCAATTATGATGGTCTGGATCGCAGCGTGGATGTGGCGATTTCCCGCCTGCGTAAGAAACTGCTGGATAGCGCTGCTGAGCCCTATCGTATAAAGACCATTCGCAATAAAGGCTATCTTTTTGCCCCTCATGCCTGGGACGAAACGACGGGATAAGTTAGCCGACAGATTTTACCTGCCTTTATCAAGTCATAGTGGCGATGCTCATCACCGCCACTGTTCAAAAAACAGACATTGTATACATGGATGCTATTTTTATTAGTCGGAACAGCCCCTTTATTACCGTTTTCTCTGCGTTGCGGTTCTTCATTACGTCTTTTTCGTCCAAGAAAATTAAATTAAAAAAACTCGAAGCCAGTTCACAAAATTGATAACAGAATGTCTGCCCGGCGCTATATTGCCGTCTTTTTTCGCAAATTGTGAAACCAAACAAATCATAATCATGAATATATAATAACAAATATATTCACCATAAATATGTGCGTTTCCGATAGTAACTTTTGTATTAATTAATAACATATAAGAAAAGTTAGCATTTGCTGAAATAATATTATTCAGATTAGGATGCCTTTGATTCAACGAATCTGTAGAAGTTCAATCTTTTGCAAATAAGTTAAGTTTTTAAGGATAAAAAATGAAAAGAAAAGTATTGGCACTTGTCATCCCGGCTCTGCTGGCTGCTGGCGCAGCACACGCCGCTGAAATTTATAACAAAGACGGCAACAAACTGGACCTTTACGGGAAAGTAGACGGCCTGCACTATTTCTCTGATGACTCTTCTAAAGATGGCGATCAGACCTATATGCGTGTCGGCTTTAAAGGCGAAACACAGATTAACGACCAACTGACCGGTTACGGCCAGTGGGAATATAACGTTCAGGCTAACACTACCGAAGGCGAAGGCGCTAATTCCTGGACTCGTCTGGCATTCGCCGGCCTGAAATTCGGCGACTACGGCTCATTCGACTATGGTCGTAACTACGGCGTCCTGTACGACGTGGAAGGCTGGACCGATATGCTGCCTGAGTTCGGCGGCGACTCCTATACTTACGCTGACAACTACATGACCGGTCGTGCTAACGGCGTGGCCACCTACCGTAACACTGATTTCTTCGGTCTGGTAGACGGTCTGAACTTCGCGTTGCAATATCAGGGTAAAAATGAAAGCCAAAGCGCTGACGATGTAAATATCGGTACCAATAACCGTAATAATGGCGACGATATTCGTTACGATAACGGTGATGGCTTCGGTATTTCTACTACCTATGATATTGGCATGGGCTTCAGCGCAGGCGCTGCGTATACCACTTCCGATCGTACTAATGAGCAAGTCAATGCTGGCGGCACGATTGCTGGCGGCGACAAAGCGGATGCCTGGACAGCTGGTTTGAAATATGATGCCAACAACATCTATTTAGCGACTATGTATTCTGAAACCCGTAATATGACGCCTTATGGTAAAACGGACCCGGGTTATGCTGGCGGCGTAGCAAACAAAACGCAAAACTTCGAAGTTACAGCCCAATATCAATTTGATTTCGGTCTGCGCCCGGCGGTTTCTTTCTTGATGTCTAAAGGTAAAGATCTGACCTATAACAACGTTAATGGCGATGATAAAGACCTGGTTAAATATGCTGATGTAGGTGCTACCTACTATTTCAACAAAAACTTCTCCACCTATGTTGATTATAAAATCAACCTGCTGGATGATGACGACCAGTTCTATAAAGATGCCGGTATCAGCACTGATGATATCGTCGCGCTGGGTATGGTTTACCAGTTCTAATTATTCATTAATTCTTCTCAAGCCCGCCGTTTCGGCGGGCTTTTCTTTTTCTATCACCACCGTTCTAAAAACAGAACGCACTGTTCCCTGGGCACAGATTGAACAATTCTTGTTCGCTCTCTATGGTTTGCTTATCGCCCGACAAAAGGAACATGCTAATGATCAGTCTCGTCCCGCCTCTGCTTTCCAGCACCGCGCTTCTCTTTCTGCTCACGGCCACAGGCGCAGCCACCGCCGCCCGCCCGGCAGCGGATATTATTTTGCATAACGGTAATATCATCACTCTGAATGATGCCCAGCCGCAGGCCAGCGCGCTGGCGATTTCCGGCTCGCGGATTGTGGCGATTGGCGATGATACGGCGACAAATGAATGGCGCGGCGACCATACCCGTACCATCGATTTACAGGGTAAAACCGTGATACCCGGCCTGACCGATACCCACATCCACGCCATTCGCGGCGGACAAACCTGGACATTCGAAACCTACTGGTACGACAGCCCTTCGCTTAAAGACGCGCTGGATAAATTACGCGCCGACGCTAACCGTCGTCCCCACGATCAATGGGTAGCCGTAGTGGGATCGTGGATACCGGCGCAATTTGCAGAAAACCGGGCGCCGACGGTAGCCGAATTGAGCCACGCCCTTCCCGATCATCCGGCTTATATTCAGTATCTGTACGACTATGCGTTAGTGAATCAGCGCGGTATAGACGTACTTGGCCTTAACGACACCCCTCCTCCTGATTTAGCGGGAATCCGCGTAGAGCGCGACGCAAAAGGTAGCGCCACGGGGAAATTATTTGGTGACATCGCCGCGTTCAATCAGCTTTTTGCCAGCATAAGTCGTAACGCCGATCGTGAGGGCGGTCTGCGGCAATTTTTCGCTGATATGAACGCTCGCGGCGTGACCGGCATCATTGACCCCTCTGCCGGGCCTGCCGCCGCTTATGAGCCTTTATTTGCAATGCGAAACCAGGGGGATTTACCGCTGCGCGTGGGGTATCGCATTCCGGTACAGCCAGAAGCGAAAGGTCATGAAGCGCAGTGGTTCAGCAACCTGATGGCCTTTCGCCCGGCGCGTGCCGATGACGGGCAACTGGCTTTTCTTGGCCTGGGGGAAAGCCTGGTGGCCGGAATGAATGACGGCGTGCGGATGGCCCCAGGATTTTCTTCCTCAGAGCAGGACAAAACCGCGCTTCGCCAGGTCGCGACGTTTGCGGCAAAACGGGGAATACCGCTTGAGATCCACGCCTATACCGATGACAGCGCCGACGCGATATTGACGATTTTTGAGCAGGTAGCGCAGCAGTACGATCTGCGCCCTCTCCGCTGGTCTATTGCGCACCTGAATACCGGTTCGCCACAGACGCTTGAGCGAATGCGTAAGCTGGGTCTGGCATTCACTGTGCAAATGGGGCCTTACTTTGAGGGGCTTGCCATCCGTGACGCCAATCCACCCGGCGCGACGGACAATTCGCCGCCGGTTCGACTGGCGCTGGATAAAGGGCTTGTCGTAGCTGGCGGCACCGATTCGACGCGTATTGGCATTGCCGGTGTCTGGCACGCTATCGAATATCATATCACCGGTATAGCGTCAGGCGGTTCCGTGCGTAAACCCGCCAGCGAGCGGCTCACGCGTCTGGAAGCGCTAGCGTTATATACACGTCATGCCGCCTGGCTCGCCTTTGCCGAACAACACCGGGGCCAGCTTAGCGTCGGAAAACAGGCCGATCTGGCGGTACTCAATCAGCCATTTATGACGATGCCCGAAGACAGAATTGATACCATTCGCGCTGTTTTGACGCTTGTCGATGGACGCATTGTTCACGAAAGTCCGGACCTTAACGCCGGACAATGAGGTTGTCAGTTGACGCAAAGCCTGCTTTTATAACCCACCAGCGGCGCTGACGGGAAATCTTTTCCGTCAGCGCGCGATAGAGCTAATGTATTGAGATCCGGTGGGCGTTGATGAAAAAGCTGTTTGTGCAGTTTTACCTTTTGCTGTTCGTCTGTTTTCTGGTCATGACCTTATTGGTCGGACTGGTGTACAAATTCACTGCCGAACGCGCGGGCAGGCAATCGCTCGACGATCTGATGAAAAGTTCGCTCTATCTGATGCGCAGCGAACTGCGGGAAATTCCGCCGCGTGAATGGGGGAAAACGTTAAAAGAAATGGACCTGAACCTCTCTTTCGATTTACGCGTTGAACCGTTAAATCACTATAAGCTTGATGCCACCACCACGCAGCGACTGCGTGAAGGCGATATCGTCGCGCTTGACGATCAATACACCTTTATTCAGCGTATCCCGCGCAGCCATTACGTCCTGGCGGTTGGCCCGGTTCCCTATCTCTATTTCCTGCATCAAATGCGACTGCTGGATATCGCTTTAATGGCGCTCATTGCCTTTTCTCTCGCCTTTCCTGTGTTTATCTGGATGCGCCCGCACTGGCAAGAAATGCTCAGGCTCGAATCCGCCGCGCAGCGCTTTGGCGAGGGTCATTTGACTGAACGCCTGCATTTCGATAATGGTTCCAGTTTCGAACGTCTGGGCGTCGCGTTCAACCAGATGGCGGATAATATTAATGCTCTGATCGCCAGTAAAAAACAGCTGATTGACGGTATCGCCCATGAGCTTCGCACGCCGCTGGTACGTTTACGCTATCGGCTTGAAATGAGTGAAAACCTTACACCGCCGGAATCACAGGCGCTCAATCGCGATATTGGTCAACTGGAAGCGCTGATTGAAGAACTGCTCACCTATGCGCGCCTTGACCGACCACAAAATGAACTGATGTTGACCGAACCCGACCTCCCCGCCTGGTTGCTCGCGCATTTGCAGGATGTGCAGAGCGTGACCCCGGAACGCGCCGTAAACCTTCTCACATGTGTAATCGGCGATTATGGCGCGCTTGATATGCGGTTAATGTCGCGAGTGCTGGATAACCTGCTGAATAATGCGTTGCGCTACAGTCGTACCACCGTTCAGGTCAGTCTGTTACTCGACGGCAGTCAGGCAACGTTGATAGTCGAAGATGATGGCCCCGGCATTGAAGCGGATGCGCGAGAGCACGTATTTGAACCTTTTGTCAGACTCGACCCCAGTAGAGACCGGGCGACAGGCGGCTGCGGGCTTGGACTCGCCATCGTACACTCTATCGCCCTGGCGATGGGCGGTAGCGTCGTCTGTGACGAGAGCGAACTGGGCGGCGCAAAATTTAGCTTTCACTGGCCGGTCTGGCACGCGATGCCCGACATGACCGCTGCCTGACGTATTTTGCACGCTGGTTGAGCGGCGGGAACTGTGCTATACAGATAGTATGTTGTAACTAAAGTGAGTGATACCATGTCCCGCTACGATCTCGTTGAACGCCTGAATGGCACTTTTCGCCAGATAGAACAACACCTGGCGGCGCTGACGGATAATCTACAGCAGCATTCGCTACTTATCGCCCGTGTCTTTTCACTGCCGCAGGTGACCAAAGAGGCGGAACATGCGCCGCTGGATACTATCGAGGTAACGCAACATCTGGGGAAAGAGGCCGAAACGCTGGCGCTACGTCACTATCGCCATTTGTTTATTCAACAGCAGTCCGAAAACCGCAGCAGTAAAGCCGCCGTCCGCCTGCCTGGCGTCTTATGCTATCAAGTGGATAATGCGACACAGTTAGATCTGGAAAATCAGATACAGCGCATTAACCAGTTGAAAACCACCTTCGAGCAGATGGTTACGGTAGAGTCCGGTCTTCCCTCAGCGGCACGTTTTGAGTGGGTGCATCGGCATCTACCCGGCTTAATTACGCTGAACGCTTACCGCACGCTGACGCTTATCAATAACCCCGCTACCATACGTTTCGGCTGGGCAAATAAACATATTATTAAAAATTTAAGCCGGGATGAGGTTCTGAGCCAGTTGAAAAAAAGCCTCGCGTCGCCGCGCAGCGTCCCGCCGTGGACGCGCGAACAATGGCAATTCAAGCTGGAACGGGAATATCAGGATATCGCTGCCTTACCGCAGCAGGCCCGACTCAAGATTAAGCGTCCGGTTAAAGTACAGCCGATCGCCCGCATCTGGTATAAAGGCCAGCAGAAACAGGTGCAACACGCCTGCCCCACGCCGATTATCGCATTAATCAACACGGACAACGGCGCTGGCGTGCCGGATATTGGCGGGCTGGAAAACTATGACGCCGATAATATTCAGCACCGTTTTAAACCACAGGCGCAGCCGCTGCGACTGATTATTCCGCGACTGCACCTGTATGTGGCGGATTAACGTCCCGGCGTCATACTGCCAACCATCAACTCCGGACGTACCCAGGCGTCGAACTCCTCGTCGCTAAGGTATCCTAATGCCACGGCTGAGGCTTTGAGCGTCAGCCCTTCTTTATGCGCCTTCTTCGCAATCTCCGCCGCTTTATCGTAACCGATGTGCGTATTGAGCGCAGTGACCAGCATCAGCGACTCATTCAGCAACTGCGTAATACGCTCGCGGTTTGGCTCGATTCCTGACGCACAGTGTTGATTGAAACTCTCCATGCCATCGGCCAGCAGGCGCACCGTTTGCAGAAAATTATGAATAACCATCGGACGATAGACGTTGAGCTCAAAGTTGCCCGATGCGCCCCCCATATTGATGGCCACATCGTTACCCATCACCTGGCAACATAGCATCGTTACCGCTTCACACTGGGTCGGATTCACTTTACCAGGCATAATGGAACTGCCTGGCTCATTCTCCGGGATAGCAATCTCGCCAATGCCGCAGCGCGGGCCGGACGCCAGCCAGCGAACATCGTTGGCGATTTTCATCAGCGAGGCCGCCAGTCCTTTTAATGCGCCATGCGCCTGTACCAACGCGTCACAGGTCGCCAGCGCTTCGAATTTATTCGGGGCGGTAACAAACGGCGCCGCGGTAATCGTCGCCAGTTCCTCGGCCACGCGCCGGGCATATTCCGGATGGGTATTAAGCCCTGTCCCCACTGCGGTTCCGCCGAGCGCCAGTTCTGCGACGTGCGGTAAACTGTGCTCAATGTGCCTGAGGTTATGTTCCAGCATGGCTACCCAACCGGAAATCTCCTGGCCTAAGGTGAGCGGCGTCGCGTCCTGCAGGTGAGTACGGCCAATTTTGACAATATCGGCGAAAGCGTGGGATTTATCGCGAAGCGTATCCGTTAATGCGGATAATTGCGGGATGAGGTGTTCGCGTAACGCCAGTAACGCCGCCACGTGCATGGCGGTTGGGAACACATCGTTTGAGCTTTGACTCTTATTGACGTCATCATTGGGATGCACCTTGCGTTCCATACCGCGAACGCCGCCCAAAATTTCACTGGCGCGGTTCGCTAACACCTCATTCATATTCATGTTGCTTTGCGTACCGGACCCGGTCTGCCAAATCGCCAGCGGAAACTCATCAGCATGTTTTCCCGCCAGCACTTCATCAGCCGCCTGGATAATCGCGCTGGCTTTTTCCGCCGCCAACAACCCTAAGTCCTGGTTGACCTTCGCAGCAGCGCGCTTGGTCAACGCCAGAGCGTGAATGAGCGAGACAGGCATTTTCTCCGTGGAAATCCGAAAATGCTCCAGCGAACGTTGAGTCTGCGCTCCCCACAGTTTATCTGCCGGGACTTCAATCGCGCCCATTGAATCTTTCTCGCGGCGTACCGTTACCATTACCTGCTCCTTACTCAAGTTGATGAGATCATGTGTCGACATTGCTCACATGTTTGCGGTCTTATGAGTATTAACGATAACAACACAACGGTGTAGACCGGATAAGGCGCTTGCGCCGTTCTCCGGCAAAATAGCGAATCATGTTACCGCCCCGCAGGGCGGCGACATTACTTAACGCAGCGCGCGCACTGCGATGACTGAATCTGCTGGAAGAAATCGTTACCTTTATCATCCACCAGAATAAAGGCCGGAAAATCCTCCACTTCAATTTTCCAGATAGCCTCCATACCCAGTTCAGGATATTCCACGCACTCCAGGCGCTTGATACTGCCCTGCGCCAGAACGGCTGCCGGGCCGCCGATACTGCCCAGGTAGAAGCCGCCATGTTTCTTACAGGCATCGGTCACCTGCTGGCTGCGGTTGCCTTTCGCCAGCATGATCATACTGCCGCCCTGCGACTGGAGCTGATCAACATAAGAGTCCATCCGTCCTGCGGTAGTCGGCCCAAGCGACCCGGAGGCGTACCCTTCCGGCGTTTTTGCCGGCCCCGCATAATAGATAGGATGATCTTTGATGTACTGCGGCAAACCTTCGCCTCTGTCCATCCGTTCTTTCAGTTTAGCGTGCGCGATGTCGCGGCCCACAATAATCGTGCCGTTCAGCGACAGGCGCGTTGATACCGGATACTGCGACAGTTGTTGCAGTATCTCGCTCATGGGACGGTTAAGATCAACGCGCACCGCCTCGCCCTCTCCCGCCTGGCGCAGCGCCTCAGGAATATATTTACCTGGATTGCGCTCCAGCTTCTCGATCCAGATCCCTTCCCGGTTGATCTTCGCTTTAATGTTTCGATCCGCGGAGCAGGACACGCCCATACCTACCGGACACGATGCCCCGTGGCGCGGCAATCGGATGACACGAATATCGTGAGCGAAATACTTGCCGCCGAACTGCGCGCCTAAGCCAAGATTTTGCGCCTCAAGCAACAATTCTTTTTCCAGCTCAATATCGCGGAAGGCCTGCCCGTGTTCATTGCCTTCGGTCGGTAGCGCATCATAGTATTTTGCCGAGGCCAGCTTAACGGTCTTCAGGTTCGCTTCCGCCGAGGTGCCGCCAATGACAAACGCGATGTGATACGGCGGACAGGCGGCGGTGCCCAGCGTACGCATCTTATCGACGAGATAATTTTTGAGCTTACCCGGCGTCAGAAGCGCTTTTGTCTCCTGATAGAGGTAGGTTTTATTCGCCGATCCGCCGCCTTTAGCGATACAGAGGAATTTATATTCATCGCCATCGACGCTGTAGAGATCGATCTGCGCCGGCAGGTTAGTACCGGTATTGACCTCTTTGTACATATCCAGCGCCGCGTTCTGCGAATAGCGCAGGTTATCTTCGATATAGGTGTTATATACGCCGCGAGCCAGCGCCGCTTCATCACCTCCGCCAGTCCAGACGCGTTGGCCTTTTTTGCCGACAATAATGGCCGTACCGGTATCCTGGCAGGTGGGCAACACGCCTTTGGCCGCGATATCGGAGTTTCGCAGGAATTGCAGCGCGACATATTTGTCGTTTTCACTGGCCTGCGGATCGCGCAGAATATCCGCCACCTGCTGCTGATGCGCGGGACGTAACATAAAAGACGCATCGTGGAAGGCCTGACGCGCCAACAGCGTTAGCGCTTCCGGCGCGACTTTCAGGATCTCTTGTCCTTCAAATTCGGCGACGGAAACATGTTCGCTGGTCAACAAGTAGTACTCGGTATCGTCCTTTTTGAGGGGAAAAGGGTCTTGATAAAAGAAGGGTTTGTTTGACATTGTGCTCTCACTTACCGCTCGGTATGGTTATTCTCTGGGCAGGTGTTCCATTGCCCGACTAAAAGCGAGTAACACTATCCTACACAATTTTTTAACAAAAACTGAGACAAGTACGACTTTTTACGCGCGGAGGTTACTTCATGCGGGTTTCTTGGTTTAATACCTCCCATTGATCTCCACATTGAAACAGGGCTTGATAATGCAAAAACTCATTAACTCAGTGCAAAACTATGCCTGGGGAAGTAAAACTGCGTTAACGGAACTTTATGGCATCGCCAATCCGCAGCAGCAGCCAATGGCTGAACTCTGGATGGGCGCGCATCCCAAAAGCAGCTCGCGAATCACCACCGCCAACGGCGAAACCGTCTCCCTGCGTGACGCCATCGAAAAGAATAAAACCGCCATGCTGGGCGAAGCGGTAGCCAACCGTTTCGGCGAACTGCCGTTTCTGTTTAAAGTACTGTGCGCCGCACAGCCGCTCTCTATTCAGGTGCACCCGAATAAACGCAACTCCGAAATCGGTTTCGCGAAAGAAAATGCGGCGGGTATCCCCATGGATGCCGCAGAGCGGAACTATAAAGATCCTAACCATAAGCCAGAGCTGGTTTTTGCCCTGACGCCTTTCCTGGCGATGAACGCGTTCCGCGAATTTTCTGACATTGTCTCTTTACTGCAACCTGTCGCCGGCGCGCATTCCGCTATCGCCCACTTTTTGCAGGCGCCGAACGCTGAACGTCTGAGCCAGCTTTTCGCCAGCCTGTTGAATATGCAAGGCGAAGAAAAATCCCGCGCGTTAGCCGTACTCAAAGCGGCGCTTAACAGCCAGCAAGGCGAACCGTGGCAAACGATCCGCGTGATTTCAGAGTATTATCCTGACGACAGCGGGCTTTTCTCTCCTTTGTTGCTGAATGTGGTCAAACTGAATCCCGGCGAGGCGATGTTCCTGTTTGCCGAAACGCCTCATGCTTATCTGCAGGGCGTTGCGCTGGAAGTCATGGCGAACTCCGATAACGTTCTGCGCGCTGGCCTTACGCCAAAATATATCGACATCCCTGAGCTGGTCGCGAACGTGAAGTTCGAACCTAAGCCTGCCGGCGAGTTGCTGACGGCCCCGGTAAAAAGCGGCGCGGAGCTGGACTTCCCAATTCCGGTTGACGATTTTGCTTTTTCACTGCACGACCTGGCGCTTCAGGAGACGAGCATCGGCCAACACAGCGCCGCGATTCTGTTCTGCGTTGAGGGTGAGGCGGTGTTACGTAAAGATGAACAGCGTCTGGTACTGAAGCCGGGTGAATCTGCCTTTATCGGCGCGGATGAGTCTCCGGTTAACGCCAGCGGCACGGGCCGTTTAGCGCGTGTTTATAACAAGCTGTAGCAACGTACTGAATTTTTTAACAACTCTTGCTAAGCTTATAACAGACGTAAAACTCCTCCAGGCGGTTTAATCCGCCTGGTTTCATTTTTATGGACAATTGATATGAAAAAAACACTGGTAGCTGCAGGTGTAGTAATTGCACTTGGCATCGTCTGGACAGGCGGCGCCTGGTATACGGGGAAAAAGCTGGAGAACCATCTTGCAGAAATGGTGACTCAGGCCAATGAACAGCTCAAGCGTACTGCGCCGGAGGCCGGTGTCGAATTAAGTTATCAAAACTACCAGCGTGGCGTGTTCAGTAGCCATCTGCAACTGGTTGTCAAACCGGTTGCCGGCGCAGACACTACCTGGTTGAAACCAGGGCAAAGCATTGTGCTGGACGAGTCCGTTTCACATGGCCCCTTCCCGCTCGCCCAGCTCAAAACGCTCAATCTGATCCCTTCTATGGCGTCGGTAAAAACCACCCTGGTGAATAACGATGCGGCAAAACCCCTTTTTGATATCGCGAAAGGCGACACGCCCTTTGTTATCAATACCCGCATTGGTTATGGCGGCGATACCCGCTCCGATATCTCTCTCAAGCCGTTAAACTACGAGAATGCCGGTGAAAAGGTCGCCTTTAGCGGCGGCGAGTTCCAGCTTAACGCCGACAAAGACGGTAATGTGGTTTCGCTGTCGGGCGAAGCGCAGAGCGGCCTGGTCGATGCCGTTAACGAATATAATCAGAAGGTACAACTCACCTTTAATAATTTGAAAACAGACGGTACCAGTAAGCTGGCAAGCTTTGGCGAGCGTGTAGGCGACCAAAAGTTAACGCTGGATAAACTGTCCATCGCCATTGAGGGTAAAGAGATGGCGGTGCTGGAAGGGATGGAAATTGCCGGCAAGTCCGATCTCGTCAACGACGGAAAAACCATTAACAGCCAGTTGGATTACTCGCTTAACAGCCTGAAAGTGCAGAATCAGGATTTAGGCAGCGGTAAATTAACGCTGAAAGTCGGTCAAATCGACGGCGAAGCCTGGCACCAGTTTAGTCAGCAATATCATGCGCAAACGCAGGCGCTGTTGAATCAGCCGGACGTGGCGCAGAATCCTGAGCTTTATCAGCAAAAAGTCACTGAAGCGTTCTTTAGCGCTCTCCCCGTGCTGTTAAAAGGCGATCCGGTACTGACTCTGGCGCCGCTTAGCTGGAAAAACGCCAAAGGGGAAACCACGCTGAATCTGTCGCTGTTCCTCAAAGATCCGGCAACCACAACGGCACAACCGCAAACGCTGGCGCAGGAAGTCGACCGCTCCGTGAAATCGCTGGATGCGAAACTGGCAATTCCGATGGACATGGCGGTCGAGTTTATGACGCAGATAGCAAAACTGGAAGGCTATCAGCAGGATGATGCGGAAAAACTGGCAAAACAGCAGGTGCAGGGGCTGTCCGCAATGGGTCAGATGTTCCGACTGACAACGCTGAAGGATAATACTATCGCCTCCAGTTTGCAGTACGCCAATGGCCAGATCACGCTCAACGGACAAAAAATGCCGTTGGAAGACTTTGTCGGCCTGTTTGGGATGCCAGCGCTTTCCGTACCGGACGTTCCGGCGCTGCCTCAACAATAATCGCCTTGCCGGGTGTCGCGACGCTGCACCCGGTCTGCGCCGAACGACGCGCAGCCTCTACTTTTGCGTTACCAGGCGAGCGGCTATCGTTTGACTCCGCACATGGTGCTCGTCGTGAGCAATACGCTGCAATATTCGTTCGGCCAGGGTATAGCCTATTTCTCGCGCCGGCGTACTGGCCCAGATAATCGGCAGGTCGTCGAGGGCGTTCTCCGCCACATCAGCAAACGCCGCCAGCGACACCTGCTGCTCGAAATAACGATCGACACCGCTCTCGCCACTCTGTCGTCCGGCTCTCAGTAGGCCAAACCACGCCCCCATCGCAATGGTTTCGTTGTAACAAACGACAGCGCTAATGGTCGGATTGTATCGCAACAGCGCGGTAATGCTTTCTGCTGCCTGTTTCTGACTGGAAGCGCATTCCACGACCCACTCGCTGTGAAACGGTAGACCGTATTTTAACAACGTCGCGCAATAGCCGCCCACGCGCTCCGCACGGGTTAAAGATGCGCTTTGTCCTCCCAGCCAGGCGATGCGCTGATGGCCCTGACGAATAAGGTACTCCGTCAGGAGCTGCGCCGCCTGCATGTTGTCAGGCCGAACGGTATCCGCATCATCAAGATAGCTGGCGCGTGACGCAAACACGACAGGAATTCCTTGTGCGTCGGCCTGCGCTCTCAGCGCTTCGCTACTGCCCGCCGCACCGGCGATCACCATGCCATCCACGCCCTGATTAAGCAGCATGGTAAAACGCTGATTTAGCTGTTCGCCATCTTTCCCCCCGTGCAGGAGAAAAACCATACGGCCTTGCGCTTCCAGCGCTTCCGTTAACCCGGCGGTCAATTCGGCATAAAAGGGTGCCGATAAATCACGCACGATCAAACCGATAACGCCGCTTTGCCCGCCACGCAGCGCGGACGCCTGGCGGTTACGCACAAAGCCCAGTTGCTCAATTGCCGCGTTCACGCGCTCGCCGGTCGCGGCCGATATTCGCCCCTTGCCGCTCAGCACTAAGGAAACGGTGCTCACCGACACGCCAGCCGCCAGCGCAACATCGTGGATAGTGATTTTTTTGGCGATAGCCATGTCAACAAATCGCTCCAGAATCTGACAGATAAAACGTTTTACCTATCCGTTATCTTTATACGCGTTATTATCGGTCAGTAATGTGATTAATGCCGCACTAAAATTTGATAAAACGTTTTATCTTTTCGCCATCATAACCTGACACCAGCCTTTATTAACAAGGAGTCGTTAGATGACGACGAAAACCACGCCAAAAATAACGCTATGGGAATTTTTCCAGCAACTGGGTAAAACGTTTATGTTGCCCGTCGCCTTGCTCTCGTTCTGCGGCATTATGCTCGGTATCGGCAGCTCGCTTAGTAGCCACGACGTTATCACCCTGCTCCCCGTGCTGGGTAATCCCTTGCTACAGGCTATCTTCACCTGGATGAGTAAAGTAGGTTCTTTTGCCTTTAGCTTCCTGCCGGTGATGTTTTGTATCGCGATTCCGCTCGGTCTGGCGCGGGAAAACAAAGGCGTCGCCGCATTTGCCGGGTTCGTCGGTTATGCGGTAATGAACCTTGCAGTCAACTTCTGGCTCACGGCAAAAGGCATTCTGCCGACCACCGATGCGGCGGTGCTGAAAGCCAATAACGTACAAAATATTCTGGGCATCCCCTCTATCGATACCGGCATCCTCGGCGCCGTTATCGCTGGTATTATTGTCTGGATGCTGCATGAACGGTTTCATACCATTCGTTTGCCGGATGCGCTGGCTTTTTTCGGCGGTACGCGTTTTGTACCTATCGTTTCCGCCGTTGTGATGGGGCTTGTCGGCCTGGTTATCCCGCTCGTCTGGCCGGTTTTTGCGATGGGAATTAGTGGACTGGGTCATATCATCAACAGCGCCGGCGACTTTGGACCGATGATTTTCGGCACCGGCGAGCGCCTGCTGTTACCTTTTGGTCTGCACCATATTCTGGTAGCGCTGATTCGCTTCACCGAGGCGGGGGGTACGCAAGAGGTATGCGGGCATACCGTGAGCGGCGCATTGACTATTTTCCAGGCCCAACTCAGTTGCCCAACGACGCACGGCTTCTCTGAAAGCGCCACTCGCTTCTTATCGCAAGGCAAAATGCCGGCGTTTCTCGGTGGGTTGCCGGGCGCCGCGCTGGCAATGTACCACTGTGCCCGTCCAGAAAACCGTCCTAAAATTAAAGGATTATTGATTTCCGGTTTAATCGCCTGCGTTGTCGGCGGTACAACGGAGCCGCTGGAATTCCTGTTCCTGTTCGTAGCGCCGGTGCTGTACGTTATTCATGCTCTGCTGACCGGACTAGGCTTTACCATCATGGCTATTCTCGGCGTCACTATCGGCAATACGGATGGCAATATTATTGACTTTGTGGTGTTTGGCATCCTGCATGGTCTGTCAACAAAATGGTATCTGGTTCCGGTAGTGGCGGCGATTTGGTTTGCGGTTTACTACGTCATTTTCCGCTTCGCCATTACACGCTTTAACCTCAAAACACCGGGGCGCGAAGCGGAGATCGCCACCAGCATTGAAAAAGCGATCGCTGGCGCGCCAGGAAAATCCGGCTACAACGTGCCTGCTATCCTGGCGGCATTAGGCGGCACGGAAAACATCGTGAGTCTGGACAACTGCATCACCCGCCTACGTCTGTCCGTGAAAGATATGTCGCTTGTCGATGTCCAGGCATTGAAGGACAATCGTGCGATAGGCGTCGTACAGCTCAATCAGCATAATTTGCAGGTGGTTATCGGCCCACAGGTTCAGTCGGTAAAAGATGAAATGGTTGGTCTGATGAATACCGTTCAGGCATAAGGAAGAGATATGTTCGATTTTTCACAGGAAGTTGACCGTCGCGGAACGTGGTGTACGCAGTGGGATTATGTCGCCGATCGTTTTGGCGAGGCCGATCTACTCCCCTTTACGATCTCGGATATGGATTTTGCCACCGCGCCGTGTATCCTGGAGGCGCTAAACCAGCGCCTTTCCCACGGTGTGCTGGGCTATAGCCGCTGGAAAAATGAGGCGTTTTTAGGGGCGATTACCCACTGGTTTGCGACACGCCATCAGACCACGATAGATGCCCACTCCCTCGTATACGGCCCCTCCGTTATCTATATGGCGTCCGAGCTTATCCGCCAGTGGTCCGACGAAGGCGATGGCGTGGTAGTTCATACCCCCGCTTACGATGCTTTTTATAAGGCGATTGAAGGCAACCATCGCATCGTCACTCCCGTCCCGCTGGAGAAAGAAGGCAACGCCTGGTATTGCGATATGGCCAAACTAGAGGCGGCGCTGGCGCGTCCGGAAAGCAAAATCCTGCTGCTGTGCAGTCCGCAAAATCCCACCGGTAAAGTGTGGACG
The DNA here is from genome assembly GCF_046569105.1 of Salmonella sp. 741265073_HBA. Classification (NCBI taxonomy): domain Bacteria; kingdom Pseudomonadati; phylum Pseudomonadota; class Gammaproteobacteria; order Enterobacterales; family Enterobacteriaceae; genus Salmonella; species Salmonella sp. 741265073_HBA. Next base: position 451,543 of record NZ_JBKFRY010000001.1, on the reverse strand, counting down.
CGTGACGAGCTGGAAACGATGTCAACGCTGTGCGAGCGCCATGGCGTACGGGTGATTTCCGATGAAATTCACATGGATATGGTATGGGGAAACCTGCCGCATATTCCCTGGAGCAATGTCGCGCGCGGAGACTGGGCGCTGCTCTCCTCCGGCTCGAAAAGCTTCAACATTCCGGCATTAACCGGCGCTTATGGAATCATTGAAAATAGTGAAAGCCGTGAACGCTATCTGGCCGCCTTAAAAGGGCGCGACGGCCTCTCTTCGCCAGCGGTGCTCTCGCTCACGGCGCATATTGCCGCGTATCAGCACGGCGCGACGTGGCTGGATGCGTTACGCGCCTCGCTGGCGGCTAATATGCGCTATATTGAGCAGGCGCTGAATGGCGCCGTTCCGACGTTGAACTGGCAAGCGCCGCCATCGACCTATCTGGCCTGGATTGATCTCCGTCCACTCGGCATTGACGATCAAAAATTACAGCACACGCTCATTCATCAGGAGAAAGTCGCCATTATGCCCGGCGATACCTATGGCGCCGAAGGCCGGGGATTTGTGCGTCTGAATGCCGGATGCCCTCGCCTGAAACTTGAAAAAGGCGTCAACGGATTGATTAACGCTATCCGCACCGTTCGCTGATACTGTCTACAAGCGGTGGGCTGACCCTTTATCCTAAGATGCGATAACAGAGACAACCCCCGTGAGCTGACTGGGGGCGCGTTAAAGAGAATGATACAAAATTTCTCCCGCGCTCTCGCGAAGTTGCAACGTAATGACTCCGTTTTTGCAAAATTTCCAGAGCATTATCAATCTGTAGTATAATGGTGCGCACTTTTATTAAAAATTGAGTGCGCCCATGATTGATATTACGCTTCCTTTGACTGACATCCACCGCCACCTTGATGGCAACATTCGCGCCCAAACAATTCTGGATCTTGGTCGGCAGTTCAACATCGCCCTTCCCGCCCAAACGCTGGAAACGCTGATTCCGCATGTCCAGGTCACCTCAACCGAACCCGATTTAGTGAGCTTTCTCACGAAGCTCGATTGGGGGGTAAAAGTCCTGGCATCGCTTGACGCCTGCCGCCGTGTAGCCTTTGAAAATATTGAAGATGCCGCACGTAACGGCCTGCATTACGTCGAGCTTCGCTTTTCGCCCGGCTATATGGCGATGGCGCATCAGTTACCGATCGCAGGCGTGGTTGAAGCCGTTATCGACGGCGTACGCGACGGCTGTAACACGTTTGGCGTCGAGGCGCGACTCATTGGCATTATGAGCCGTACCTTCGGCGAGGCGGCATGTTTACAGGAGCTTGATGCGCTGCTGGCGCACAGAGAGAAAATCACCGCGCTGGATTTAGCCGGTGATGAGCTGGGCTTTCCCGGCAGTCTGTTTTTGTCGCACTTTAATCGGGCGCGCGATGCGGGCTGGCATATTACCGTTCACGCTGGCGAAGCCGCAGGGCCGGAAAGTATCTGGCAGGCGATTCGCGAACTGGGGGCCGAACGTATCGGACATGGCGTAAAAGCTGTCGAAGATCGCGCGTTAATGGATTTTCTTGCACAGCAGCGTATCGGTATTGAATCCTGTCTGACCTCGAATATTCAGACCAGTACCGTCGCATCGCTGGCAGATCATCCGCTCAAAACCTTCCTTGAGCATGGCGTTCTCGCCAGTCTTAATACGGACGATCCGGCTGTTCAGGGCGTAGATATTATCCATGAATATCACGTCGCCGCGCCAGCGGCAGGATTGAGCCGCGAACAGATTCGCCAGGCGCAGATTAACGGTCTGGAAATCGCCTTTCTGAGCGATGGCGAAAAACGTGCGCTGCGCGAAAAAGTGGCCGCGGCGTAAAATTGCTTTATTGATGCTAACGCCCTCTCTCCGCCTGCGGTTTAATGCTATCCCAGGCGGAGAAATGCGACATCTCAGGCAAGACACAGCGTCGCGCGATGTTTTGCCGATTCCATGCCCAGTTCAATCAACTCCATAATTTGAATCGCCTGACTTGCCGGCACGGGATTTTCACCGTTACCGTTTAACGCATCGCGGATGGCGGCATAATATGCCGGATAGTTACCCGGCAACGTAAGCCAGTTTTCTTCTTTGCGCGTCTCTCCCTCAACCAGGGTCAATACGCCGTCACGCATGTCGTATCCCCAGTCTTCCTGCGGTAAACGCTCGCCGTTTTTTAACCGTTCTTCCTGGGGATCGAGGCCATATTTTACATAGCTACCGCGCGAACCATGAACGATGTATCGCGCGGATTCCGCCGCGGCCAGCATCGTACCGTGCAAAATCACGCGGCGCTGGGGGTAGGATAAAATCGCGTGGAAATAATCTGTAGATTGCGCGCCCGGACGCAGTTGCGCTAAATCCACCGTCATGCTGACGGGCAGGCCAAAAAGTTGAATGGCCTGATCCAACAAGTGCGGCGCCAGATCGTACCAGATACCACTTCCCGGCCCGCCTTGTTCGCGCCAGCGGTCGCGCACCTGGGGACGGAATCGATCAAAGTGGGATTCAAACAAGGACACCTCGCCGAGCACGCCATCCGCCAGCAAGGCTTTCAGCGTCAAAAAATCGCTGTCCCAACGTCGGTTGTGGAAGACGGAAAGTACCCGGCCAGTACTCCGCGCAAGCGCATCCAATTCTCGCGCCTGTGACAGTGTCACGGTAAAAGGTTTATCAACCACCACATGCTTACCGGCTTCCAGCGCAGCTTTCGCCAGCGGGAAATGGGTATCGTTGGGCGTCGGGATCACGACCAGGTCGATATGCGGATCGTTAAATAAGTGTCGGGGCTCAGAGACCACGGAGACCGCCGGCCAGTCTGCTTTCACTTTTGTTTCATCGCTGCTGGATACCGCCGCAAGCTCTAGCCCTGGCGTTCCCATAATTAAGGGCGCATGAAAGGTTTTACTGGCGTAGCCATAACCGATTAACCCAACGCGGATTTTGTCATTCATCTCACTGCCTCCGGTTTTAGATATCGCTATTCCACACCATCGTGCGACTAGCCGCAATAGCGTCCTGACCATCAACGTAGCATCAAATGATTAACTTGTTACAGAACAAAGGCTGAAATCGTTTCCCTCCCTCTTGCCGACCGTTCGCCAGGAAAGTAACATTTACCCTCTGTGTTTATGGATAAATCAAAGCAAATGTCGTCAATAATGAATCGTCTTATTGAATTAACTGGGTGGATAGTTCTCGTTATCTCAGTCATTCTTTTAGGTATTGCCAACCATATTGACAATTACCAACCACCAGAGCCCACGGCTTCCGTCCAGAAGAAGTAAGCGTCAGATAATGTAAAGGCATTTTCGCGTGGTACGGTAAGCGGCGCCCCGGGGGGTGCAAAGAAAAGTCAAAAACCGGCAAAAAAAACGAAATATGTCCTATCTGGTCTGACGTTTATTGCCTGTTGTAGGAAAGCGCGTTAACCTTTCGCCCCAGGCGCCATGTGGCGCCTGACTCTTTACCGGTAAGAATATTCCCTTTTTACCTGCACCCCTGACCTCTCACTGGTGCGGTTTTGTTTATTTTTTATCAGTGACTACTCCGTTGGCATTATATTTAATATGGATCAACTTTATATGACTGTTCAGGATTATCTATTAAAATTCCGCAAAATTAGTTCGCTCGAAAGTCTGGAAAAACTGTTCGACCACCTTAACTATACCCTTACTGATGACATGGACATTGTTAATATGTATCGCGCTGCAGATCACCGCCGTGCCGAACTGGTTTCCGGAGGACGCCTGTTTGATGTAGGTCAGGTTCCGCAATCCGTCTGGCGCTATGTGCAATAAAGAAAGTAGCGTTTAACATCAAAAACCTTATAATATTTGCCCCAAAATGAGCGGCATGACCGTTAACGCGCGTAACCCCGGAGAAGATATGACTACAACACCGCCACAACGAATTGGAGGCTGGCTTCTTGGCCCGTTAGCCTGGCTGTTAGTCGCGTTGTTGAGCGCCTCGCTGGCGTTATTACTCTACGTTATGGCGCTTGCCACACCGCAAACGTTCAAGACGCTTAGCGGACAGGAAACCGGTAATTTACTGCTATGGGGCATTTCATTTATTACCGCTATCGCCATGTGGTACTATACCCTGTGGTTGACGATCGCATTCTTCAAGCGCAGACGCTGCGTGCCGAAGCATTACATTATCTGGCTGCTGGTGTCGGTGTTACTGGCGGTTAAAGCATTTGCCTTTTCGCCCGTCTCAGATGCCTTTGCCGTGCGTCAGTTACTCTTCCCACTGTTGGCGACGGCGCTCATTGTGCCTTATCTCAAACGTTCAGCGCGCGTTAAAACAACGTTTGTTAATCCGTAATAACCCTACAGTTAACCTGTTGTCGCCTGTGGTAGTTTGACAGATAATAGGCGGCTTTTTTATTTCAGGCCGAAACATGACTGATTACCTGCTGCTCTTTGTCGGAACTGTACTGGTCAATAACTTTGTACTGGTCAAATTCCTGGGCCTTTGTCCCTTTATGGGCGTATCCAAAAAACTGGAAACCGCCATGGGGATGGGCCTCGCGACGACCTTTGTCATGACGCTGGCGTCGATATGCGCCTGGCTTATCGACACCTGGATACTTATTCCGCTGGATCTGATTTATCTGCGGACGCTGGCCTTTATCCTCGTCATTGCTGTGGTCGTGCAATTTACCGAAATGGTTGTACGGAAAACCAGCCCGGCGTTATACCGCTTGTTAGGCATCTTCTTACCACTGATTACCACTAACTGTGCGGTTCTGGGCGTAGCGTTACTGAATATTAATCTCGGTCATCACTTTCTTCAGTCGGCGCTGTACGGGTTTTCCGCCGCCGTCGGTTTTTCATTAGTGATGGTTCTGTTCGCCGCCATCCGCGAACGCCTTGCCGTGGCGGATGTGCCCGCCCCTTTTCGTGGTAACGCGATAGCATTGATTACCGCAGGATTAATGTCTTTGGCCTTTATGGGCTTTAGTGGTTTGGTGAAGTTGTAATGAATACTATCTGGATTGCCGTTGGCGCCCTGACCCTTCTGGGCCTGGTGTTCGGCGCCATTCTGGGTTATGCCTCCCGCCGATTCGCGGTTGAAGATGATCCGGTTGTTGAAAAAATCGATGCGATTTTGCCGCAGAGTCAGTGTGGTCAGTGCGGCTATCCCGGCTGTCGCCCCTACGCCGAAGCCGTGGGTCTCCAGGGCGAGAAAATCAATCGTTGCGCGCCCGGCGGCGAAGCCGTCATGCTGAAAATGGCAGAGCTGCTAAACGTAGAGCCGCAACCATGCGATGGTGAAGAACAGCAGGCTGCGCCAGTACGTATGCTGGCAGTTATTGATGAAAATAACTGCATTGGCTGCACAAAATGCATTCAGGCCTGCCCGGTTGACGCCATCGTTGGCGCAACGCGCGCCATGCACACGGTCATGAGCGATCTCTGTACTGGCTGTAATCTGTGCGTCGATCCGTGTCCGACGCACTGCATCGAATTACGTCCGGTGAATGAGACGCCCGACAGTTGGAAATGGGATTTGAACACCATTCCCGTTCGCATCATTCCCGTGGAACAACATGCTTAAACTATTTTCCGCTTTCAGAAAAGATAAAATCTGGGATTTCGACGGTGGTATTCATCCGCCCGAAATGAAGACCCAGTCAAACGGCACGCCGCTGCGCCAGGTGCCTTTAGCGCCACGCTTTGTTATCCCTTTAAAACAGCACATTGGCGCTGAGGGCGAGCTGTGCGTTAGCGTCGGCGATCGCGTGCTACGCGGCCAGGCGCTTACCCGTGGACGTGGGAGAATGCTGCCGGTACACGCGCCCACCTCCGGGACGGTTATCGCTATTGCCCCCCACTCGACGGCACATCCTTCGGCGCTGGCGGAGTTAAGCGTCATCATTGATGCCGACGGCGAGGACCGCTGGATTGAACGCGAGGGCTGGTCTGATTACCGCGCCCACAGCCGTGAAGCGCTCATTGAACGCATTCATCAGTATGGCGTTGCCGGGCTTGGCGGCGCAGGGTTTCCCACCGGCGTTAAATTGCAGGGCGGCGGCGATAAAATCACTACGCTTATTATCAATGCCGCAGAGTGCGAACCTTACATTACGGCGGACGATCGTCTGATGCAGGACTGCGCCGCGCAGATTGTGGAAGGTATTCGCATCCTGGCGCATATTCTGCAACCCCGTGAGGTATTAATCGGCATTGAAGATAACAAACCGCAGGCTATTTCCATGCTGCGCGCCGTACTGGCTGACGCCCACGATATTTCGTTACGTGTGATCCCAACCAAATACCCTTCCGGCGGCGCAAAACAGCTCACCCAAATACTGACGGGAAAACAGGTTCCCCACGGCGGGCGCTCCTCTGATATTGGCGTGCTGATGCAAAACGTCGGTACGGCTTATGCCGTTAAACGCGCCGTGGTTGACGGCGAACCGATCACAGAACGCGTTGTCACCTTAACGGGTGAAGCGGTAAGCCGTCCGGGTAACGTCTGGGCGCGGCTCGGCACTCCCGTTCGTCATTTGCTTAACGATGCCGGGTTCTGCCCTTCCGCTGACCAGATGGTCATCATGGGCGGCCCGTTGATGGGATTCACCCTTCCCTGGCTTGACGTACCGGTCGTAAAAATCACCAACTGCTTGCTGGCGCCATCCGTGACTGAAATGGGAGCGCCTCAGGAAGAGAAAAGCTGTATTCGTTGCAGTGCTTGCGCTGACGCTTGCCCTGCCGACCTTTTACCGCAGCAGCTTTATTGGTTCAGCAAAGGGCAGCAGCATGACAAGGCTACCGCTCACCATATTGCTGATTGTATAGAATGCGGCGCCTGCGCCTGGGTCTGCCCCAGTAATATTCCGCTCGTCCAATATTTCCGTCAGGAAAAAGCGGAGATTAATGCGATCAGGCTTGAAGAAAAACGCGCCGCCGAAGCCAAAGCACGTTTTGAGGCTCGTCAGGCAAGACTGGAGCGCGAAAAAGCCGCCCGCCTTGCACGTCATAAGAGCGCAGCGGTACAACCAGCGGCAAAAGATCAGGATGCCATTGCCGCTGCGCTGGCGCGGGTAAAAGAGAAACAGGCGCAGGCCACGCAACCGGTGGTTATTCAGGCGGGTAGTCTGCCAGACAATAGCGCCGTCATCGCGGCCCGTGAAGCGCGTAAAGCGCAAGCGCGCGCTAAACAAGCCGCTCATCCGATGGCTGACAGCGCGATACCCGGCGACGACCCGCGTAAAGCTGCAGTGGAGGCAGCCATCGCCCGCGCCAAAGCCCGTAAGCAGGAGCAGCAGGCCGGAAGCGAACCTGCCGAACCGGTCGATCCGCGTAAAGCCGCGGTGGAGACAGCCATCGCCCGCGCCAAAGCCCGTAAGCAGGAGCAGCAGGCCGGAAGCGAACCGGTCGAACCGGCCGATCCGCGTAAAGCCGCAGTGGAAGCGGCTATCGCCCGCGCCAAAGCCCGCAAGCAGGAGCAGCAGACCGGAAGCGAACCTGCCGAACCGGTCGATCCGCGTAAAGCTGCGGTGGAAGCGGCCATCGCCCGCGCCAAAGCCCGCAAGCAGGAGCAGCAGGCCGGAAGCGAACCTGTCGAACCGGCCGACCCGCGTAAAGCCGCGGTGGAGGCGGCTATCGCCCGCGCCAAAGCCCGCAAGCAGGAGCAGCAGGCCGGAAGCGAACCTGCCGAACCGGCCGACCCGCGTAAAGCCGCGGTGGAAGCGGCCATCGCCCGCGTTCAGGCAAAAAAAGCAGCACAGCAGCAGGTAGTTAACGAGGATTAAATGGTATTCAGAATCGCAAGCTCGCCTTATACCCATAACCAGCGCCAGACATCGCGAATCATGTTGCTGGTATTAATCGCCGCTCTGCCGGGGATTGCCGCGCAGACGTGGTTTTTTGGTTGGGGAACGCTTTTCCAGATCGTTCTGGCTGCCATCACGGCGCTCGTCGCGGAAGCCATTGTCCTTAGACTGCGCAAACAATCGGTCGCCAGTCACCTACAGGATTATTCCGCGTTATTGACGGGGCTTTTGCTGGCGGTCAGCATCCCTCCGCTCGCGCCCTGGTGGATGGTCGTGCTGGGAACCGGATTCGCCATTATTATCGCTAAACAGTTATATGGCGGGCTGGGACAAAACCCCTTTAATCCGGCAATGATCGGTTACGTGGTGCTCTTAATCTCCTTTCCGGTGCAAATGACAAGCTGGTTGCCGCCTTATGAAATAGCCGCAACAACGCCCGATATGCTGGACACGTTGCGGATGATTTTTACCGGGCATACCGCCAGCGGCGGCGATATGACACTGCTACGTATTGGTATTGACGGTATCAGCCAGGCGACGCCGCTGGATACGTTTAAAACGTCCTTGCGCGCCGGGCACTCCGTTGAGCAAATCATGCAGTACCCGATATACAGCGGCGCGCTGGCTGGCGTGGGCTGGCAGTGGGTTAACCTCGCCTGGCTTGTCGGCGGCGTATTCCTGCTGTGGCAAAAAGCTATCCGCTGGCATATCCCGGTCAGTTTTCTACTGACGCTGGCGCTATGCGCCGCGTTAGGTTGGCTTTTTTCGCCCGCTACGCTGGCCTCGCCGCAGCTTCATCTGCTGTCAGGCGCCACCATGCTGGGCGCATTTTTTATCTTGACGGATCCGGTTACCGCCTCCACGACCAACCGTGGACGTTTAATTTTCGGCGCGCTGGCTGGGGTATTAGTGTGGCTGATTCGTAGCTTCGGCGGCTATCCGGACGGCGTTGCTTTTGCTGTCCTGTTGGCGAATATCACGGTTCCTCTGATCGACTACTACACGCGCCCCCGCGTCTATGGACATCGCAAAGGATAAACCATGCTGAAAACGATTCGTAAACACGGTATTACGCTGGCGCTTTTTGCCGCAGGTTCTACGGGATTGACTGCGGTGATTAATCAGATGACAAAATCAACCATCCACGAACAAGCGCTGCAACAACAGCATGCCCTGTTCGATCAGGTATTGCCGCCAGATCGTTACAATAATAATCTGCAAGATAGCTGTTATCTGGTCGATGCGCCCGCCCTCGGCAAAGGCACACATCGTGTTTTTATCGCTCGCAAGGATGATAAACCCGTAGCAGCCATCATTGAGGCCACCGCGCCAGATGGCTATTCCGGCGCTATCCAGCTTATTGTTGGTGCAGATTTCAACGGTACCGTCCTGGGGACGCGCGTGACGGAACATCATGAGACGCCAGGGTTAGGTGATAAAATTGAACGCCGTTTGTCTGACTGGATTACCCACTTTAGCGGTAAAACCATCAGCGGTGAAAATGATACGCACTGGGCGGTGAAAAAAGATGGCGGTGATTTTGATCAATTTACCGGGGCGACAATAACGCCGCGCGCCGTGGTGAATGCGGTTAAACGCGCCGGGCTGTACGCCGAATCACTGCCCGCTCAGCTCCCCCATTTAACCGCCTGTGGAGAATAGCCATGAGCGAAATAAAAGACATTGTTGTTCAGGGGTTATGGAAAAATAACTCTGCTCTGGTGCAGCTACTTGGCCTGTGCCCTTTACTGGCGGTGACGTCTACGGCAACCAACGCTCTGGGGCTGGGTCTGGCCACAACGCTGGTATTAACGCTGACCAACCTTACGGTGTCCGCACTACGTCGCTGGACGCCGGCAGAAATCCGTATCCCGATTTACGTTATGATCATTGCCTCGGTGGTAAGCGCAGTACAGATGCTGATCAATGCGTATGCGTTCGGTTTATATCAGTCTTTAGGGATTTTTATTCCGCTGATTGTAACGAACTGCATTGTTGTCGGTCGCGCCGAAGCGTTTGCCGCGAAAAAAGGACCGTGGCTTTCCGCGTTGGACGGTTTTTCCATCGGCATGGGCGCGACAGGCGCGATGTTCGTGCTGGGTTCGCTGCGCGAGATCCTCGGGAATGGTACGCTTTTCGATGGCGCGGATAGCCTGCTGGGAGGCTGGGCAAAAGTATTACGGGTCGAGATATTTCACACCGACTCGCCTTTCCTGCTGGCGATGCTGCCGCCAGGCGCGTTTATCGGCCTGGGGCTCATGCTGGCGGTAAAATATCTTATTGATGAAAAAATGAAGAAACGCCGCGCCGAAACCGCGCCTTCCGCTGTTCCGGCAGGTGAAACAGGGAAAGTCTGATGAACAAAGCAAAAAGGCTGGAAATTCTGACGCGCCTGCGCGACAACAATCCGCACCCCACAACGGAACTCAATTTCACGTCGCCGTTTGAGTTGCTGATTGCCGTGTTGCTTTCCGCGCAGGCAACCGACGTCAGCGTGAACAAGGCTACCGCCAAACTTTACCCGGTCGCCAATACGCCAGCCGCGATGCTGGAACTGGGCGTAGAAGGCGTGAAATCCTATATCAAAACCATCGGTTTATTTAACAGTAAAGCGGAAAACGTGATTAAGACCTGCCGTATTTTACTGGACAAGCATAATGGCGAAGTGCCGGAGGATCGGGCGGCGCTGGAAGCGCTTCCCGGCGTGGGCCGTAAAACCGCTAACGTGGTGCTAAATACCGCCTTCGGCTGGCCGACCATCGCCGTTGATACGCATATATTTCGTGTATGCAACCGAACACAGTTCGCGCCGGGTAAAAATGTCGAGCAGGTAGAAGAGAAGTTACTGAAAGTAGTGCCGAATGAGTTCAAAGTGGACTGCCATCACTGGTTAATTTTGCATGGCCGCTATACCTGTATCGCCCGAAAACCCCGCTGCGGCTCCTGCCTCATTGAAGACCTTTGCGAATACAAAGAAAAAGTCGATATTTGATATGGTCGGAGTGCGTCCGTCACGCCAGCGCGCTCCCACCTTCGGCCTGGATCTATTTTAGCCATCAATCATTCCAGTCTCTGTCCTTTTTCTGATGTAATGTGCTTTCGTTTTCCCTCCACGTCAGGTTAATCATTTTTTTAATCGCAAAAATTTCTATCTATCCGTGATCAGGATCACTTTGATAACTTCATGTGAAATTTAATGACATCTAAGGTTACATTTACAACCGGATAGACTGACGCCCCGTTTTCACTACAAAATATTACTCTGCCATTTTTTCAGATAATGGCCTATATCACTGCTTTTCACCTTAAATAGCAGAAGATATCGCCTTTCACCCAAACCAATGGCCTTTTTGCAGTGTAAAAATCTGCCATTCTTCAAATGAAGAAATTTAACGCTGGATAACATTTCTGACATCGGACGATTCAACCAGAAGAGTTATATGTAACAGATTATTACAAAGCTCTTGTCTGGAGAGGAAAGATAGTGAACATTACCTGCCGTTTCCCCTCCAATATAACAATCGGACGGATGAGTCTGACTCATCACGCGCCAGACAATCCCTGTTAATACGGGGCGTAAAAAAGAGGTAAAAGTGTCTACTGCAAACAAAAAACCAACTGAAAGCGTCAGTTTGAACGCTTTCAAACAACCGAAGGCGTTCTATCTCATCTTCTCGATAGAGTTATGGGAGCGTTTTGGTTATTACGGCCTGCAAGGCATTATGGCCGTCTACCTGGTAAAACAACTGGGTATGTCAGAAGCGGATTCCATCACCCTTTTCTCTTCCTTCAGTGCGCTGGTGTACGGCCTGGTCGCCATTGGCGGTTGGTTAGGTGATAAAATTCTGGGCACCAAACGCGTTATTATGCTGGGTGCCGTGGTGCTGGCTATCGGTTATGCGCTGGTCGCATGGTCTGGTCATGACGCTGGCATCGTCTATATGGGCATGGCGGCTATCGCTGTGGGTAACGGTCTGTTTAAAGCTAACCCGTCTTCCCTGCTGTCTACCTGTTACGCGAAGGACGATCCGCGTCTCGACGGCGCATTTACTATGTATTATATGTCCGTCAACATCGGCTCCTTCTTCTCTATGCTGGCGACGCCGTGGCTGGCGGCGCGTTATGGCTGGAGCACCGCGTTTGCGCTTAGCGTCGTCGGTATGCTGATAACCGTCGTTAACTTTGCTTTCTGCCAGCGCTGGGTGAAAAGCTACGGTTCCAAACCCGACTTTGAACCGATCAACTTCCGTAATCTGCTGCTGACAATCGTGGGTATTGTCGTTCTGATTGCGGTCGCCACCTGGCTGCTGCACAACCAGGACATCGCGCGTATGGTGCTGGGCGTAATCGCTCTTGGCATCGTCATTATCTTCGGTAAAGAAGCGTTTTCCATGCACGGCGCGGCTCGCCGTAAAATGATCGTCGCCTTTATTTTGATGCTGCAGGCGATTATCTTCTTCGTACTGTACAGCCAGATGCCGACGTCGCTGAACTTCTTTGCCATTCGTAACGTCGAGCACTCTATTCTCGGTATCGCGTTCGAACCGGAACAGTATCAGGCGCTGAACCCATTCTGGATCATTATCGGCAGCCCGATTCTGGCCGCTATCTATAACAGGATGGGCGATACGCTGCCGATGCCGATGAAATTCGCCATTGGTATGGTGCTGTGTTCCGGCGCGTTCCTGATTCTGCCGCTGGGCGCCAAATTTGCGAACGATGCCGGCATCGTATCCGTAAACTGGCTGATCGCAAGCTACGGCCTGCAAAGTATCGGTGAGCTGATGATCTCCGGTCTGGGACTGGCAATGGTCGCACAGTTGGTTCCGCAGCGTCTGATGGGCTTCATCATGGGTAGCTGGTTCCTGACAACGGCAGGCGCTAACATCATCGGCGGTTATGTCGCCAACCTGATGGCTGTGCCGAGCGACGTGACTGACCCACTGATGTCCCTGGAAGTCTATGGTCGCGTATTTATGCAGATTGGCATAGCAACCGCCGTTATCGCCATCCTGATGCTGCTGACAGCGCCTAAGCTGAACCGTATGACCCAGGACGATGATAACGCTGAAAAAGGCTCTAAAGCCGCTACAGTTTAATTTTCCGGGAAACAACATTCAGGCCGCTAACTGTGCGTTAGCGGCTTTTTTTTTGCTCGTCCCCGCACTACCATACTTTAAACCTCAGCAAAAAGGAGTTACCGATGAAACTGTTCTACAAACCGGGTGCCTGCTCTCTTGCTTCCCATATTACCCTGCGCGAAATTGGCAAAGACTTTACGCTTGATGGCGTCGATCTCGCAAAAAAACGCCTGGAAAATGGTGATGATTACCTGGCAGTCAACCCTAAAGGACAGGTTCCGGCTCTGCTGCTGGATGACGGCACACTGTTGACTGAAGGCGTCGCCATTATGCAGTATCTCGCCGACAGCGTTCCCGACCGCCAGCTTCTGGCGCCGGTAAGTAGTCTTGCTCGCTATCATACGCTGGAATGGCTCAACTATATTGCAACGGAACTGCATAAAGGCTTTACCCCTCTGTTCCGCCCTGACACGCCAGAAACACTCAAACCCGCCGTTCACGCCGGTCTGGAAAAGAAATTGCAGTATGTGGATGAGTCGCTTTCAGACGACCAGTGGATTTGCGGCCAGCGTTTTACCATTGCAGACGCTTATCTGTTTACCGTATTGCGTTGGGCCTATGGCGTAAAACTGAATATGGACGGGTTAACGCATATTGAAAGTTATATGCAGCGTGTCGCAAAAAGACCGACCGTTGCGGCAGCGCTTAAAGCGGAAGGACTGAATTAATGTCATGTTGCCGGATAGCTCGCTGTACCGCCATCCGGCCTCTTTTTAGCAGCAATAATTACAGCCGCGTTGCGCTGAAGTAATGTTCAGGGTTAGCGATCCTGTCCTGGGCCGCCACGACCTGCAGTTCGTACTCCTGCATCGTTTTGGTGGCGATCATAATCTCATAGACTGCCGCCGTAACGTGCTCCAGCGCCTGCTGCAACGTCGCGCCCTGCAAAAGTTTGACCAGCAATAAACCACTGGTGACATCGCCAACGCCAACCGGCTGACGTGAGCCGAAATCCACCAGCGGACGGCTAATATGCCAGGCTTCCTGCGCTGTCACCAGCAGCATTTCAAAGCGTTCTGAACTGTAACCGGCGCGGGCGAGATGTTTTACCAGTACAATTTCTGGCCCCTGAGCAATCAGTTCGCGCGCCGCCTGCACGGCGTCATCCACACTATTCACGCTATGTTTGCTGAGAATTTCCAGTTCAATCAGGTTAGGCGCGATAATATCGCTGGCGGGTAGCGCATAACGCACATGGAACTCTGCGACGCCAGGCGCCACGATACAGCCCTTTTCCGGATGCCCCATCACGGGATCGCAGAAATATTTTGCCTGCGGATTTGCCGCTTTAACCTGGCGCACAATACCGAGAATGTGTTCTCCCTGCTCGGCAGATCCCAGGTAACCGCTAAGTACGGCGTCGCAGTGCGCTAACTGGCCAATGTCCGCAATCCCCTGGACAATCTCAGTCAGATGGCTGGGCGGCATGACACAGCCGGTCCATTTACCATATTGCGTGTGGTTAGAAAACTGAACGGTATTCAGCGGCCAAACATTCGCGCCAAGACGGCGCATGGGAAATTCGGCGGCGCTGTTGCCCGCATGTCCGAAAACAACATGGGACTGGATAGCGAGGATATTCTTCATTTTTTTACCTGAACATCAAAAATAAGGGAGTGATTTCTCACTCCCTGTTACTTAATGCCTTATTTCCAGCAAATCAGACAATAGTTCTTTTTGCCGCGACGTAATAAGGTATAGCGGCCAAACAGACGGTCCTCATCGTTAAAGATGTATTCAGGATCGGATTGTTTTTCACCATTGATAGTGACAGCGTTGGAGGCGATAGTCTTACGCGCCTGACCACGTGACGGCTGGAGCTCGGCGTCTACCAGCGCCTGCATCAGGTCGGCGCCTTTTTCCATTTCAACCATCGGTACGCCGTCCTGCGCCAACTGCTCAAAGTCAGCTTCGCTCAGCGCGCTCAGTGAACCGCTGAACAGACATTCAGTGATCCGTTTCGCCGCGACCAGCCCTTCTTCACCATGAACCAGGCGCGTCACCTGCTCGGCCAGCACATACTGCGCGCGCGGCGCTTTCCCGCTGTTTTTATCTTCTTCTTCCAGGGCATTGATCTCTTCAATGTCCATAAAAGTGAAGAATTTCAGGAAGCGATAAACATCGGCATCTGCGGTGTTAATCCAGAACTGGTAGAATTTGTACGGACTGGTTTTCTTCGGATCCAGCCAGACAGCGCCGCCTTCGGTTTTACCGAATTTCGTGCCGTCAGCTTTGGTGATCAGTGGAACGGTCAAACCAAATACCTGATTCTGGTGCAGGCGACGGGTCAGGTCGATACCGGAAGTGATGTTCCCCCACTGGTCAGAACCGCCAATCTGTAAGGCAACGCCGTGCAGTTTATTCAGACAAGCGAAGTCGTACCCCTGTAGCAGGTTATAAGAGAACTCCGTGAAAGAGATACCCTGATCGTCACGGTTCAGACGCTGCTTCACCGCTTCTTTGTTGATCATCTGATTAACGGAAAAATGTTTACCGATATCGCGCAGGAAAGTCAGCACATTCATGCTGCCGAACCAGTCATAGTTATTGGCCGCGATAGCGGAGTTTTCGCCGCAATCAAAGTCCAGGAATGGGGCAACCTGTTTACGAATTTTCGCCACCCACTCCTGAACGGTCTCTTCAGTGTTCAGTTTACGCTCGGCGGCTTTGAAGCTCGGGTCGCCAATCAGACCGGTCGCGCCGCCTACCAGCGCAACAGGTTTGTGCCCTGCCTGCTGGAAGCGTTTCAGGCATAACAATGGAACCAGATGCCCCAAATGCAAGCTGTCAGCGGTAGGATCGAAGCCGCAATAGAGCGCGATCGGGCCTTGCGCCAGTCGCTCTGCCAACGCGTCTTCGTCCGTCACCTGGGCTACCAGCCCCCGCTCTTGCAATTGTTTAATCAAGTTACTGCTTGCCATCAAAATCTCCATGTATAAAACGACTGCACCTTTGCCGGTACACGACTTTTCGCCAGACGCGAAAGAGACATAGCATAAAACGGCGGATTCATCCGCACCAGTGCTTAAAACAAGATTTTTGCATCTTTAGGGCGCAAGACGGTCGATTTTCCATGCGCCGTCGTCGCGTTGGTACAAAAAGCGATCGTGCAGACGATGTTCGCCGCCCTGCCAGAACTCCATCTGTTCGATACTCACGCGAAAACCGCCCCAGAAGCTGGGTAACGGCACTTCGCCCTGTTGAAACTTCTGCTTAAGCTCCAGGAATTTGCTTTCGAGGATACCGCGCGCGGAAATGCGGCTGGATTGTTTAGAGACCCATGCGCCGATCTGGCTGTCGCGCGGACGGCTGTGGAAATACCTCACCACCTCAAGTGTGGAGAGACGCTCGGCTTTGCCTGTCACCATCACCTGGCGTTCAAGCATATGCCAGGGAAATAACAGACTGATACGCGGATTGTGCTCAATTTGATGCGCCTTGCGGCTTCCCAGGTTGGTATAAAAGACCAGGCCTTTTTCATCATAATGCTTGAGCAATACAATACGCTGGTACGGTTGCCCCTTGTCATCTACGGTCGCCACGACCATTGCCGTCGGATCGGCCAGTCTGGCGTCGCACGCTTGCCCAAGCCAGCGCTCAAATAAGGTTAACGGTTCAGCGGGTAAATCGCGGCGACGCAAGCCGCCTTTCGTGTATTCACGGCGCAGATGCGCGATCTGCTGCAATTGGTCGTTATCAGACATGGCGTTGATCAGAAATAATCAGTGGGTGGCGCTATTGTGCGCCCCCATACTGAAAATCTCAACGCTTCGGATTTTGTAACTGACAGTTATTAAGCACAATTCTGTCTCGTTTATAGACCGTGGCGCTCTCGCCTTGCGACCAGAAAACATAAATCCCGTCGGTATAACGCGCGCCCGAGGCCGAGATTCCTTGCTTCAGGGTCAGCAGCTTATTGTCATAAACAAAACTGACCTCTTCACGCGGGTTATTGACTTTAACGGTAAGCGGCTTCTCATCACACTGGTATTCCAGCGTATCCGTTTGCATACGTTCAACAAATTGTTGATAAACGCTACAGCCGGTCAGCAGCACAGGTAAACACATTATTGCGATCTTTTTCATAGGCATATCCCGAAAGCTCTCCTGCTTCTGGAAGGGCAAACGCCCCTTCCTGACCTTGCTAGTTTACCGATATAGGGTCCGGGAAAAATTCAGTTAACTCTGAGTTATTGGGTTAGCCGGGTAAATAGCGCCTAAAACAGTGGCTTCTGTAGCCCCCGTCACGGAAGGTAAATTTCCCGGCAGGCCCGCGAGCGTTCGCCAGGCAAGCCAGGCAAAGGCCAGCGCTTCCATATCATCGCCGCTGATCCCCGCCTTATCGGTGGTCGAAACCTCGATACCGGGCAACAGCGCCGCCAGACGGGCCATCACTAACGGATTCCGGCTTCCGCCGCCACAAACCATCAGCCGCTCGCAGCCGCCATTGAGCAGCACCTGTTGGGCGATGGAGACCGCCGTCAGCTCCGCCAGCGTGGCCTGTACATCGCGCGCGTCTGCGCCAGGGAAAGCCGTAAGATGACGCTCTAACCAGCCATAGTTGAAATATTCGCGTCCTGTACTTTTGGGCGCCGACGCAGCAAAGTACGGATCGCGCAACATCTTTTGCAGCAATGGAAGAATAACCTGACCTTCTTTCGCCCATGCCGCGTCTTTGTCGTAGGGCTGCGCGCATTGTCGCCAAATCCACGCATCCATCAACATATTACCCGGCCCCGTGTCGTACCCGCGCACCGCCTGTCCGGGGAAAAGCAGAGATAAATTGGCGATGCCGCCGATATTCAGGACCATACGTTTTTCCGTCGGATGTCCCAACAGCGCGTGATGGAAAGCGGGCACCAGCGGCGCGCCTTGTCCGCCCAGCGCAATATCCCGCCGCCGAAAATCGCCGACCACTGTAATCCCCGTATGGGCGACGATGTGATTATTATCGCCAATTTGCAGCGTATGCGGGGCCTCGCCGGTCGGCTCATGCCAGACCGTTTGCCCATGACAACCAATGGCGACGATATCCCGCGGCTGCAAACGTTGTTGCGCTAACAGCGCATTAACCGCCTGTGCAAAAAGCCGGCCTAACTGGGTATCCAGCTGGCCGAGTTGCGAGAGCGTAAGCGGCTGTCCCTGGCAAATATCGAGAATGCCTTTTTTCAGATGAACGGGAATGGGCCAGGTGAGACTTGCCTGTTGCGCTACCATTGTTTCATCAATTGCCGCCAGTACAACATCCACGCCATCAAGGCTGGTCCCGGACATAACGCCAATAAAACGGCCCGATTTCATACCTCTTCCTTATTAAGCTGGGTTAAGCCTTAACACTCGGCATAACGTATTTTGCAATGCTATGCCCGCGTCACGTTTTTTGCCGTGCAGTCCACGGATATCAATGACCTGTCTTTTCTTGCTTCCCACTTCGTTTAAGATTAGTTAATTAACTTCTGATTATGATTTTTACATTCTTTTGGCAGAAGATATGACCTTAACTGCATAAATGCCATATAATTTAGCTATAGGGATGCTGAAATAGCGTTTCGTGAAGAACAGGAGATGGGTAAATGATTAAACGTGTACTGGCCGTTTCACTGATGGGGTTATCCTTAGCGGGGTGTGTTAACAATGATAGCCTTTCGGGTGATGTTTATACCGCATCCGAGGCTAAACAAGTTCAGAATGTAACGTACGGTACTATCGTTAACGTTCGTCCGGTTCAAATTCAGGGCGGTGATGATTCTAACGTGATTGGCGCTATCGGCGGCGCGGTGTTGGGCGGATTCCTCGGCAACACTATCGGCGGCGGTACGGGTCGTTCACTGGCGACCGCGGCAGGCGCGGTGGCTGGCGGCGTAGCGGGCCAGGGCGTCCAGAGCGCAATGAATAAAACCCAGGGTGTGGAACTGGAAATTCGTAAAGACGATGGCAACACCATTATGGTTGTGCAGAAACAAGGAAATACGCGTTTCTCGGCAGGTCAGCGTGTCGTGCTGGCCAGCAATGGCAGCCAGGTTACTGTCTCTCCACGCTAAACCAGGCTTTACGTGTGGTCACATGGCCACACGTATGCCCCTGCACCTCAATCGTGAGAGTGCAATTCCATAATGTTGTGTTCAAGTTTGGCGATAAGTTTAATCAGAATCTCAATCTCTTCTGAAGAAATCCCAGCCAAAATTTCACCGCGCGTTTTATGAATGACCGCTTCCATCTCAGCGATCAGCGGCTCCGCTTTTTCGGTCAGTTTAATGCGCTTAGCGCGACGATCGCTGGCGCAGGTTTGCCGCGAAATTAGCCCCTTATCTTCAAGTTGATCCAACGTGCGTACCAGCGATGGCTGCTCAATGCCTATCGCTTTAGCCAATTGAATCTGCGACTGGTCAGGCGGCAATTGATGAATATTGTGCAACGTGACCCAATGTGTCTGCGTCAATTCCAGAGGCTTGAGGCGATGGTCAATCAGAGCACGCCAAATGCGCACCAACCGTGCCAGATCAGAACCTAGTGGCGATTCCAATTTCATCTCCTTATAATTAGCTTGCTAAGTTATTATGCTGATTTTAGAATAGTGTGCAGTATTTGTATTCTCAAAACAAATGTATTGCTAAATTTGCTTACCAATAGACATTTTTTCAGACATAGTGCGCACCTGGCACCTGTAGCTTCAGTTTTGGCTAAAACTAAAGCATCGATGTCTGACGCAAAGGAACATTGCTTGTGAAGTGTATACTCAACGCCACAGGATTGCCCTTACAAGATCTCATGTTGGGAGCATCTGTTTACTTTCCGCCATTCTTTAAAGCCTTTGCGCTTGGGTTCGTTATCTGGTTGTTTATTCACCGACTCCTGCGTGACCGGATATACTCTGATGAAATCTGGCATCCCCTGTTAATGGATCTCTCCCTCTTTACGCTTTGCGTATGTCTGGGCCTCGTTTTACTGATCGCGTGGTAAATATGTCGTTAAAAACAATAAAATATTTTTCTACTCTCATTGTCGCCGTCGTCGCCGTTCTGGCCGCGTGGTGGTTATGGAATTACTATATGCAGTCACCGTGGACACGCGATGGTAAAATCCGCGCGGAACAGGTCAGCGTAACGCCGCAGGTTTCTGGCAGCATTACCCAACTCAATATCAAAGATAATCAGTTCGTCAACGCCGGGGACGTTCTCTTTGTCATTGATAAAACGCCCTTCCATATTGCAGAACTTAACGCGCAGGCGCAGTTGGCCAAAGCGCAGTCCGATCTGGCAAAAGCGAATAATGAAGCCGATCGACGTCGACATTTATCGCGTAACTACATCTCTGCTGAAGATCTGGATAGCGCCAATCTGAATGTTAAAGCGATGCAGGCCAACGTAGATGTCGCACTGGCAACGTTAAAACAGGCGCAGTGGCAGCTTAGCCAGACGGAAGTAAAAGCGCCGGTATCCGGCTGGGTGACCAACCTTTCCACACGTACCGGTGATTATGCCAGTACCGGTAAGCCGCTTTTCGCCCTGGTAGATAGCCATTCATTTTATGTAATGGGATATTTCGAAGAAACCAAACTACGCCATATCCGCGAAGGTGAGCCTGCATTAATAACACTGTATAGTGGCAATATTAAGTTACAGGGTCACGTTGGCAGCATCGGGCGCGCTATTTACGACCAAAGCGTGGAAAGCGACTCCGGTTTAGTGCCCGATATCAAACCCAACGTACCGTGGGTACGTCTGGCGCAACGCGTACCGGTACGTATCGAATTTGACGCTTTGCCGCAGGATATCACGCTCGTCTCCGGCACTACCTGCAGCGTAGCCATTGGACAGCGGTAATGAAACTCTCCCTGCCGGCCCTGCGAAATACGCCCTGGTTTAAAGCGACCTCCGGCCAGTGGCGTTACGCGTTGCGCAATACCATTGCTATGTGTCTCGCGCTGACATTCGCTTATTATCTCAATCTGGATGAGCCCTACTGGGCGATGACTTCGGCCGCAGTGGTGAGCTTTCCGACCGTAGGCGGCGTAATCAGTAAAAGTCTGGGGCGTATTGCCGGGAGTTTACTCGGCGCGACCGCCGCGTTAATTATTGCCGGCCATACGCTGAATGAACCCTGGTTGTTCTTATTTAGCATGGCCGCCTGGATCGGTTTTTGTACCTGGGCCTGCGCGCATTTTACCAATAATGCCGCTTATGCTTTCCAGTTGTCCGGCTACACGGCGGCAATCATCGCGTTCCCGATGGTTAATATTGTAGAAATCACGCAGTTGTGGGATATCGCCCAGGCACGTGTATGTGAAGTTATCGTCGGCATCCTCTGTGGCGGCATGATGATGATGATCCTACCCAGCACATCGGATGGCACTGCCCTGCTCACCGCGTTGAAAAACATGCATGCGCGCTTGCTGGAACATGCCAGTCTACTTTGGCAGCCGGAGACTACCGACGCCATCCGCTCCGCGCATGAGGGCGTGATTGGGCAAATCCTGACCATGAACCTGCTGCGTATTCAGGCCTTCTGGAGTCACTACCGTTTTCGCCGCCAGAATGCATTGCTAAATGCATTGTTACACCAGCAATTACGGCTAACCAGCGTGATCTCCAGTCTGCGTAGAATGCTTTTAAACTGGCCGACGCCGCCGGAAAACAGCCGCGAAGTTATTGAACAACTCTTAGCTGCGCTGGCGAAACCGCGCGCGGACAGCTACACCGTGGCGCGGATTATTGCCCCGCTACGCCCGCAGGATGAACAGGATTATCGTCACCTCGCGTTCTGGCAGCGATTACGCTATTTTTGCCAGCTATATCTGCGCAGCAGCCGCCAGTTATATCTGATCGAAAGCGGCGCGCCGGTGGATCAAATCCATATCCGCCGCACTCCCGGCCTTGCGCGGCATACGGATAACGCAGAGGCCATCTGGAGCGGCGTGCGTACCTTTTGCACGCTCACGGTAATTGGCGCCTGGAGTATTGGCGCGCAATGGGAATCCGGGCCCGGCGCATTAACCCTGGCGGCGATCAGTTGCGTCCTCTATTCCATCGTCGCCACGCCGTTTAAGTCGCTCACCTTATTGATGCGTACTTTAGTGCTGCTGTCCTTATTCAGCTTCGTGGTGAAATTTGGCCTGATGGTGCAAATCACCGATCTGTGGCAATTCTTACTTTTCCTTTTTCCGCTGTTCGTCACGATGCAACTGCTTAAACTGCAGATGCCTAAGCTGGCGGGACTGTGGGGGCAGCTTATCGTTTTTATGGGCTCATTCATCGCCGTGACCAACCCGCCGGTGTACGACTTCGCCGACTTCCTTAACGATAATACCGCCAAGATCGTCGGCGTCGCGATTTCCTGGCTGGCGTTTGCGATTTTGCGCCCCGGTTCCGATGCCGTAAAAAGCCGCCGCCATATCCGCGCGCTACG
Organism: Salmonella sp. 741265073_HBA; assembly: GCF_046569105.1. Taxonomy (NCBI): domain Bacteria; kingdom Pseudomonadati; phylum Pseudomonadota; class Gammaproteobacteria; order Enterobacterales; family Enterobacteriaceae; genus Salmonella; species Salmonella sp. 741265073_HBA. The sequence goes on along the minus strand of NZ_JBKFRY010000001.1, from coordinate 429,198 downwards.
CCGGGATTTCGTCGATCAGCTTAGCCGTCATCCTTCCCATAGCGAAAGCGAGTTTGAATCGCTGACCTATCATCACGTCAGTCAGCTCAGCAATAGCCAGGATGCGCTGGCGCGCCGGTGGTTATTACGTTGGGGAGTGGTACTGCTGAACTGCTCGCATGTGGTGTGGCAGCTGCGCGCCTGGGAGTCGCGTTCCGATCCGCTTTCCCGGGTGAGGGATATTTGTATATCCCTGCTGCGCGATGTGATGAGCGAGCGCGGCGTGCAGCAACGCCCGCTTGCCGTCACGCTACAGGAATTACAGCGTATCTGCGACACGCTCGCACATCATCATCAGCCCGCCGCGCATGAACTGGCGGCGATTATCTGGCGTTTACACTGTTCGCTGTCGCAGCTGGAACAGGCTCCAGCGCAGGGAACGCTGTCTCCGGGTTATTTAATGACGCCGCAGGCGTAACGCATTCCGCCGCCGCCGAGCGGTTTCGGCTGATCGGACATGTTATCGCCGCCCACATGGATCATGAGCGCTTTATCTTTCACTTCATCAAGAGACTTCAGACGCGGCGCAATAACCGGTTCGGTGGCGATACCATCATTATTAACGACTAACACCGGGAGGTCGCCCAGATGCCCCTGGCCTTCCGGTCCTTCATGCTTGCCGGTATTTTGTGGGTCCAGATGACCACCAGCGGCTTCTGCGGCAACCGCTTTGCCGTCTTTAATCGCGGGCTGGCAGCTATCTTTGGCATGAATGTGAAAACCATGCTCGCCCGGCGGTAACGCTTTAAGGTGTGGGGTAAATTTTAAGCCGCCTTCGGTTTCATCGATGACGACGGTGCCGATAGACTGTCCTACGCCTTGCGCCGTCACCAGATTCATCTCTACTTTCTCGCTGGCGGCCTGCGCCCCCGCACAGGCCAGCAGCGTCACCATCGCTAAACTTAATCGCTTCATAAAACCTCCGTTACATGTGGTCGCCTGTTAAGTGTAAACCACTGGCGAAAACATGAACGGAAAGTCAACGAGTTGGCGATTACGGCACGTCATAACCCAGTGCCGCCTTGCGGATTCGGAACCACTGTTGACGCGACAATGACAGCGTTTCCGCTTCTAGTGCGGCGCGTACGCGTTCGATTTTACCCGAGCCAATAATCGGCAGCGGCTGCGACGGCAAACGTAAAATCCAGGCATAGACCACCTGTTCAATAGAACTGGCGTTGAGTTCTTGCGCGATAACGGAAAGTTCCTGGCGCAACGGCTGATAAGCCTCATCATTAAACAGCCGACCGCCGCCAAGACATGACCAGGCCATCGGACGAATACGCAGTTGCTGTAATTGATCTAATGTGCCGTCCAGCAACAAAGGCTGATGAACCGGCGAGATCTCCACCTGATTGGTCGCCAGGGTGAACGGCAGGCGCGATTGCAGCAACGTAAATTGCGCTGGTGTAAAATTAGAAACGCCAAAATGGCGTACTTTGCCGCTTTGGTGCAGATGTTGAAACGCCTCGGCGACGTCATCCGCATCCATTAACGGATCGGGACGGTGAATTAACAACATATCCAGATAATCTGTCGCTAGATTTTTTAATGACTGTTCGGCGCTCAGAATAATATGCCGGCGATCGGTAATATAATGACCGAGCCTATTTTCCGCTCTGGCGGTGGTCGCAATACCGCATTTGGTAACGATTTGCAGTTTTTCCCGCAAATGCGGCGCCAGCGTTAGCGCCTCGCCAAACGCCGCTTCGCACTGATAACCGCCATAAATGTCCGCATGGTCAACGGTAGTGACGCCCAAATCCAGATGTTCTTCGATAAAACTCACTAACTGACGCGCGGACATATTCCAGTCCATCAGACGCCAGTAACCCATGACAAAACGCGAAAACTCCGGGCCTTGTGGAGCGATGGTGACACGCTGAACCATAACAGATTCCTCATAGAGAATAATGAGGTTGAGTATACGCAATTCCGCGTTTAAAAGAGTGAAGGTTGTTGAGGATCTTCCGATGGGAGAGGCTTGTTTGCGCGTATTTTACGCAAGAAACGCTGGCGACAAAGCCGCAGTACATTTTGTTTCTCGGCATCGCTCATTTTTTGCCAGTTAAACCGTTCGTCGCGGCTGCGCATACAGCCCCGACAAAAGCCACGCTCATCAGACTGACAGATACCGCGACATGGGCTTGCTACAGGAAAAAACTCCAACTGCTCGGCCACATCCCCTCCTCAACGTTTGGCGCTTATGACTATTGAAGACGCTAACTGACATTATGGCAACTCTGCTTGCAGTAGACCGACTGGTCTACTATACTACCTGCTATGAATAAGCAAACCGAACACGATACCCGCGAACATCTGCTGGCCACCGGCGAGCAGCTTTGTATGCAGCGGGGTTTTACCGGCATGGGGCTTAGCGAGTTGCTCAAAACCGCCCAGGTGCCTAAAGGGTCGTTTTATCACTACTTTCGCTCGAAAGAAGCCTTCGGCGTCGCCATGCTTGAGCGACATTATGCCTGCTATCATCAGCGTCTTACGGCGCACTTCACCTCCGGTCCCGGTAATCATCGCGATCGTCTTCTCGCCTGGTATCAGGAAACGTTAAAGCAGTTTTGCCAGCAAGGCGCCATCAGCGGTTGCCTGACAGTGAAACTGTCAGCGGAGGTCTGCGATCTGTCGGAGGATATGCGCTCTACGATGGATAAAGGGGCGCAGGAGATCATGGCACTGCTTGCACGCGCGCTGGAAGATGGCCGTAATAGCCACTGTTTACATTTCACCGGCCAGCCGTTGCCACAGGCGCAGGTACTTTATGCCCTGTGGCTGGGCGCCAATTTGCAGGCCAAAATATCCCGTAGCGCCGCGCCGCTGGAAAATGCGTTGGCGCATGTTAAGACCATCATTGCAACGCCTGAGCAGTAACAGGCGTTTTTATTTCCTTTATTACAAGACGACCGGTCTACTTATATCAGGAGCCACTATGTCATCAGCAAAATTGTTTACCCCCCTCAAGGTGGGTGCCATCACGGCGACAAATCGCGTATTTATGGCGCCTTTGACGCGTTTGCGGAGTATTGAACCGGGCGACATTCCTACGCCGTTAATGGCGGAATATTACCGTCAACGCGCCAGCGCCGGATTGATCATCAGCGAAGCCACACAAATCTCCGCACAGGCGAAAGGCTATGCCGGCGCACCGGGATTACACAGCGATGAGCAGATCGCCGCCTGGAAAAAAATCACTCAGGGAGTTCATGCTCAGGGCGGCCATATAGCGGTGCAACTGTGGCATACTGGCCGTATTTCACACGCCAGCCTGCAACCAGGCGGACAAGCGCCCATCGCGCCATCCGCTATCAATGCGGGAACCCGCACCTCTTTGCGTGACGAAAACGGCCAGGCCATCCGCGTAGAGACTTCCACGCCGCGCGCGCTGGATACTCACGAGATTCCAGGGATCGTCAACGATTTCCGCCAGGCTATCGCCAATGCCCGAGAGGCAGGCTTCGATCTGGTGGAGCTGCACTCCGCGCACGGTTATCTGCTGCACCAGTTCCTCTCACCGTCTTCTAATCACCGTACCGATCAGTACGGCGGCAGCGTAGAGAATCGCGCCCGTCTGGTGCTGGAGGTGGTTGATGCAGGCATTAAGGAATGGGGCGCGGACCGTATCGGCATCCGCCTTTCTCCTGTCGGCACTTTCCAGAATGTCGATAACGGCCCGAATGAAGAGGCTGACGCCCTTTATCTGATTGAAGCGTTAGGCAAACGCGGCATTGCTTATCTGCATATGTCTGAACCAGACTGGGCGGGCGGCGAACCGTACAGCGACGCGTTCCGTGAAAAAGTGCGCGCACGTTTCCACGGTCCCATCATCGGCGCTGGCGCCTATACGCCAGAAAAAGCGGAAGATCTGATCGAAAAAGGGCTGATTGACGCCGTGGCGTTTGGTCGCGATTACATCGCTAACCCGGATCTGGTAGCGCGTCTGCAATGTAAAGCGAAACTCAATCCACAGCGTCCCGAAAGTTTTTATGGCGGCGGCGCGGAAGGCTACACTGACTACCCTACTCTGTAATTTCATTGATAGCGGCCTCACATCGCCGCTATACTTTGAATATCTTGACTATTTTAAGGATAACGAAAATGCGTTTATTGCATACTATGCTGCGCGTCGGCGATTTGCAGCGTTCCATCGCTTTTTACACTAACGTTCTGGGCATGAAATTGCTGCGTACCAGTGAGAATCCGGAATACAAATACTCGCTAGCCTTTGTGGGATATGGTCCGGAAACGGAAGAAGCGGTCATCGAACTAACCTATAATTGGGGCGTTGAGAGCTACGACATGGGCAATGCGTATGGGCACATCGCGCTGAGCGTTGACAATGCTGCTGAAGCCTGTGAACGCATTCGTCAGAACGGCGGCAACGTGACCCGTGAAGCGGGGCCGGTAAAAGGCGGTTCGACCATCATCGCCTTCGTTGAAGATCCGGATGGCTATAAAATCGAATTGATTGAAGCTAAAGACGCAGGCCGCGGTCTGGGTAACTGATCCCCCGCCGGGCGCAGGTCACTGCGCCCGTTGTTTTACTGCATCCCGGCGTAAAATTTGCCATAATACGCGCTGCATTTTTTCGTATTAAGAGACTCAGATGTCCGATAACGCTCAACTTTCCGGTCTGTGCGACCGTTTTCGTGGTTTTTATCCTGTCGTCATCGACGTTGAAACTGCAGGATTTAACGCTAAAACCGATGCGCTGCTCGAAATCGCCGCCATCACGCTGAAAATGGATGAACAAGGCTGGCTGATGCCGGACACGACGCTGCATTTCCATGTGGAGCCGTTCGCTGGAGCCAACTTACAGCCGGAAGCGCTCGCGTTTAACGGTATCGATCCCTCTAACCCGCTACGCGGCGCGGTGAGTGAATATGAGGCGCTACACGCTATTTTCAAAATGGTGCGTAAAGGTATCAAAGACAGCGGTTGTAGCCGCGCCATTATGGTCGCGCATAACGCCACTTTTGATCACAGTTTTATGATGGCCGCCGCAGAGCGCGCCTCGCTGAAACGTAACCCGTTTCATCCGTTCGTCACCTTTGATACTGCGGCATTGAGCGGACTGGCGCTGGGACAAACGGTGTTATCAAAAGCGTGCCTGGCGGCAGGTATGGAGTTTGACGGTGAAAAGGCCCATTCCGCTTTGTATGATACCGAGCGGACAGCGGTGCTGTTTTGTGAAATCGTCAATCGCTGGAAGCGCCTGGGCGGCTGGCCGTTACCTTTGCCGACGGACAAATAACGTGGCTAACGACGCCGCTCTTGCTTACTATGGCAGTAAAAAAGCGACCTTTACAGGTCGCTTTCCCCTTTCACAGATTACTCTGCGTCCGGCTCCTGAGTTTTATATTTTGCCGCAGTTTCTTTAATAAGCTGCTGCAACTCACCACGCTGATACATTTCAATCACAATATCACACCCGCCGACCAGCTCGCCGTCCACCCACAGTTGTGGGAATGTCGGCCAGTTGGCGTATTTCGGTAATTCAGCGCGAATATCCGGGTTTTGCAGGATATCAACATAGGCAAAACGTTCCCCGCAGGCTGAAAGCGCCTGAACGGCCTGCGCAGAGAAACCACAGCTTGGCAGTTTCGGTGAACCTTTCATATACAGGAGAATCGGGTTTTCAGCGATCTGGCGCTGAATTTTTTCGATAGTGGTGCTCATTGTCTCGCTTCCTTAAACTACTTTTACGACCGAAGCCTGTCATTGTAACGGGTCAGGCTGGCAACGGAAAATAACATTTTCATCATGCCTTATTATTTTACCGTCTGCGGGAATAAGTTGTATACAAAATATCTTTTAAGCGGGTTGCCACGCAGTGATTCGTCGATAACGCGTTCGTGTTTAGCATTAATTGCTATTTTTTTTACATCTGTTAACGAAACACAGCTTCAGAAACCAAAAGCAATTACCAATCTGTGCTTTTGTAGATTAGAATTATCAGGTTTTGTAAATCATACGCAGGCATGAATCGCCTGCCTTTAACAGAGGATTGCTCAGTGGCGCGGATAAACAAAATCTCGATCACGCTCTGTGCTTTACTTTTTACTACTCTCCCCTTTACGCCAATGGCCCATGCATCCAGGCAAGCCAAAGCGACGCCTGCTGTTTCTCATGTCACGAAAACGGCAGATAAAAAGAAAAGCACAACGAAAAAGATCAGTAAAACCAGCAAAAAAAACGTAAAAAAAACCTCAAAAACCAGCCGTTCTTCTTCCGCTTCTACGCCAAAACGTACCACCGCCTCCACGAAATCTCGTCATACGACGCATCGCCGGAACAGAACCGCGCCCACGTCAATCGCCGCCCTCGACGTAACGGAAAAATGCACGACGCGTAAAGGCCGTAAGCCGCACTGCGTGAAGGGGAAAGGAACATTGCCGGTCTCTATTGCCGATGCGCATCGTGCAAAAGTACAAAAAGCGACGAAAACCGCGATGTCCAAACTCATGAATCAGATTGGTAAACCGTATCACTGGGGAGGCGCGTCGCCGCGCACCGGTTTTGATTGCAGCGGTCTGGTTTATTATGCCTATAAAGATTTAGTGAAGATCCGTATCCCCCGAACGGCGAATGAGATGTATCACCTGCGTGACGCGGCGCCCATTGAGCGTAGCGAGTTGAAAAACGGCGATCTGGTGTTCTTTCGTACGCAGGGGCGCGGCACCGCCGATCACGTTGGCGTCTATGTCGGCAACGGTAAGTTTATTCAGTCCCCGCGCAGCGGTCAGGAAATTAAGATCACCTCACTGAACGAAGAGTACTGGCAGCGTCATTATGTCGGCGCCCGTCGGGTGATGACGCCTAAAACAATTCGCTAATATTTTATCCTGTCGTTTAACGACAGGATAACTTCTTCTTTTGCGCCACCTCTCAATTTGCTACCCTATCCTTACGCGCACCAGGGTTATTGTGCGTGCGCAATATTAATAATAAGGAGAGAAGCAATGTCGTTCGAATTACCTGCATTACCGTATGCCAAAGATGCTCTGGCGCCGCATATTTCTGCTGAGACGCTGGAATATCACTATGGCAAACATCATCAGACTTACGTGACCAATCTTAACAATTTGATCAAAGGCACGGCGTTTGAAGGCAAATCGCTGGAAGAGATCGTGCGCGCCTCCGAAGGCGGTATCTTTAATAACGCCGCTCAGGTGTGGAACCACACCTTCTACTGGAACTGCCTGGCGCCAAACGCTGGCGGCGAACCGACCGGGAAACTGGCTGATGCTATCGCGGCATCTTTTGGCAGCTTCGCGGAATTTAAAGCGCAGTTCACCGATGCCGCTATCAAAAACTTTGGTTCCGGATGGACATGGCTGGTAAAAAGCGCTGATGGCAAACTGGCTATCGTTTCTACCTCAAATGCCGGTACGCCGCTGACTACGGATGCAACGCCGTTGCTGACGGTTGATGTGTGGGAACACGCGTATTACATCGACTACCGCAACGCCCGTCCAAACTATCTGGAGCATTTCTGGGCGCTGGTTAACTGGGAATTTGTTGCGAAAAATCTCGCCGCATAAGTCTGAGTACGCAGAAGGTACGCCTTCTGCGTTTTAGAGAGGGATAGACAGAGGAGACGCCCCCCTCAGAAGAGAGGAAATCAGTGCAGAGCGGCCGTTAATCCACCTGCGACAATCACGCCCAGAACAATCAGCGTAGTAATCAACGAAAATTTCAGGTCGGTACTCATCAAGTTTTCTCCTTTTTATTCCCACACAAAAAGTGATATAGCGCATTTTTGCACATTCCCGCACAAAAATCTCTCATGTTTTATATTGATAACTGTTTTTAACGCTTCCCCTTTTCCTCAAGATCAGACAAAATTCCAGGCTTACTGAATTAGCGTAACGGCCATTGACCCCTTCCTGACGTTCCGTGTCGTTTTTCCGGCGTGCCGCAACCCTGATGTTGCGATTAGGGTGTGTGTAGGCAAACGTTTACCTGGCGTTTCTCAGGAGCTTAGCGAGGGTCTGGAGTGAAATGTAATGGCAACAATTAAAGATGTAGCGAAACGAGCAAACGTTTCCACTACAACTGTATCACACGTAATCAACAAAACGCGTTTTGTCGCTGAAGAAACGCGTAACGCGGTCTGGGCGGCAATTAAAGAGCTGCACTACTCTCCCAGCGCCGTCGCGCGTAGCCTGAAGGTTAACCATACCAAGTCGATAGGCTTACTGGCGACCAGCAGCGAAGCGGCCTATTTTGCCGAAATTATCGAGGCAGTTGAAAAAAACTGTTTCCAGAAAGGCTATACGCTGATTTTAGGCAACGCCTGGAATAACCTGGAAAAACAGCGCGCCTACCTGTCCATGATGGCGCAAAAGCGCGTGGATGGCCTGCTGGTGATGTGTTCTGAGTATCCAGAACCTCTGCTTTCCATGCTGGAAGAGTATCGCCATATTCCGATGGTGGTGATGGACTGGGGTGAAGCGAAGGCCGATTTTACCGACACGGTGATTGATAACGCCTTTGCAGGCGGCTATATGGCGGGTCGTTATCTGGTTGAGCGCGGCCACCGGGATATTGGCGTTATTCCCGGCCCGCTGGAGCGCAACACCGGCGCGGGCCGGCTCGCAGGCTTTATGAAAGCCATGGAGGAGGCGCTGATCAACGTGCCGGACAACTGGATTGTTCAGGGCGACTTCGAGCCGGAATCCGGTTACCACGCGATGCAGCAAATTTTATCGCAGTCACATCGCCCTACCGCCGTTTTCTGCGGCGGCGATATTATGGCGATGGGCGCGCTTTGCGCGGCTGACGAAATGGGGCTTCGCGTACCGCAGGACGTTTCGGTGATCGGTTATGACAATGTGCGTAACGCCCGTTTCTTCACCCCGGCGCTGACGACGATTCACCAGCCCAAAGACTCTTTAGGCGAAACCGCATTTAATATGCTATTGGATCGCATCGTCAATAAGCGTGAAGAGTCACAGTCTATTGAAGTTCATCCACGCCTGGTTGAGCGTCGCTCGGTCGCTGACGGCCCGTTCCGCGACTATCGGCGTTAATCCCCACTGTCGGGAGCCTCTTCTGGCTCCCGCAGCCACTCCCGATTCAACGTTTCGCTATCGCCCAAATAGTCCAGCAGCCATGCCAGCGCGGGCGAGGCCTCGTTTTGCTGCCACGTCACGCAACAGGCCGCATCGGGAAACGGATTCTCTAACGTCAGCGCCACCCATTTTCCGCTGTCTATCCACTGTCGGGCAAAATGCGTCGGCACCATTCCCACGCATAGTCCTGCCGACAGGCAGGTTGCCGATGACTCCCAGTCCGGTACGACGACCCTTTTTTGGTTATCCAGCAGCCAGGTAATCCGTTTTGGTAAGGTTCGCGAAGTGTCTTCCCTGACCAGCGACGGCCAGTTGCGCAGGGTATCATCGCTTAACGGCCCAGGCATCGACGCCAGCGGGTGATCGCTTGCCACTACGCAGCTCCAGCGCAGGGTCCCCATATCCCGAAAAGCGTAACGCCCCCCTACCGGAATCGCCTGCGTCGCCCCAATCGCCAGTTCGACACGCCCGTCGGAGAGCGCGTCCCAGACGCCGTTAAACACCTCCTGAAAAACCAGCAGTTCCACATCGTCAAAATGGCGATAGAAATCGACGATCATCTGCCGGGTACGTTCTGGTCTGACGATATTGTCCACCGCAATAGCTAACTGCCCGCGCCAGCCATTAGCAATTTGCTGACACTGCTGGCGAGTGATCTGCATTTTTTTGATAACAGAACGCCCTTCTTTTAAAAACCAGACGCCAGCAGGCGTCAGTTCAACATCACGGTGACGCCGTACAAAAAGCGGTACGGCCAGCCACTCCTCTAACTGACGAACGGTGTAACTGACTGCTGAAGGCACACGATGCAGTTCCTGCGCCGCCGCGCTAAAACTGCCATTGCGCGCTACGGCGTCAACCACTTCAAGCGAGTATTCCGACCACATAATTTGCCCACAAAAATTTTGAATTCACTGGACAAATATTAACGTTTCACAACCGTAATTTCACTCCCTACACTCTGCGACAATGTCTGTCTGATAAGAAAGAGAAACAAATATGCAACCTGGAAAAGGTTTTTTAGTCTGGTTAGCCGGTCTTAGCGTGCTGGGATTTCTGGCTACGGACATGTACCTGCCCGCATTTGCCGCCATACAGGCGGATTTACAAACGCCTGCCGCCGCTGTCAGCGCCAGCCTCAGCCTGTTTTTAGCTGGCTTTGCCGTCGCGCAACTCCTCTGGGGACCGCTATCGGATCGTTATGGCCGTAAACCGATTTTACTGCTGGGGTTATCTATCTTTGCGCTCGGAAGTCTGGGGATGCTGTGGGTAGAAAGCGCGGCAGCACTGCTGACGCTGCGCTTTGTGCAGGCCGTCGGCGTTTGTGCGGCAACGGTAATCTGGCAAGCGCTGGTGACCGATTATTATCCTTCGAAAAAAATTAATCGTATCTTCGCCACTATCATGCCTCTGGTGGGATTATCCCCGGCGCTTGCGCCCTTACTGGGAAGCTGGATACTGACGCATTTCTCATGGCAGGCGATTTTCGCCACCCTGTTCGTGATTACGTTGTTGCTGATGTTACCGGCGCTGCGCTTAAAACCATCGGTAAAAGCGCATACCGAGGGACAGGATAAACTCACTTTCGCGACGTTGTTACGCTCTAAAACCTATCGCGGTAATGTGCTGATTTATGCCGCCTGTTCCGCCAGCTTTTTTGCGTGGCTAACAGGGTCGCCGTTTATTCTCAGCGCGATGGGTTACAGCCCGGCAGTGATTGGCCTGAGCTATGTTCCGCAAACCATCGCTTTTCTGATTGGCGGATATGGTTGCCGCGCGGCGCTACAAAAATGGCAGGGCTACCAATTGCTTCCGTGGCTGTTAGGGCTGTATGCGCTGAGCGTTATCGCCACCTGGGGAGCGGGCTTCCTGAATAATGCCTCACTGGTGGAGATACTGATTCCTTTCTGCGTAATGGCGATTGCTAATGGCGCCATCTACCCTATCGTCGTCGCGCAAGCGTTACGCCCTTTCCCTCAAGCCACGGGACGCGCTGCGGCGCTACAAAATACGCTGCAACTGGGGTTATGTTTCCTGGCTAGTCTGGTAGTTTCATGGCTCATCAGCACGCCGCTGCTGACCACCACCAGCGTAATGCTCTCTACCGTTGTTCTGGCGGCGTTAGGTTACAAAATGCAGTCTCATGCAGATTGCGCTGAGACCTGATTTCCCCATGCCAATGTCGCCCACGACAAGTCCCACTAAAGACTTGTTAACCGCCAGTAATTAGCACGCTAACAATTTTCGGTTGAATCATCAAAAATTGCGGCCTATACTGATTCACGGTTGTTTATATTACGATAATTATTAGGCATTAACGGGAACCGGAGCGTTCCCGATTCACCATGGATGGCCTTTTCGGCAAGGGTTCCTCCCTTCCTCTGTTCTACGTCGGATAACTGGCTCACGGAATTGCCCGTGGGATTTCTCACAAAGCCAAAAAAGCGTCTACGCTGTTTTAAGGTTCTGATCACCGTCCAGTGATGGAGAAGCTATGAGTTCATCGTGTATAGAAGAAGTCAGCGTACCGGATGATAACTGGTACCGAATCGCCAACGAATTGTTAAGTCGCGCGGATATTACAATTAATGGTTCCGCCCCGTCTGACATTCGTGTTAAGAATCCCGATTTTTTTAAACGCGTCCTTCAGGAAGGATCGTTGGGGTTAGGTGAGAGTTACATGGATGGCTGGTGGGAATGCGAGCGTCTGGATATTTTCTTCAGCAAAGTCTTACGTGCCGGTCTTGAAAATCAACTCCCCCACCATGTTAAAGATACGCTCCGTATCCTCGGCGCGCGTCTGATTAATCTACAAAGTAAAAAACGCGCCTGGATTGTCGGCAAGGAACATTACGATCTTGGTAATGACCTTTTTTCCCGTATGCTTGATCCCTATATGCAATATTCTTGCGCCTACTGGAAAGATGCCGATACGCTGGAAGCGGCACAGCAAGCCAAGCTGAAATTAATTTGCGAAAAGCTACAGCTACAACCGGGGATGCGTGTGCTGGATATCGGCTGCGGCTGGGGCGGCCTGTCGCAATATATGGCGACCCATTATGGCGTTAGCGTGGTGGGCGTAACGATCTCCGCTGAACAACAAAAAATGGCGCAGACGCGTTGCGAAGGTCTGGATGTCTCCATTCTCCTGGAAGATTATCGCGACCTTAACGATCAGTTTGACCGAATCGTCTCCGTCGGTATGTTCGAACATGTCGGGCCAAAAAACTACAACACCTATTTTGAAGTTGTTGACAGGAATTTAAAACCGGATGGTCTTTTCCTGCTCCATACTATTGGTTCTAAAAAAACCGATCATAATGTCGATCCGTGGATTAATAAGTATATTTTCCCCAACGGTTGCTTGCCGTCTGTTCGTCAAATCGCCGAGGCCAGCGAATCACACTTTGTAATGGAAGACTGGCATAACTTTGGCGCCGACTATGACACGACTCTGATGGCGTGGCATGAGCGCTTTATCAATGCCTGGCCAGAGATTGCGGGCAATTATAACGAGCGCTTTAAACGTATGTTCAGCTATTATCTCAACGCCTGCGCGGGTGCGTTTCGCGCGCGTGATATCCAGCTTTGGCAGGTGGTATTTACGCGCGGCGTTGAAAACGGTCTGCGCGTTCCTCGCTAATCATCTCCCCCGCATTTCATGCGGGGGAATCTTATTTTCCGTTAGCCAATGTCGGCCTGATTTCTGACCGCATTTTCTCGTGCAGCCAGTACGCGTTCTACGGTATCGACAACCGCCTGCGTTTGCGGATCGATCTCAATATTCACACGCTCACCCAGTTTTTTTCTGCCAAGCGTAGTACGCTCCAGCGTTTCCGGAATGAGATGCACGCAGAAGCGCGTTGGCGTTACCTCGCCGACGGTCAAACTGATGCCGTCGACGCCGATAAAGCCTTTGTACAGGATATACTTCATCAGGGACGCATCCTGCACTTTAAACCACACCTGATGGTTATTTTCGGAGGTCAGGATTTTCGCGATCTCCGCCGTCGTAATAATATGCCCCGACATCAGATGTCCACCGATTTCATCGCTGAATTTGGCGGCGCGCTCTACGTTGACCTCATCACCTACCCTCAACGCGCCCAGATTGGTGATGCGCAAAGTTTCTTTCATCAGATCAAAACTTATCTGATTGCCGTTTATTTCAGTCACCGTCAAACAGCATCCGTTATGCGCTACCGACGCCCCCGTCTCCAGCCCCTCCAGCATGTAGTCCGGTAACGTCACCACATGGGTGCGAAAGTTGGGTTTTTCATCAATCGATACCAGTTTCGCGGTACCCTGTACGATCCCCGTAAACATATCTTCAACTCCTGAAATAAATAAAAGCAGAACTGTTCAGCACAATAGCAGGTGGAAAAACAGCTTGCCAGCAATGCGCCGTTAACAACTGTTTTTTCGCTGGAGAAATAGTAATACCCCGCTACAATAGACTGAAATTTCCCCTGCTATTTCTTTTGGCTGCCACTACGGCGGCTTTTTAGTCTTTCATATAACAACAAAATAAAAGGTGAATACGTGCAGAAGTATACCAGTGAAGCGCGTCAGTTATTAGCGTTAGCGATACCGGTGATCCTTGCGCAAGTGGCACAGACCGCAATGGGATTCGTCGATACCGTCATGGCAGGAGGCTATAGCGCTACGGACATGGCTGCCGTCGCTATCGGCACCTCTATCTGGCTTCCCGCCATTTTGTTTGGTCACGGCTTACTGCTGGCCTTGACGCCTGTGATTGCGCAACTCAATGGCTCCGGCCGTCGCGAGCGTATCGCGCATCAGGTTCGACAAGGGTTCTGGCTGGCGGGCTTTGTCTCCGTGCTGGTGATGATCGTCCTGTGGAATGCCGGATACATTATCCGCTCTATGCATAATATTGATCCGGCGCTGGCCGATAAAGCCGTGGGTTATCTTCGCGCGCTGCTGTGGGGCGCGCCAGGATACCTTTTCTTTCAGGTAGCGCGAAACCAGTGCGAAGGTCTGGCCAAAACCAAACCGGGTATGGTGATGGGATTTTTGGGCCTGCTGGTGAATATTCCGGTGAACTATATTTTTATCTATGGTCATTTTGGTATGCCTGAACTCGGCGGTATCGGCTGCGGCGTTGCAACCGCGGCGGTCTATTGGGTGATGTTTATCGCCATGCTTTCTTACATTAAACACGCGCGTTCAATGCGTGATATTCGTAATGAAACAGGCTTTGGCAAACCCGATAGCGTCGTCATGAAGCGCCTGATTCAACTGGGGTTGCCGATTGCGCTGGCGCTGTTCTTTGAAGTGACGTTGTTTGCGGTCGTTGCGCTGCTGGTTTCGCCATTAGGTATTGTGGATGTCGCGGGTCATCAGATTGCGCTTAACTTTAGCTCGCTGATGTTCGTGCTGCCGATGTCGCTGGCTGCGGCGGTAACGATTCGAGTGGGTTATCGTCTGGGCCAGGGCTCAACGCTGGATGCGCAAACCGCAGCGCGCACCGGTTTAGGCGTCGGCATTTGTATGGCTGTGGTTACCGCGATCTTTACCGTTACTCTGCGTAAACATATTGCTTTGCTCTACAATGACAACCCTGAGGTCGTGGCGCTTGCTGCGCAATTAATGCTGCTCGCTGCGGTTTATCAGATTTCCGACTCTATACAGGTTATCGGCAGCGGTATTCTGCGCGGTTATAAAGATACGCGTTCCATCTTTTTTATCACCTTTACCGCCTACTGGGTGTTAGGTTTACCCAGCGGTTATATCCTGGCGTTAACGGATCTGGTGGTGGATCGTATGGGACCGGCGGGCTTCTGGATGGGGTTCATCATCGGCCTGACCTCGGCGGCGGTGTTAATGATGCTACGGATGCGCTATCTACAACGTCAGCCGTCCGCCATCATTTTGCAGCGCGCTGCGCGATAATACGACGATAGCCGTCGCATGGCGGCTATTTTCTCGACATGTTGCATATTTCCACCGCAATCAGGTGATTTCAGGAAGAAAATTGCGATTTCCCTCTTGCCTCATTGCAGTTGTGACGCTAATATTCGTCCCCGTTGTCACCTACAACGTTGCGTTCATAGCTCAGTTGGTTAGAGCACCACCTTGACATGGTGGGGGTCGTTGGTTCGAGTCCAATTGAACGCACCATCATTTTAATGCGTCTGTAGCTCAGTTGGTTAGAGCACCACCTTGACATGGTGGGGGTCGATGGTTCGAGTCCATTCAGACGCACCAATCCATTATCTTGTTTAATTTTAAAATACGCTATCTGGTGCTTGTGCCAGGCTAAAAGCGATTATTTTCAGTCTCTCACCTTTATCGTCAAGCGCTGCTCTATACTGTATTACCCCTCTTAACCTTCGCAGTGGCCTGAAGAAGCATACCAAAAGCATTTATGGTGTTTCGGTAGAATGCGCATAATCTATCTTCATCACCATACGTAACAAGGCTGCAACGGGTTCAAATAACGTTTCAGGAATTTTATCTCCACGTTCCACTTCAAAAAATAATGAGCGGGCCAGCTCAACATTTTCAACAACGGGGATGCAGTTGCGTTCAGCGATGTTAACAATATAGTTAGCTTGAGCATCACTACCTTTTTCCAGAACGCGTGGTATTGGCATATCGGTGGGGTGATAGCCGAGACAAACCGCAATATGCGTTGGATTACGCACTACCGCAACAGATTGTTTAACCGATTGAGCTAAACTCCCACTTTGTATTTCACTCTGCATTTCCCGACGCCGTGTCTTCATTTGAGGGTCTCCCTCCAGATCTTTATGCTCCTGTTTTACGTCATCTTTACTCATTTTTAGATCTTTTCTAATCTTATAATATTGAAAAGAATAGTCCAGTATGCCAACGACGATATAAAAAGCCATCACCCCTACCCATAACCATTTTATTAAAGAAGAAACTACAAGCAGGCCACAGGCTAACCCACAGTACGGTAGCGCCCGAAAAGTACTGGCATAATAATAAAAGAAAAAGGCAAAGATAAGAGATAGCATGATAACTTTTAGGCTGGATTTACATAATTCCACTACGCTATGTAAAGAGAATATCTGCTTAAAATTACTTACCGGATTTATATGCTCACTTTTAAAACCAATGGCCTTGCTGGCAATAACCACCCCCACCTGAAGAAACACGCTACCCACAGTAGCAACTATTACCCCTGCGCCCAGAAACAGCAGTGCAGAAGTCAATGACTCTATCAAAGCATGAGTCAATTGCGTTAATGCATAAGAAAATGGTTTATTTACTAATTGTAATGTGAAAGTTATTGACGCAATCAGTATCAAAATCATCTTTTCAGTAAAGAAATGAAAATACAAATAAAGCGCAATCAGCTGAAATAATGATGTTATTTCAATACTTTTGACGACCTGCCCTTCCTTACGGCCATCACGTAATTTCTTTTCTGTAGGCTGTTCTGTTTTCTCGCTCATACAGATGGGAACCAGTCTTTCAGATAAATATAAAATTTATCGCTTTCAACCAAATAGTGATGAAGAGCATAAGGGAATGAGATCAGTAGCGTTAGTAAAACTAATATACTTTTGAGCGGCATTGAGAAGAAAAATACATTCAATTGTTGTGCCGACCGATTTAAAAGACCTAAAGCCAGATCGGCTAATACCATACATATTATGGCAGGAAGAGAGAAGCTGATGCATAATTGATAAAGCGTTCTCCACTCTGCCTGGATATATTTTAAAAATTGCCGGTCAAATAATAAAGTACGCCCTGGCGGTAAATATTGGTATGACTCATACAGAATGTTTAATATAAACTCCATGCCGCCGCTTATAAAGAAAATAACACACAAAAACTGGCTGAAAAGCAAGCCAAAAAGTGAGGTTTCAGCTTCCATTGTAGAATTGAATATCGTACCCATTGTCGCGCCACGTAAAGTATCAAGCAGAAACCCCGCCATATCAACGGCCCAAAAGGGAACCGCCGCACAAAACCCAATTAAAAAACCAATAATCACCTCTCCGGTGACTAACCCTAACCAACTGTAATCTTTACCAATATGCATCATAATCTTCTGCTGGTAAATGATTGGTAATATCGGAAAGGTAAGTGACATAAGCACGCCATTACGTAAAAGTGCGGCCCCTAAACTGCCACTTTTTAATAGGGGAAGTAATAAAGAAAGGCTCAATGGGCGAATAAAAGCCACAGCCAATGCAATAAGCCACTCATTTAACTGTTGTGTCATTCAACCATGCTCTCCAATTCGTAACATTATCTGCCGGGTATAATTCAACAGGATACCGCTAAGCCATGGGTAGCTGACCATTAAGGTTATTGCAATTGCCAATAATTTAATCATGAACTGTAGCGTTTGGTCCTGTATTTGAGTCAAGGCCTGAACAAGGCTTACGATGACACCAACTACCGATGCCACCAACACCACCGGCATAGACGTAAAAAGGACGATCCATAAAAGTTGCGTTACAAATTGCGTCAATTCAGAATCATTCATGAAAAGCTCTGTACCAATTGCGCCAGTGTCAGATCCCAACCGCCTGCCAGTAAAAATATTAGCAGCTTAAACGGTAATGAAATGGTCATCGGCGACACCATCATCATTCCCATAGCCAGCAGTATATTTGAAATAAGCAGGTCAATAGCCAGAAAGGGAAGATAAATAAGTAATCCAATCCGAAATGCCTGCGTTAACTGACTCACCGTAAATGCCGGAATTAATATGAGCAAAGAATCAGGTTTTATCTTTCTTTTTATGTCTTCAGGCCAGGTTCGTTTTATCAAATTCCGAAAATAATTGGCTTCCTTCTCTTCAGAGTTTTTTTGCAAAAACTGTCGATAAGGCGCTAATGCTTTACTGTCCCACTCAGACGTCCAGAAAGGAGCGCCAGCGACCTGAACCGGATGCCAGCGCTCTTTTACAGCTAATAGCGTCGGCCCCATAATGAATAAGGAAAGTACAAGCGCAAGGCCATACAGTGCAATGTTTGGGGGAACTTGTTGAATACCCAGTGCATTTCGTAAAATCGAAAATACCACCGCCAGTTTAAGGAAAGAGGTTCCCATGACGATAATGAGAGGCAGTATTGAAAGCAGAAACAATATACCAATCAGTTGCAAAGGCGAATCGGGTAAAGACATACTGTATCTCTCATGACACGACCTGGAACGCTATTATATTGTTCGCATATTATTTTTCTTATCAGGTTTACGCTGTATTTTTGGAAAGATACCAACGTGTAATACGCACCATAAATTCATTGCCACAGGCAATCAACTCACCTTGCCCAATAATACGGTCATTTACTCTTATCGTCACCTCTGGCGCAAAACATCCACCTACAGGCAAAACGTCCCCCGTTTTAAGTTGTCGTAATTGTCCAATTTCCAGACTCGCACGTCCGATTTCAAAGAGCACCTGTTGTGGTATCTGCTCAAGTTCGACTGAAGACGTTCCGTCACTCTTTGACATTGGGTTCCCTGACGCAAGTAGCGTTTCGATATCGTGGACTAATTCGTCAAATTTCATCGTGTTATCCTCTGTCAGCAATACCCTTGCGTAGATTCCCCCTGGTAGTTGAATAGCAAAAAAACCGAGTCTGATGTCGCCAAAGCAATGAATCCGAACGCCCATGCCGATTTCGATAGACTCAAGTTCAATTAATGTAAGCTGGCACCAGCCTGAATATACAGGGACTACAATAGGAGGAGCAGGATAAATCTGTTGACGCTCAGCAGAAAGCTCTCCGACTATATTGCGCAAAAAACCCGTTGGCCATGTAAAAATAATGCTATGGAACTCATGTTCTTCAACTATCCATTTAATATGCAACGCTAGCTGATGTGGTAGATTACTGCAGGATGTTGGCGGTTCGTTCTGACAGAGGGTGGCATCACTGGCTTGCAATAACGGCGCCAGCCCCCATTCAGCTATTCCATATAGCAATTCAGGATCGATAGCCGATCGATTAGCGGTGCCAATTAACCCTTCACACCAGCGCTGCCAGCATTGTTCTGCAATCCACACCCTACCCAGCTCATTATGATAATTTATGGTAAATAATATCCCTTGCTGTACTGGATATTGTTGCATACTCAATGTCAGCTCACCAATGGTAGTGCCTTGCGTTGGAAGCATCTCCACCCACGGACGCTCTTCATTCGCTATTCTTAACATAGAATATCTCCAGGGAAATTATATACCCCATATGCAGCAACTGAGACTCCAGCCACTGCTTTAGCGCTTTCATCGAACGGTAAATTTCATGATGAGGGACATTGATTTTTAGCTGGATTAGCCCCCCTGATTCACATACTTCACACTCTACACCGTCAAGATAACCGCCACTAACACGATAACGTTGCGTGAAAACCACGTTTTTATGCAATGCTGCAGGAGGATTATTCTCACCAATGGGTAATGCCTGGTGCATGAGCTGTTCAAAGTCCATACGTTCCGCCTCCGCCTCGTTATCATCCTGATAAGACTGGCATGGCAACCCAAGACTTCCCTCAACTTTGGTAATACGCATCGCTTAATACCATAGTAATTTTTTCTTTCTTTTTCATAAGCGCATTAAAATTCTTCTGTAATTCGCTTCGCCGGGAGACAAGCTGCTGATACTGATTCTCTAACTGCTGCCGTTGCGTCAAAAAGCTCTGCGCCTGTGTGAATAGTCCGGCCATTTGTTGTTTCTTATCCAACAATAAATGACAAGATAACGTACCTTGCCAGCCCATTAATTCTTTCAGTCTGGTAGTCACTGCTAAAGCGCGCGTCTGGCAAATCTGCTGTTCCGTAATAATCGCCTGTTGCTGCTGATCAAGTACGGTAAGTTTGCCGCGTAATTGCTTTTCACGCCGCGCGATTATCTCCAGCAAAGTTTCCATGATCACTCGGTGAGTATTTGATGTAATTTTTCTATGAGTAGCTCGGGTCCGCATACTTCATCCTTACTTTGTCGCAAAAATGTGCAAATATCCGGATAGGTATCAATGGCTTTGTCAGTATCTGGATCAACTCCTCGCTGGTATTCCCCAATGCGTATTAACAGCTCAACCTCCTGGTAAAGCGCCAGGCGCCGTCGCAATATCGCCGCCAGTTGACGATGCTCATGGCTGGTAACGACTGGAAAAACGCGGCTGAGCGTTGCCAGCACGTCAATGGCAGGATAATGCCCCCTCTCTGCAAGCCGCCGGGATAGCACAATATGTCCATCAAGCAGTGAACGGACTTCATCCGCCAACGGCTCATTCATATCATCGCCTTCCACCAGTACCGTATAAAATGCGGTAATACTGCCTTTTTCTCCCATTCCTGTACGTTCTAAAAGTCGTGGCAATGCACTAAATACGCCTGGCGGATATTCTCCAGAAACCGCGGTCTCTCCGGCGGCCAGAGCGATTTCCCGTGCGGCCCTGGCATAACGCGTCAGTGAGTCGGCAAGCAAGACGACTCGCTTTCCATTATCGCGAAAAAATTCTGCTATCGTGGTGGCCACAAACAGCGCCCTCACGCGCTCTAAGGCGGGTCTGTCAGAAGTTGCGACAACAATGACACAACGTTTTCGGGTCTCTTCAGACAGTGTAAAATCGATGAACTCGCGGACTTCTCGTCCACGTTCACCAATTAACACCAGAACATTGCTGTCTGCGTCTGGCGCATTACACAGCATCGCCAGAAGCGTGCTTTTCCCCACGCCAGGAGCAGAAAAAATACCCACTCGTTGCCCTTCGCCACAGGTCGCAACGCTATCAATAGCGCGAATCCCCGTCATTAATGGTTGAGTGATAGGCTGTCGAACCATTGCGGGAGGAGGCATTGCATCATAGTCTTTCCAGCAGACTTCGGGCAGTTCGCGGCCATCAAGGGGACGACCAAAACCATCAATGACTCGCCCTAATAACGCTTCGCCCACGGGAACCTGATGGCGTCGCCTTAAGGCCATCACTTGCTGCCCGCAGTGAAGCCCGATAGTACTCGTAAAAGGAGATAGCAAAGCTTTGCTGCCATTAATCCCCACGACCTCAGCAAGTTCTTCTCCAGGCTTTATACAGCACAACTCTCCCATAAATACCCCAGGCAACCACGCATTTAACAACGCTGCGCTGACATCCTGAATTCGGCCCCATCGACAATAACCATCGG
The DNA here is from genome assembly GCF_046569105.1 of Salmonella sp. 741265073_HBA. Classification (NCBI taxonomy): domain Bacteria; kingdom Pseudomonadati; phylum Pseudomonadota; class Gammaproteobacteria; order Enterobacterales; family Enterobacteriaceae; genus Salmonella; species Salmonella sp. 741265073_HBA. Next base: position 407,931 of record NZ_JBKFRY010000001.1, on the reverse strand, counting down.
GGGGCGGATATTTCAGCCTCAGACGTTGCATCAATTCATTCTTCATTGTCCGCCAACTCCTCTTCGCTAAGGTCAATACTTTCTACCACTTGTATAAGGCTCTCCTCTCCTAATTCCTGCCATGACAAAATCGGTACGTCGAACAAGGTGGCTTCTGTAATTTTTCGCAAGAAACGTCGGGTGTCGACAGAAGTGACAATGAATAATTTGGCTGACTGCTTCAGCGCCTGCTCGATAAGTTGCAGGATCTGCGTCTTATGACGAGACGACAGCGCAGTATAGGTCCCCATTGCCGTCTGGCGAATGGATTCACGCACGAGGTTCTCAATACCTTCTCCTATCCGCAAAATCGGCAGCGGTTTTCCTTCCGGATTAAGACGACGCAGAATATGACGGCGAAGCGCGATACGGACATATTCTGTCAACATCAGGACATCTTTTTCACGTGGCGCCCAGTCAATTAAGGTGCCGAAAATAAGACGTAAATCTCTAATAGAAACCCGCTCTGATACAAGCCGTTGCAAAGTTTCAGCGATTTTATTAATGGGTAACTGGCGCTGAAGTTCTTTCACCAGCTCAGAGTAGTTTTTTTCCATCGCATTCATTAGATAACGCGTTTCCTGAACACCAATAAACTCTCCCATATGCCGAAGCAGGACACATTTTAATAAGGCAGAGATACGTTGGCTGCCCGCGAAAACGTCCAGTCCAAAACCTTGCGCCTTATGGGCCATGTCTTTTGTAAGCCAACAGATCTGCCCCATCCCGTTCGGTAACGTCTGGCTGTCACCCACCACACTAGCGTCCGCGCCTATCAATAAATAATCCGCCTGGGCGGGAATAGATAAACTAAATACGGGTTCCTGATATAGCAGTACCGTCAATTTTTCGGTGGGTTCAGGCAAAACCTCAATATTCACCTCAGGGAGAGGGACGCCGGTATCCTCAAATAAAAACCATCTCATGGCGTCAATATCACGAATCAGGTCGGCAGAATGTAACGTCGGGCTAAGACGTAAGATTAGAGGACATGCGCCGGGAACCATACTATCTTTTTCCGGTGCTTCGACGCCATTTGCGGAAACGACAGACTTTTTGCGGCGAATGAGGATAATTGGCAATGCTAACAACGCTGAAAAGAAAGCGAGAGTGATAAAAGGAAAACCAGGAATTAAAGCGAGGAGCATTAAAACCACAGCGGTTAATATGAGCGACTGAGGTTGTCTGGCAATTTGAGAACTCAACTCTGTCGCCAGGTTCTGGCGTTTCTCACCCGGAACACGGGTGACAATAATTCCCGCGCTAAGGGAAATCAGCAGCGATGGAATTTGCCCACATAAACCATCTCCGATTGACAGTACGCTATAAGTGTGAACAGCCTCACTCATTGACATATCATATTGCACGATAGCGATAATGATACCGCCGATAATGTTCACCAGAACAACAATAATACCGGCAATCGTATCGCCTTTAACAAATTTCATCGCACCGTCCATCGCACCGAGAAAGCGGCTTTCCTGCTGGACGTGCTGTCTTAATGTACGGGCATGGTCTGCATCGATAACTCCGGCACGCAAATCGCCATCGATACTCATTTGTTTGCCTGGCATCCCATCAAGCGAGAAACGTGCGCTAACTTCCGCCACCCTCTCGATACCTTTTGTAATGACAATAAACTGCACGATAGTAATGATGGTAAATACGACCAACCCAACGGTGAGATTTCCTCCTACGACAAACTTACCGAAAGCATCCACAATATTACCGGCATTATGTTGTAACAGTACCAGCCGTGATGTGCTGATTGTGAGTGACAAACGATATAATGTAGTAATAAGTAATAAAGACGGAAATACCGATAAATCGAGAGGGTCACTAAGATAAATAGCAATTAAGAGCAGGATCACTGAAAACATAAGGTTAATAGTAATCAGGATATCAACCATCCAGGTCGGTAAAGGTAACAGCATCATCACAATAGCGATTAATAACACCGTCGCCAGAACCATATCCTGCCGACCCGCGCATACACTGAGCCACTGTTGCGCCCTGATTCCCTCACCTAACCATGAACGCATTGCGACTCCAGAAATTTTATTTGTCGATGATGTAATCGTAACCAGAGCTCGGCGGAGCTGGAAAGAGGAGGAGAACAGCTCATTGCAAGCCCATCGCGCAACAAAAATAATCGCTGAGGAATACCCTGGAACGCTGCAGGTTTCCAGTGAGTTAAGGCTTTAAAAAGCAGATCTTCGTCTAAGAAGGTTTGCTTGAGTATCTGACATAAGTGAATACGACCGTTATGATAGTTTAGATAGGTTTCATATTGTCCTTGCCGCCAGAACATATTGGTTGCTAAAGGCCGTTGAGCTAATCCTGCTAATTGAATAAAAAGCTGAATATTACGTTCAGTAATAAGATCCCAATCCATCCTGCCGCCTCATGATGAGCCAGAACGCCAATTTACCTAAATATTGAAAGCCAGGTATCAGAATAAAACCTGATTTACCTTTACTTCACGAAGCGTTTCGAGAATTTGTTCACGTTGATCTTCGTCGTTAAAACAGTTATCAGGTATCAACATAAACTGCGCATCAAGTTGTTGGAGTAACCGATTGAACATCTTCGATGAAGAAACTATAGCGGTAAGTCTATCAAGCAACCAATCACTGAAAAGCCAGCGCTCACAAATGATATCGAGTAGTAGCGGCAGTAATGTATTAGGCGGCAACTGGCAAATCCACTCCTCACGCTGGCACTCTTTTTCAAGGCCAAGGAATAACAACAAACGACGCAAACGTACTAATGCTGCGGCCAAACGACTTTGCTCCGAGGGTTCGATGCATATGCTAAGTTCAAAGGCTATTGCTCTTAGCAAAATACGGACCCGCTCACAGCGATCCGGCCAGTCTGCCACGCGTCTGAACCACTGCGATAAGGGCATTTCATCGTTGTCTATCGCCTGTTGCATAAAACGCTTCAGCGAGGACAGCGTAGCGGTATCCACTTCGCCAAGTTCCAGTAAACTAAAAACGGCAAGTTCCCATCCCTCCTCCGCTGTAAGCGTATCCAGTTGCGATTGCAAATCGCGTTTTTTCTTTTTTGACAACCCGCCGGCAGTAAGCGCCATTGCAAGAGCGATAATTTGATACGCATTCTGTAAATCAGGATCACTATTCTCTTCAGTAAGCGGACGCAACGTTGCCCCATTATCCTCCTGTATTTGTTTTATCAAACGCAGCAAAGCCTGCTGTCTGCGCTCCAGTTTCTCAGCATCCGTGAATTTATAACTTTCGCGCAGTTTACCACTCAGCGCCATTCCTATTTCTTCCATCGTCTCATAGAACGCTGCCCCCGTCGTTTCCTGTAACTCCTGGAGAGCTAACATTGAAGGCGAAATAACCTCTTGTTCCTCTATAACCTGACCAGGGGTAAATGCTGTAGGGGGCGTCATTTTTATCTCATTAATTTTAATATTCATCGCTACCTCTTTTATCTTCACCATTACGTAACCATTTCAGTAACGCGTTGAAATGACGAGAAAGTGAAAATTCAACGGCATATCGTGTTGAGGAAAGTTCAGCCTGATCGGGAGAGAAACCAGGCTCGATAATCAACGTAAACCGCTTGCCAAAAGTTTCACGCATCAATGCCTCTTTTTCAGGATGAATACGCAAATAAAGCGCTCCCTCTTCCGCCATAGCCGTGGCCTGGCGTGCCAGACGATGGCACATAACACTATCTACCGACTGTTGGTCGAACCAGGCCAACAGAACCTGTTCTATACTATTTTTAATATGATGCGCTGCTTGATCGACCAATGAACGAAATTGATTTTCATCTTCTTGTAAATGTTTTACATGCTGTTCCAGCCATTCCACTTCCATTTTTTCCAGCGTATTTTTACGCAACCACGCTAGTTCTTGTTGCAGCTCAACTTTCTGTTCACGCTGATAACGATAGGCGTCTCGGATGATTTTTTCAGCCTTACGGTAAGCGGAGCTCACAATAGCATGTGAAACTCTCTTAGCTTGTTGTTCTTGTGCAAATAAAGTTAATTGTAATGTTATCCACGGTGACTCAATAATATTTCGAGCGGGTAGCTTATGGTTAATTTCCGTCAGAGGAAGTGAAGTAAAACTCATAGCAAATGCTCCATGAAGATAATCTCGGTAAGAGAAGTCTTCGGCCAAAGTATACGCTGCGGAGGGGGTAATAATACTAATAGCGCATGTAAAACCGCATCGTCATGCGCTTCCCGATTAAGAATGGCGGTACCGATCTGCAATGCAGTTTGTTGCATCACTTGCGGAGGAAGTAATTTGCCATCTTTTTGCCCCAACCAACCATATAGCTGCCAGATCTCATCCTCGCTAAACCACTGTAGAAGCAATTGCCGATACTCTGGTAGCATAAAATAGTCACTACACCTGAGTTTGAATAATCCCAGCCCAAAGGCAAATGCCGATATACGCGGCGCAAGACGAACCTGCCGTTTTTGCCTGTCATTTAAACAGGCTGGAATAACAGAGCTTCCCCTTAGTCTATTTAACGCTCTGTCAAGAAGACGATCCAATTCGGGCCGATCGCCATAACGCCAGCAGTTTGAAGGATGAAAACCCAGCTTATCCAGCCATTCCGGTACAGCGTAACGAGCAGGTTGCCAGAAATAACGATAAAGTTGCAACACCTCGGGATCAGGTCGGCTCAAAAACGGCGTCTCAGGCAAAAATAGCCGATCAGGATGCCCACTCCTAATAACAGTCCTGTCAACGATAACATCAACTGATAAGGGTATTTCATCAACCACTTCTCCACCTTCCCTTTATTGGCGTTGATCACGTCCATAATCCAGAATGTTTGTCTCGCGGGTACATCAGGTACCATTCTGAATTCAGCAGGCTGCATCAAGATACTAATCTTACTGTATTGCAACCCAGGGATTGACATCTCTATTAAATCTTTAATTTTTACCCGAAAGGCCTCCATATTGACCTGAGGTGAATATTTTATAAATACGGCAACTGAGCTCGGAGAAGCGTTACTTCCCTCATCATAAGTCGGTAGCGCAATGGTCACTTTTGCATTAATCACGCCCTCCATCTGACTCAGCATTCCTTCAATTCTTTGTTCTTTTAAAAAATTAATCTTCTGCTGTTCTTCCTGGGGTGATACCACTAACTGATTAGCCGGAAACATCTTATCCGCCGTTGTAAACTGCCGATGCGGATAACCGTTAAGTCTAAGTAGCTCAACCGCATTAATAAACTGCGACTGCTCGACACGTAAGGTAACACCGTCCTCTTCCTGTTTTTTTTCCGCATCAATATGATGCTGCATAAGTAATGCCAGCATTTGATTCGCCTCATCTTCTGGCAATGAGCGATAAAGATCCACATCACATGCCGTAAGAAAGAGCGCGAGGACAGTGAGAAATACTATACGATGAACCTTCATGTCATGCTATCCAGCTTATTAAGCGCTTGCGATGCTGCGCCTGATATTCTGGCAAGATAATCGACGCCTACCGTTAACTGCATATAATCCATTTGTCTGGTCAACATAACCTGCGGTAATAAAGCACTGGCGCTACTGGTGGATGCATCATCTTTCAGCAATTGTTCAAAAAAATTAATTTGCTCCTGGCTCGGTTCTGCAGAGGACTTTACATAAGATTGAGTGCTTACAGGCACTGTGCTCATATCAGAAATATTCAATTTTCAAACCCCTCATTTGGTGCAGGAAATAACAGACGCAGCGCCATAGCCTCTGGCAAATCAATATCCGATAAAATTTTCGCGGCTTTTAGCGGCTCATTTAAACCCGCCAACAATAATGCCAGACATACCAACTGTAATTTTTTATCCGGAACAATAACCGTTAGCGCTGGTAACATCGCATGTACCTGGGAAATCAGGCTATGGTTAACGCCCGCAAACATGATTTCCAGCAGCAACCGTCGAACATCGTCGCTAATAACTTCAGATTTTAGCAATGATTCCACTAAGCATATCCTTGATCATTTTGATCAGTGAACTTTCGTAATTAATAAATGTAGAATACTGCTGTAAGGCAAATTGCGCTTTAATCATCGATTCTGGGTTGAGCAAATCATTACCATTCATTTTGTCATTAATGGCCTGGCCTGCCTGGTGCGCCATGTGGGAGAGCATATCCACTAATTGTGCAATATCCATAATGCTTTTCCTTAAAATAAATACATCGTAAGGATACTGGCAACATAGCAAAATTTTGAAAGCAATGAACATCCGGTATATACCTGAAAACGATTACTCCGGCGCACGTTGTTCTGGCGTCACCTGAGCCAGCAAACGATATAATGGGCTGCTGACCTGCATACCGGTCATTGCCATCCCATCCATACCGAAGCGAGTAAAACTCATTAGTCCATAGGTAATATCATTAAGACGCTCTAATAAATGAGGCTGTAATCCCAAACTACCACTCCAGTATGAATGCGTCATTACCGTCGCGGTTAAGGCTAATCTACCGCCCAGGGAGACGGCTTTAGCAATCGCCATACTTTTGCGTTGATTGGCGAAACAATTAGCAATATAAAAAACGGCATTGCCTATACTGTCGTGAGCCATAGGCAAATGATGTTTATGATGGTAGATAAGACAGGCGACATCCGCGATGGCAATAGCAAGGCCAATCCCTGCCAGGGCTACGAGCGGTGCGCCTCCACCACTTAGCACTGTTAATGCTATTCCAGCGGAACAGCATAAAATCTGTCCGCCCAAAATAACCGTTTGCCAACTAAAAATTTCTTTTGGAAAACACTCTATCACTCGTTTCGCAAGTCCGGCCAATAACCGCTCTTTTCCTTGTTGAGGACCTATTCTACCACTCTCCATATTGGTTTCCGGATGTGGCAATGAGGGACATGGAGGTGATTCCTCAGGCGCGTTAACAGGACGTTGCCCTGCTACCTGAGCATTTGGGCTAACAGGTTTCATGGTTCTCCCCGAGATGTATGACCAGAACTGTCCATTAATGCAGGTGCAGTAGCAGATTGACAGAGCGATGCCATTTGTTCCGCCAATAACACACTGGGATCGGCATGAAGTTCATCAACAGAATTTTCCTGATCGTCGCCAGAGGGGCGGGCAAGGCAATAATCCAGTACCGCACCTATCGCCGTCAGGCTAACGGAGGTAATTACACTCCCCATGTCCAAAGAGGCCGCTATATTTTCAGCCGCGGGCAGTGGAAACTGTAGGGGTAAAACCAACATAGAAATAGCGATTCCTGAACGTATTAATAAAGAAAGACAATTAGCAAGGGTGTTAGCGCAGTTAAGACTTGCCCCACATTTTAAGGCCAGCGCACTGACCACAAGAGCAACGCTATCACTGGCGGTTTGTAACGGCTTCTTTTGCTGACATATCAATTGATAATTATGATACGCACAGCAAGCATCCCCAATAGCAATCACGAGCGCCGCCCCCGCAAGAATAGCAATGGGTAATCCTGCCCCGCCAGAAATTACCGCTGCAGCAACCGATAACCCAAACACGACTGTCGCACCCAGCGCACGAATAGTGTATTGCATAAAATGTATAGCATAATCCCTCTGCTGCCTTATTTGTTCAGGCGTAAGCAGCACCGGGGCTGCGGGGGTACCTGGGGCTGGAATTTCAGGAGGAGGAAACGATACCTCCTTCGCTTGTATATCGGAAGGAGGACTATTACCATCGACTATATTACTTGCCGCTGACGGAATATGAATTTTCATATTTCGTTCTGTTATTTAAGCAATAAGAGTATCAACCATTATTTGCGCATTCTGGCGAATCTCACTCCATGAGGCATCCGCATAACTCATCTTGATTGCGGTTTGAAAAGCCTCTCTCGCCAACCCGGGTTCCCCCATCATTTTGAGACAGACGCCCGTTTGGTAAACCGGCTCTGGATGGCTGGCATCCAGCATCAAGGCATGTCCATAGAAATTAATGGCCGTCGTGTATTCTTTAAGCATCATCCAGGTGCCAGCTAATGCAATATGGGCACGCCAACTCCATGGCTGGGCCATCACCAGCCAACTAAAATCGATTACGGCGCGCGAATAATCCCCCTCCTGCCATGAGGCGTAACCACTGGCATAAACGGTTTCCGGATCAACGGATAATAGCTGTTTCAGAATGTCTTCGGGTATTTTATTTTTCTGATCTTCTTTCATCATCATACCTATTGATTGTTATTTTCACGTGATAATGATTTACGTCAGGAAGGTTATTTAAAAACGTCGCTGGATAAGATGCTCGGCGGATAAAACTGTCCAGTTATCGCCATCAAGCTGTGTAAAGGTCGCTCCCATTACTGTCAGGATGCGCAATAATTTCCTGCGTAGCATGGCTTTTTTTTCATCCAGAACGTCGGTGATTATCAACATCTTTAAACATGTTAACTGCGGGTGATGCACAAATATCCCGCGTAAAAGTCCCAGTAAGTGAAACAATTGCTGTGGTCGAGGTTGCCCGGGCGTCAGGCGCCTGAACTCACAAATAATCATTTCTTTTGCCTCAATACGATAGATCACCAGGTAAGGCGATAATATAAACTGTTGCCCAAGTAATATGGCGGTCTCCCCTAAATATGCAGGCTCAGTAAACACCTGATGCCGACGCAACCATTGCTCTATTTCTTGCACCATGTTTACCTCGTTAATGCCCGGAGTATTTCAGCAAGAACCGTGACCAGTGACGACCCCACGCCGATGATTTGCTGCATAATTTCAGTTGCTTTCTCCATAATTTCCATCAGGGATTTATTATAAGATTGGGTCCCATTTTGTTGCAGGTCGGCAATCGCTTTATCTTGATCACTTTGACGTTGCGCTACACCGGACCCCAGGCTCATGACTCCCCCAGCTGTGTGGCCTACGGCTTGACCCGCTATAAGACCGGTTTCCCCGCCTACAGCCCCTAATCCTATCGTCAGCACTCCCGACAATATTGCGCCACCCGCAGTAATCATTGATGCTTTAAACGCTTCATCAATTGTTTTCATTTGCGTCTGTAAAACATTGACTTGTAGTTCCCAGCCCAGCCGTTGTTTTACTACGTTATAGCTGCGCATGATATCGCGCAACTTTTTGGCAAGCTCCATTAGCTTCATCCAGATATCATCAAATAACAGAAGCATTGATTCAGTACCCATTCCCTCCCCGGAGGGAGATTGAGTGGAAGAAGACGTTACCAAGGAAGGCGCTGGTAATACCAGTGCTACATTACTCGCTTCCATATTTTTATCCTCAGATTAAGCGCGACAGCCAGCTATTCTCGCCTGAACGCTACTATAGTGATCAATGGTATCTAATACATCTCTAAGCGCTGTACCGCTCCCCTTATAAAGCTCCTCTAAGCGTTTTTGTTCCATCTTTTTTTGGTTTTCCGTTTGTTGCATTATGAAATCCAGAAACCGTTGCTGAGTTATTAATTGCTCTATTTTCTTTTCGAGCTTCGTTTTCTCTGCGTTAATCACGCCAGTATTCGTCTGACTGGCGCCCTCGGTTGCACATCTGATAGCCTGTAAGCCTTTAAATGAACAATCCCTCAGTAAGGCATACAGGATTTTTTTGAACATATTCCAGAGAACTTTCTTACGAAAATTTTTTAACAGAAATTTTTCCCCTTCTTGCGCATATTTTTCCAGGGCTTCTTTTGCCGCTTCTTTTGCCATGGCTTTCACCCCCTCTTTCGTAAAGCTTTTTCCCGCGCTTCGCGTCATATTATTTTCTACCTCACGAGAAAACTCGGCAGACTCCTCTGCCATCTCATTCGCCATAGCCATTTCACGTTCAAGCGGCTCAAATTGTTTGGAAAAACTTTCGCTCACTTCTTCGCCAAACTTTTCAGCCAACTCCTCTATTTCTGCTTCCCCTGCACCAACCATACGCTCAACCACTTCCTCGCCAAAACCGGAGTCAAGCACTTTTGCAGCTGCGCCAGATAAACCTCTCGTCGCCATAAAAGCACGGCCAATCTGGAAAACATCCAGTGCCAGCGCGACGGCTTCACAACCAAATTGAATCTTACTTGTCACGTCAATAATTGCCTGACAGGTATCGTGGTCAGCACCGCACATCATTGCCGTTTCGGCTCCGGCTTTAACCATTCCTGCACAACCTGCGGCTATATAAGCTACGCCGCTAGCCATTTCTGCGGGATTACCGGACAGAAAACCCTCCACAACTTTTAAGGCGCCAATCACAGTTTCAAATATGCCGGTAATCCAGTCAAAAATAGCGCCAAAAATGCCCGCTTTACGCGCTTTATCCTCCTGCTCTATCGCTTTCTGGATCTGCTCCTGATACTCCTTTACCTGCTTATCACGTAATGCATTTTGCACCTCAGTTGCCCGCTCAAGCTGTTGGCATAACGATTGAGCGTTATTACCAAAGACGCTGAGTATTAATGTCGTCATCAACATTGATAAAACCGCGGGATTGGTCTGCAAAAAGTCAGGCAATGATGGACGCTTATGATTTCCGGGTACGGCATCAAGCAGTTGCTTCAACGCATTGCTTGCCTCCTGAAGACTAATTTTCCCTGATAACAGGCACGCGGCGTTGCCATCGCCAAAAGTAGAATTCACGCGATGCTGGCGCTTTCCCAGCGAACCCGAGGAAACGCAACTGACATTGCTTAAGTGATGATGTGTTAAGGCGGTTACTCCCGCGGCGCTATCGCTATTACTGGGAATTCGATTCATTTTTTAGCTCCTGTCAGAAAGTTGCTGTAACATCTTTTCTGCACGCAGTCGGAGGATTTGATGTTCACTGACCTCGCCGCAAATACGCACCACGGCCTTTAACGCTTTTATTGCATAACAAACGTTATCACACGCGAGGTAGCATTCCGCTGCGGCCCACGGCGCCTGCGGCGCATCGAGCTTAATCTGCGCCGCGCGTCCATAGGCGTATATCGCTTCCCCCCAATGTTTTTGAGCCTGGCAGCATTCCCCTAACCGAAACCAGTAGTCAAATGACCAGGCATCATATATCGTCAGTAATTGAAAAAGTCGCGCTGCGCCGGCGAACTCTTTTACATCCATAAGCTGCATGGCATAGCGATACAGAGTATTAAGCGGCTGTGTAACATCGTCATCCAACAACATACGCAGCGAGCCGCCACGCCGGAAAAACCGCATCGTTTCATGTGCCTGTTGTAGGGTCGGGTCTTTTTTCATGAGTACGTTTTCTGCGCTATCATACTGGAAATTTCCCCCCACTTACTGATAAGCCCTGTCAGTTGGGTAAGGACAGCGTTAAGCTCCTGAGACATTTTTTGAATTGTTATCTGCCCCTGACTCATAAGATCGGTATTCCGGTTGGCATCGTTATCCAAAGCCGCTTTGACCGCCTGTAGACCACCTTTATCCAGCTTCCCATGATCGCCATATTTAGCCATATATTCATCAATGGTCAGACCATCGATGAGTATACCGTGTTCACGCATGTATTTAATTACGTCATCAGGCACTTCCTCTTTGGTTTTAGCATCTCCCTTGGCTGCTTTAGCAATCACTTCATCCATCTCATTTGATTTTTCCTGGGTATTTCTGGCACGTTCAGCGTTCTTCTGGACTTCAATAAATTTATCGTTTGCGATAGCCTGAATAACCATAAGAAGAATAAGCAAAACACCATACCCTTCGGCAAACGGATTTTGCTGGGATAAGTCATCCTGACTCCCGGTATCAGCGTTGCTGACGCCGAAGCTATTTTTAAACACAATAGGGTTTTGACTTCCCCATAAGATGTTTCCTGAAGACATTATGCTTTACCTTTTTGTTTTTCCTGACGGTATCTCCACCGGGGCTTGAGCATTCAGTTGTTTCAGTCGTACTTCAAGTTGTTTAAACAAACTTACTATTTTCTTTAAATCCTTCTCGGCCTCCTGGTTAACCCCGGCAACGCCTTGTGGAAATAGGTTATGAAGAATACTCTCTGTCTCTCTGCTCTTTTTGGGGCTCACTGCTCTTTCAGCAAGCTGTTGACTCACCTTAGCCCGAATTTGGTGAAACTTTTTAAGACTGTGATTTAGCTGCATGTAACTTTGCTCTAAATCACGATATTCACTAAACGCAGCCTTTTTCTTTATCATCATTCCCCTCCATATACACGATAGATAATTAACGTGCTAACTAAGAGCCTATCCCACTATCCCATTAGGGCTATTTTACTTGCCATTTTGGACCTGGGCAGTGCTCAAAATCCTCACGTACTACGTGTACGCTCCGGTTTTTGCGCGCTATCCGTGTCCAAACTGGCTGCGCCAATTAACGCCTGGTGGGATAGGCTCTAAGATATTTTTACTTTACTCTTGCTCACTCACTACAAGTGCGCTGTTATGGTAACGATAATAAATAATGTTGATGATATTTTCGGCCTGCTCGATCGCTTCAAGCAATAAGGTGTTTTGCTGATATTGCTGCGGATCCTGTAACTTGCCGTTGTTCTCTTCTAACTGTTTCCGGGCAGCCCTTAATTGTAAAATTATGCCTTTGGCCTCTTCACGCGAATGAAGCAGCAAATCTTCTAACCGGGTCAAAGTTGTCATTTTCCACTCACTTAAAATCTAATGGATAGTTAATCAAAGTATCATAATGTTTAATCGTTACCACATCGGCACTCAGATGGACAATTTCTCCCCCATTGGGTAACAATGCCCCTACACGTAAACGCTCTTTATTCGTCAGTAATAAGTAATTACCATGGCGACTCTGTACAAAGCCAGCCACTGGCGCAGGCAGATACTTGCTTTCATCATGGGAAGGCGCAATATCCTGATAAATTAAAGAAAGAGCGGGATCCTTTTTCTTTAATGCTGCTAACGTTTCTTGCAAAATGCGTTGATGAGATTCATCCAGTACACCACTGATAACAAAAGAGCGCCGCATTGGCGTAACATTGACAAGCCCCACTAAACCGTTCTCTATTATCGCAGAAATAATATCATCCCCCTGAGACTGATGAGAGTGACTAATCTGCCAGTGCAATAACCCGGGAATATCTGCAAGTAATGGTTGAACCTTACGCCATTGCTGATCCATTTGTATATCATCATGAATTAACACGCTCCCCGGCCCTTCGCTGGATACTTCAGCATGCGGGTAACCCATTTTTATCAAAACATCCTGCACTTCTCGTACCAATAAGTCATCACAGATTACACCATCCCGATACATGACCCCCCATGATTCGAGAGTCGCTCTCACCTTTTGCATCTGTTCGCTTGACGAGCAATAACCGGACAACTGCAGGCTGCCATCTTCTTTCCATTGCGCCCGCACATAATGAATATTGCTTTTGTCTAATAAAAACTTAACCCGCAAAGGTAAGTCATTTACCGTTTCAGGCTGACCACTAATACTTAACAGGATCCCCATTCCACCGATAAAAATCAAGAATACGCCAGCCAACCACCAGTAGCCTGATCTGGAAACGGGTATTTGATAATCAGCAAGTTCACAATCCTGTTTACCAAACGCGATAGCCACTCCCGCAACCTGCAAAACCCCACTGGATGGTAGCGGCTTATTTGGATTAAATCTGCGACCGTTAACTTTAACTCTGGCTTTCCCGGCATCAACAAATAAACTATCTGCCTGTTCTCTCAGAATAATTTTTTCATTTATAGTAAGCGGAATACAAATATCGCATCCTTTCTCCCCCAGTGACAGGTTACCTTCATTCAGCCATACTTCCCGGCCTTGTAAAACGTGACCTAAAAAACGTATTTTCCAGGAGCTCTTTGGATTAACCATGAGATATGCCATTATTTACTACTGAGGCTTTAATCAAAAAAAGCCTGATTACACTATGTACTTGAGTCGTATCATTGCGAAACAAATGACCTACGACAGGAATATCGCCCAATAAAGGGATTTTGTTTTGCGAGTGGATTTGTTTACCTTGTTTAAACCCTCCCAGCAATAGACTTTGTCCGGCCAATAATGTGGCTTGCGAAGCAATTTCAGAATTTTGCACTTCGGGTAGCGGATCTGTTTCGCTTTGCGTATCACTTTGTTGTCCATCCTGAATATTAAGATTAAGCATTATTTTTTGCGTGCCATTGTCATTTAACAAGCGAGGTGTAACGCGCAACAAAGAACCCGTAGTGATGGATTCAAGTTTAGCCACTTTTTCTCCCTGCAGTTTGGTATAGAAAGTAATATTTTTATCCAGCACAGCCTGGATATTATTTAAAGTCACCACAGATGGCTGGGAAAGTACATAAGCCTGAGAGCTTTTTTCCAGGGCATTCAAACGCACCATAAAGTTTGAGGTATCGCTGATTACCGTTGAAAAACCGCTAGCACCACTGTCATTCAAACCTGTATTGAACGCAATTTTCTTGCCACCCAGCGACACTGCCGTTCCCCAGTCGATGCCTAACTGGTTAATATCTCCAGCATTAACATCGATAATTTTCACCGAAATCTCTATCATCTGCTGGCGTTGATCTAATTCTGTGATGAGTTTCCGATACCCGGCCATATTGGCCGCATAATCACGAACGATCACTGCATTCTGGCGTGGGTCGGCAGCAAACATGGGCAATGCCTGTGTAGCGGGTGAACCATTGGTCGTCGATGACGCCGGTACGCTGGTTTTACTCATCTCACGCAATACACTCACGACCCCTGGAACCACGACGGACTGATCGCGATATTGGTATTGGGTATCCATCGCAGTGGCATACTTAAGCGTGTATATACTTACACTCACCGCACTGTCTTTTCGTTTGATTAACGCATTATCCAACACCGAAGCTAATTGACTAATACGAGTCAGGCAACTGGGAACACCGCTCACCTCCACAGCTCTGGTACCGGTAATTTCTTTAACCTCGCATCCCGGTGATGAAAGGATATTCTGGCTGCGTAAGTAATGAATGAACCGTCCAGTAGATAAAATATTGAAAGTGATAACCTGATGTTTTAATAACGATGCAGGATATACATATAACATGCTGCCATCAAACCAGGTAAGCAAATCATATTGTGCTGCCAGGTTATTCAAAATATCGACCGGTGGTCCAGGCGGAATTTTCCCACTAAATGTAGCGGTTATCAATGGGCTAATAGTAATAGCCGTATCATAGTTCTCTGAGAGCAGATGTAAAACCTCTGCTAATGGCATTTGTCTGGCATAAAGGGTGAAGTCATTACCTTTCCATGATAACTCATCACTCTTTGCCGTATTGAGTATAAATAGTAAAATTAAGATTAAATGTTTATTTACTACCATTTTATACCCCACCCGAATAAAGTTTATGGTGATTGCGTATTACATTTTTTAAAATGCAAGTTAAAGCCAGGTGTTTTTCTATCTCAATAGCAATAAGCTCAGAGCTACTACTTGTGGTATAATAACCGTTTAACCATCCCCCATCCGCTGTGAGCTGTATAGCATAATCATGGGCATCCGGGTGTGCTGCAAGCAGTAGTGTCACATAGGCAAGACAAGGCTTAGGTAAGCTTTCCAGGTCATTTAAGAACAAAGAAATAGAAAATGCTTCTGAGAAAATTTCTCCTCTGGCAGGATGCCCATCAATAGTCATTATCCAGGATCGGCTATTACCTTCGGCCTTGATATCCTGAATTAATGGAATGCCTTTTAAAACTGCCAGCATGAATCCCTCCTCAGACATAAATGGGAGTTTCTATCAAATTCGCTCACAACCACATCCGTAAAAAGCCTGATTCACATTTATTTCGACTATACTCTTCTTGTACAATATCAGGATGCTGTCTACATATACCTTGTCACAGGCGATTCTATCATTCGGATTTTCCGATAAATTCACAATTACACTTTCAGTATTGACACAAAAAATTACAATTTGAAAAATTATTTATTAAATAAACTGTTACGATGTTTTTACATCACCGCCTTATTAAAAATTAATTGTAGTCATCGACTGGGTTATATATGAAGAAATTTATCTTCCTAATGATAACACCATCGATTAATCTTCTGATGAAACTATATGTACTGCGATAGTGATCAAGTACCAAAGATTTTGCAACAGGCAACAGAAGGAAAGCATTATGAATTTGCTGAATCCCAAGAATACGCTGCAAACATCTTTAGTAATCAGGCTAACATTTTTATTTTTATTAACAACAATAATTATTTGGCTGCTATCTGTGCTTACTGCAGCTTATATATCAATGGTTCAGAAACGGCAGCATATAATAGAGGACTTATCCGCTCTATCCGAGATGAATATTGTACTAAGCAATCAACGATTTGAAGAGGCTGAGCGTGACGCTAAAAATTTAATGTATCAATGCTCATTAGCGACTGAGATTCATCATAACGATATTTTCCCTGAGGTGAGCCGGCATCTGTCTGTCGGTCCTTCAAATTGCACGCCGACGCTAAACGGAGAGAAGCACCGTCTCTTTCTGCAGTCCGCTGATATCGATGAAAAAAGCTTTCGTCGCGATAGTTTTATTCTTAACCATAAAAATGAGATTTCGGTATTATCTACTGATAACTCTTCAGATTATTCAACTCTACAGCCTTTAACGCGAAAAAGCTTTCCTTTATACCCAACCCATGCCGGGTTTTACTGGAGTGAACCAGAATACATAAACGGCAAAGGATGGCACGCTTCCGTTGCGGTTGCCGATCAGCAAGGCGTATTTTTTGGGGTGATGGTTAAACTTCCTGATCTCATTACTAAGAGCCACCTGTCATTAGATGATAGTATTCGAGTATGGCTGGATCAAAACAACCACTTATTGCCGTTTTCATACATCCCGCAAAAAATACGTACACAGTTAGAAAATGTAACGCTGCATGATGGATGGCAGCAAATTCCTGGATTTCTGATATTACGCACAACTTTGCATGGCCCCGGCTGGAGTCTGATTACGCTGTACCCATACGGTAATCTACATAATCGCATCTTAAAAACTATCCTTCAACAAATCCCCTTTACATTAACAGCATTGGTGTTGATGACGTCGGCTTTTTGTTGGTTACTACATCGCTCACTGGCCAAACCGTTATGGCGTTTTGTCGATATCATTAATAAAACCGCAACTGCACCGCTGAGCACACGTTTACCAGCACAACGACTGGATGAATTAGATAGTATTGCCGGTGCTTTTAACCAACTGCTTGATACTCTACAAGTCCAATACGACAATCTGGAAAACAAAGTTGCAGAGCGCACCCAGGCGCTAAATGAAGCAAAAAAACGCGCTGAGCAAGCTAACAAACGTAAAAGCATTCATCTTACGGTAATAAGCCATGAGTTACGTACTCCGATGAATGGCGTACTCGGTGCGATTGAATTATTACAAACCACCCCTTTAAACATAGAGCAGCAAGGATTAGCTGATACCGCCAGGAATTGTACACTGTCTTTGTTAGCTATTATTAATAATCTGCTGGATTTTTCACGCATCGAGTCTGGTCATTTCACATTACATATGGAAGAAACAGCGTTACTGCCGTTACTGGACCAGGCAATGCAAACCATCCAGGGGCCAGCGCAAAGCAAAAAACTGTCATTACGTACTTTTGTCGGTCAACATGTCCCTCTCTATTTTCATACCGACAGTATCCGTTTACGGCAAATTTTGGTTAATTTACTCGGGAACGCGGTAAAATTTACTGAAACAGGAGGGATACGTCTGACGGTCAAGCGTCATGAGGAACAATTAATATTTCTGGTTAGCGATAGCGGTAAAGGGATTGAAATACAGCAGCAGTCTCAAATCTTTACTGCTTTTTATCAAGCAGACACAAATTCGCAAGGTACAGGAATTGGACTGACTATTGCGTCAAGCCTGGCTAAAATGATGGGCGGTAACCTGACACTAAAAAGTGTCCCCGGGGTTGGAACCTGTTTCTCGCTAGTATTACCCTTACAAGAATACCAACCGCCTCAACCAATTAAAGGGACGCTGTCAGCGCCTTTCTGCCTGCATCGGCAACTGGCTTGCTGGGGAATACGCGGCGAACCACCCCACCAGCAAAATGCGCTTCTCAACGCTGAGCTTTTGTATTTCCCCGGAAAACTCTACGACCTGGCGCAACAGTTAATATTGTGTACACCAAATATGCCAGTAATAAATAATTTGTTACCACCCTGGCAGTTGCAGATTCTTTTGGTTGATGATGCCGATATTAATCGGGATATCATCGGCAAAATGCTTGTCAGCCTGGGCCAACACGTCACTATTGCCGCCAGTAGTAACGAGGCTCTGACTTTATCACAACAGCAGCGATTCGATTTAGTACTGATTGACATTAGAATGCCAGAAATAGATGGTATTGAATGTGTACAATTATGGCACGATGAGCCGAATAATTTAGATCCTGACTGCATGTTTGTGGCGCTATCCGCTAGCGTAGCGACAGAAGATATTCATCGTTGTAAAAAAAATGGGATTCATCATTACATTACCAAACCAGTGACATTGGCTACCTTAGCTCGCTATATCAGTATTGCCGCAGAATATCAACTTTTGCGAAATATAGAGCTACAGGAGCAGGATCCGAGTCGCTGCTCAGCGCTACTGGCGACAGATGATATGGTCATTAATAGCAAGATTTTCCAATCACTGGACCTCTTGCTGGCTGATATTGAAAATGCCATATCGGCTGGAAAAAAAATCGATCAGTTAATTCACACATTAAAAGGCTGTTTAGGTCAAATAGGGCAGACTGAATTGGTATGTTATGTCATAGACATTGAGAATCGCGTAAAAATGGGGAAAATCATCGCGCTGGAGGAACTAACCGACTTACGCCAGAAAATACGTATGATCTTCAAAAACTACACCATTACTTAATATTATCTTAATTTTCGCGAGGGCAGCAAAATGAAAGAATATAAGATCTTATTAGTAGACGATCATGAAATCATCATTAACGGCATTATGAATGCCTTACTACCCTGGCCTCATTTTAAAATTGTAGAACATGTTAAAAATGGTCTTGAGGTTTATAATGCCTGTTGCGCATACGAGCCTGACATACTTATCCTTGATCTTAGCTTACCTGGCATCAATGGCCTGGATATCATTCCCCAATTACATCAGCGTTGGCCAGCAATGAATATTCTGGTTTACACAGCATACCAACAAGAGTATATGACCATTAAAACTTTAGCCGCAGGTGCTAATGGCTATGTTTTAAAAAGCAGTAGTCAGCAAGTTCTGTTAGCGGCATTGCAAACAGTCGCAGTAAACAAGCGTTACATTGACCCGACGTTGAATCGGGAAGCTATCCTGGCTGAATTAAAGGCTGACACGACCAATCATCAACTGCTTACTTTGCGCGAGCGTCAGGTTCTTAAACTTATTGACGAGGGGTATACCAATCATGGGATCAGCGAAAAACTACATATCAGTATAAAAACCGTCGAAACACATCGGATGAATATGATGAGAAAGCTACAGGTTCATAAAGTGACAGAGTTACTTAACTGCGCCCGAAGAATGAGGTTAATAGAGTATTAACCAGGGGCATCCGATGGTATTAAGCATTGGTCATATTTTGATGAGCCTTACGCCACGCAGTATTGCTCATCATCGACAAAATCCATACGGATGCCCTGGTATGCCGCACCATTTATCACTACCTTAGTCTTCATTTAATCATGATATAGTAGAATCCCCTTATTTAACGGGCTTTACCATGTCGTATTCTATCGGCGAATTTGCCAGACTATGCGGTATCAATGCCGCCACGCTAAGGGCATGGCAGCGACGCTATGGTTTATTGAAACCGCAGCGTACTGATGGCGGACATCGCTTATACAGCGATGACGATATTCGACAAGCGCTTAGCATCCTCGACTGGGTGAGAAAAGGCGTACCGATAAGCCAGGTCAAACCCTTACTGTCGCGTCCGGTCATTCGCCTGGGCGATAACTGGATAACGATCCAGGAGACGATGCTTCAACATCTCCACGAAGGGCGAATTGACGCGCTGCGGCAGTTGATTTATGACTGTGGCCGGGAATATCCCCGCGCAGAACTGGTGACCCATTTATTGCGTCCGTTGCGCAGCAAAGTGTCCGCGCACCTTCCCGCCGTGATGACGCTGCGCGAAATACTGGATGGCATCATTATTGCCTACACCTCTTTTTGCCTTGAAGGCGACAGAAAAGCGCCTGGCAACAATGCATTTATTAGCGGATGGCATCTCTCGGATCACTGTGAAATCTGGCTGGAAGCGTTGACTCGTACCGGACAAGAGCTGCGGCTCAATGTGCTTCCCTCTCCACCAGCCATGCTGGCGCCCGAGCTGTTCGCCCAGAGAAAATGGTTCCTGGTGACCACCGGAAAGCTCACTGCCGGGCAGAAAAAACAGCTTGCCCAGTGGCGCAACGTGGTCGCTTCGCTGGAGGTTATCACACTATAAGCGCTGAAATAGATTTCTTCCCCTCATTCTATCTTATTGATATTTAACTACGTCAAAAAAAATCCCCGCGAAAACTTAGACAAAAAAACAAAGTTGTGTAAGTTTTAAATCAGCGTGAGATAACATTTTGCGCCATTGGCGTCAGTCGTCGTACTTTCAATAAGGGGGAATCATGAATAACAAACCCGTAGTCGGCATTAGCGGATGTCTGACTGGCGCCGCGGTACGCTTTGATGGCGGACATAAGCGTATGGATTTTGTCATGAACTCTCTGGCACCGTGGGTGGACTACAAACCGATCTGCCCGGAGGTGGCAATCGGCCTGCCCGTGCCTCGCCCTGCGCTGCGTCTTATCCAGACGACCTGCGGCGACATTCGGATGCGCTATAGCCATGCCCCGCACGATGACGTCACCGAGCGAATGAATGCCTTTGCCGATCGGTTTCTGCCAACAATAGGCGAACTGGCGGGGTTTATTGTGTGTGCAAAATCGCCCAGTTGCGGAATGGAGCGCGTTCGCCTGTATGATGAAAAGGGTAACAGGGGCCACAAAGCTGGCACGGGGCTGTTTACCGCCGCGATGATGGAGAAATATCCCTGGCTGCCGATAGAGGAAGATGGTCGCCTGCACGATCCGGTACTACGCGAGAATTTCATCGCACGTATCTTCGCGCTACATGAATTAAATGCGCTACGCGCGCAGGGCTTGAGTCGTCACAGTTTGCTCGCGTTTCATAGCCGATACAAACTTCAGCTTCTCGCCCACCACCAGGCCGGCTACCGCGAAATTGGCCCTTTCGTCGCGCGTCTGCATGAGTGGGACGATCTGGATGCCTTCTTTGTCCGATACAGAGAAAAACTGATGGCTATCCTGCGACACCCCGCTTCACGTAAAAATCACACCAATGTGCTGATGCATATCCAGGGCTATTTTCACCGCGCGTTGAACAGCAGGCAACGCGCGGAATTACGCGAGGTGATTCTCGGCTACCGGGCGGGCCGACTACCTATCCTGGCACCGTTAACGCTGCTGAAGCACTATCTGGCGGAACATCCAGATGACTATCTACGCAGCCAGAATTATTTTGAGCCGTACCCTGATACATTAGGGCTGCGCTTAGCCATCAACTGATAACCCTGCGCATCGCTAATGGCGGGCAACCCGCCCGCCATGGTGACAATCGCGACAATTCAAAGGCGATTTCGTTATTGCCCCCCTGATAGCGGCTATGACCGCGCCAGAGCGTTAATCGCGGTTTCCATAGCCTGTTTTTCTAACGCGCTACGTTGGATGCGTTGATTCGCCAGCGCGGTTCTTAACACGCCCGCAATAACAATATATTTAGGCTCCTGCCCCAGATCGCGCATTTCCAGCACGACCTTGCCCACCACCCGGCACATCTCGCGGTACAGTTCGTCATCTTTTGTCGGTTTTGTCATACGTTTTACTCGTCGCCAGCTCAAACCAACAGAATATAACAGTCTTCTCTATTAAACAAAATTTGATGCAAATCAAAGAAATAACGCGGTTTATTATTCATGGCTCATACGTTGTTCGTATTCTGGTCTCTGGCGAGGCCATTTTTTCGAAACGCCTAATCAGTTCCGCCAGACTACCGGCCTGCATTTTTTCCATGACTCTGGCGCGGTGCACCTCTACGGTACGCACCGCGATATTCATCGCTTCCGCAATTTCACGGTTCATAAATCCTTTTGCCACCAGGCTGGCCAGCTCACGCTCTTTCGGCGTCAACTGCTGGTAACACAGTATAATCTCACGGCGCGCCACCGCTGCCGATGAAACCGTCAGCGCACGCTCCAGCGCCGCCTGTAGCGGTTTTACCGATACCGGTTTTTGCAGAAAATCGACGGCGCCGCGTTTCATCTGCTCCACGGCCATCGGTACATCGCCATGCCCGGTAAGAAAAACAACCGCCAGGGTACTTCCGCACTGGCGCAACGCATCATGAACGCCCTGCCCATCCAGTACCGGCATTCGCATATCCAGTAATACGACCCCGGCCTGATACAGACTGGCCTGCGCCAAAAAATCCGCCCCCTGCGTCCAGCATTTTACGTCATATCCCAGGCTTTCCAGTAAAAACGCGCACGCGTTAGTGACCGCCGTATCATCATCCAGTAGATGAATTGTCGCCATCCCTGCCCCCATGTTCATGTAAGAAATGTATCGTGACCACCGTTCCCGACAGACCGTCCGGCGCGGTGTGGTTCCTGATGCTGATATCGCCCCGCCCATACCGCACCAGCCGCTGGCAAATCGCCAGCCCTAAGCCCATCCCCTCTTTGCGGGTTGTCATAAACGGCTGAAACGCCTGACGTAATAGCGCCTCATCGATTCCCCCGGCGTTATCCTGTAAAACGATGCTGATGCCGTTTTCAGTATGTTCAGCAACGACCCATAAATGGGTGGCGCCCGCCTGAGCCGCATTAAGAATGATATTCGCCAGCACCTGTTCCAGCAGCATTGACGGCAGCGTTACGCGCAGCGCAGCGCTAACCTCGGTATGCAGAGTCACTGTCGGAAACTGTTGCGCCATACGCAACAATTGCCAGACATGATCAATCGCCTCGCGAATGGCTATGGCCTTCCACGCTTCGGTTAGCACCGGGTTGCCCTGCGCCTGGCTGACCCAGTGACGCAGGTTACGCAGAGTATCCGCACCGCGTTGCGCCTGCTGGTCAATCTGCTCCAGCGCCGGCAGCAAGGGATGCTGTTCATCTGCAACGCGCAGTCGAATCAGGCACCCCTGGGCATAATGTCGAATCGCGGAAAGCGGCTGATTAAGCTCATGGGCAAACCCGGAGGTCATTTCACCCAACACGCTCATTTGCCGGGCGGTTTCCAGCGCCCGCTCATGCTGATGAAGGACTACGCTATTACGTTCCAGTTGCTTTCCACGTCGACGCACCAGCAGCATGACCCAAATATAATTGAGCGTGAGCAACAGGAACGCCAGAATCACGCCGCCGACCATTAGCTGGTGCTGGATTAACCAACTTTTGACATCCAGCCACAGTCGACGCTGCTGAGGGTGCTGACGAACATCACGCAGCAACGCTTCCACCTGACTGGTCGACGCTGGCGCGCCCCAGTGAAATGACGCGGCGGCGGGCGCGTTGAATAGCGCTCGCGTTACGCGATCCGCCAACGCATCGCTTACCGCAGGTAGCGCCGCGAACGACCAGTCAGGATATAACGGCGTACTGGTTAAGCAAGGCAGGGGCGTCGGTCGGGAAAGCAGCGCGATAAAGTCCTTTTTATTAATCAATCCTTCCTGATCCATATTTTCTAACAGGCACACTGGCACAATTGCCGCCTGCACCGCTTTTTCGCGCAGCATATAGACTAAGGCATCGCCAGGAAATCCGGTAAAACGAAGATGAAAATCGCGCTCCGGGCGTAAGCCCGCGTCGCTGAGCGCTTTATAGCCTAATAAATAGCCGCCAAACGCCTGAGCATCAATCGCGCCGACTGTCTTACCGATGAGATCATGCGCCGTGGTGATGCCGCTATCGCGCCGGGTCAAAATCACGCTGCCAATAACATTACTCACCGCTTTCCCATCGCGCGTGGAGCGCAGGGAAGCTAACCAGCGCAGCGGCGCATGGCTGTTCAGTTGGACAAATTGAGCCGGGTTGGTTATCACAAACTGCACGGTTCCCTGGTTAACGGCCTCCTGCATTTGATGCAGATCCAGCGGCTGGATGTGAAAGGTTTCGCCTGGAAGCTGTTGGCTTAATGTCTTTGCCAACGGTTGCCAGTGGCTACGCGTAGACGCCTCGCCGCGCATGGCCAAAATACCGATATTCCACGTCCCTGCCCACGCGCCATGACAAAGTAGCCCTACTGCCGCCAACACCGCCAGGCGCCTTACGGTTTTACCTCTCACCCCAATATCCCTGTCAATTATGTTGTTTTAGATCAACAACAAGCCGGGTATGTGGTTAACCACAATAGAGCGCACCCCGTCTCGATTTTTACACTGTAAATCATCAACATTTTTTATTCATTACACATGAACCAACATCGTGACAAATGTTTCATTGTTGGCAATGTGGACGGGAGTCAATATGGACAGCAGTAAACGGCAATTTCTCCAGCAGCTCGGCGTCCTGACCGCTGGCGCCTCGCTGGTTCCGCTGGCTGAAGCGAAATTTCCTTTTTCGCCGGAGCGGCATGAAGGCTCTCCCCGACACCGTTACGCCATGCTTATCGACCTGCGGCGTTGTATCGGCTGTCAGTCCTGTACCGTAAGTTGCACTATTGAAAACCAAACGCCGCAGGGCGCGTTTCGTACGACCGTGAACCAATACCAGGTCCAGCGTGAAGGTAGTCAGGAAGTCACGAATGTGCTATTGCCGCGTCTGTGCAACCATTGCGATAACCCCCCCTGCGTGCCGGTCTGCCCGGTACAAGCCACCTTTCAGCGGGAAGACGGCATTGTGGTGGTGGATAACAAACGCTGCGTCGGCTGCGCCTATTGTGTCCAGGCGTGTCCTTACGACGCCCGATTTATCAATCATGAAACGCAAACTGCCGATAAATGCACGTTTTGCGTCCATCGTCTGGAAGCCGGACTGTTACCCGCTTGCGTAGAGTCCTGCGTCGGCGGCGCGCGTATTATTGGCGATATCAAAGATCCCCATAGCCGCATCGCCACCATGCTTCATCAACATCGCGACGCTATCAAGGTATTAAAGCCGGAAAACGGCACGTCGCCCCATGTTTTCTACCTGGGTCTGGACGACGCCTTTGTCACCCCATTAATGGGCCGTGCGCAGCCCGCGCTTTGGCAGGAGGTCTGAATGACGCATTCACTCATCATTGAAGAAGTGCTGGCTCACCCGCAGGACATTAGCTGGCTGCCGTGGGCGGTACAATATTTCTTTTTTATTGGTATTGCCGCCTGCGCCGCACTGTTTGCCTGTTATCTTCACTGGCGGAAAAAAGACGCCGCAACAGAAGAAAATCGGGCATTACTGATTGCCATTACCTGTGCGATTACCGCACCGCTGGCGTTGACGGCGGATCTGCACCAGACCGCCCGCGTCTGGCATTTCTATGCCTGGCCGACGCCCTGGTCGTGGATGCCCTGGGGAGCGTTGTTCCTGCCGCTGTTTACCGGGTTTCTCGCTCTGTGGTTCCTGGCGCAGCAGATAAAACGATTATTCAATAAAAGTTACAACGTCACTAAATGGTTGGCGTTAGCCAGCGCACTTTGCGCGGTGGGCCTGTTGATTTATACCGGCCGCGAAGTCTCCGTTGTGCTGGCGCGTCCAATCTGGTTTAGCTACGCCTTCCCCGTGGCGATGTTTCTTAGCGCCTTACAGGCGTTCTTCGCGCTGATGATTGTCGCCGCCCGACGCGACTCGGTAAGGCTGCCAAAAATATTGTGGGGACAAATCTGGACGCTGGCGGCGCTGGGGCTGGTTGTGGCCATGTGGGTTAGCGGCGATACGCTTTCCGGCACGGCAATCCGTCAGTGGATTACTGTCGCCCTGTCAGCCAAATATTACGCTGTCGGCTGGCTAGCGCTGTGGGTATTCACGCTGCTGTTCTGTAGCCTGGCGCTACGTCATCCGTTATCGCAACTAAGACGCGTCCTGCTGGTTCTGAGCGCGCTGGCGCTATGTTGGCTGATGCGCTGGACATTGTTGATTCAGGTACAAACCGTACCCAAGTTCAACGCGCAATTTAACCCTTACTCGTTACCAGGCGGAACGGATGGCTGGCTGGCTATTCTCGGCACCTTCGGCCTGTGGATAGCGCTACTGATTATTATTCGTGAAACGCTGAACGGACTCACCAGGAGATTACAACATGGCTAATTTAACCCGTCGTCAGTGGCTAAAAGTCGGTCTCGCCGTCGGTGGGATGGTCACTTTTGGTCTGAGCTACCGTGATGTGGCGAAACGCGCAATTGATGGCCTGTTAAACGGGACGTCCGGCAAGGTAACGCGCGACCGCATCTTTGGCAATGCGTTAATTCCGGAGGCGCAGGCGCAAACGCACTGGCAGCAAAATCCACAACAAACCATCGCCATGACGCAATGCTTCGGCTGTTGGACACAGTGCGGTATCCGCGCCCGGGTTAATGCCGATGGCAAAGTGATACGCATCGCCGGCAATCCCTATCACCCCTTGTCGCAGGAACACCCGATTGACTCATCCGTGCCTTTTAGCGAAGCCATGGAGCAACTGGCGGGAGAAAGCGGTCTTGACGCCCGCTCAACCGCCTGCGCGCGCGGCGCCACGCTGCTGGAAAGCCTGTACAGTCCGCTGCGACTGCTTGAACCAATGAAACGCGTGGGTAAACGCGGAGAAGGGAAATGGCAACGCATCAGCTTTGAGCAGCTTATTGAAGAAGTCGTGGAAGGCGGCGATCTGTTTGGCGAAGGTCATGTGGACGGACTGCGCGCTATTCATGCGCCGGATACGCCAATTGACGCAAAGCATCCCAGTTTCGGGCCCAAAACCAATCAGTTACTGGTCACGAATACCAGCGACGAAGGCCGCGATGCGTTTCTGCGTCGTTTTGCGCTAAATAGCTTCGGCAGCAAGAATTTCGGCGCGCATGGCGCCTACTGTGGACTAGCTTACCGGGCCGGCTCCGGGGCGCTGATGGGCGATCTGGATAAAAACCCGCATGTCAAACCCGACTGGGAAAACGTGGAGTTTGCGCTCTTTATGGGCACCTCCCCGGCACAGTCCGGTAATCCCTTTAAACGCCAGGCGCGTCAGTTGGCGAGCGCCCGGCTGCGTGAGAATTTTCAATACGTCGTGGTCGCCCCCGCCCTCCCCTTATCAACGGTGCTCGCCGATCCTCGCGGTCGCTGGCAACCGGTCATGCCCGGCAGCGATTCGGCGCTGGCAATGGGAATGATCCGCTGGATCATGGATAATCAACGTTATAATGCTGATTATCTGGCGATTCCCGGCGTACAGGCGATGCAGCAGGCCGGCGAGCAAAGTTGGACCAACGCCACGCACCTGGTCATTGCGGATGAACTGCCGACGCTTGCCGGACAACACCTGACGCTACGCCATCTTACGCCCGATGGCGAAGAGACCCCTGTCGTACTGAATACCGACGGCGAGTTGGTCGATGCCTCCACTTGCCGACAGGCACGGCTTTTCGTGACGCAGTACGTTACGCTCGCCGACGGCCAACGGGTCACGGTGAAGAGCGGGTTGCAACGCCTGAAAGAGGCGGCAGAAAAGCTCTCGTTGGCGCAATACAGCGAACAGTGCGGCGTGCCGGAAGCGCAAATTATCGCGCTGGCGGAAACCTTTACCGGTCACGGACGTAAAGCCGCGGTCATCAGTCACGGCGGCATGATGGCCGGCAATGGGTTTTATAACGCCTGGTCGGTCATGATGCTTAACGCGCTGATCGGCAACCTCAGCTTGTCCGGCGGCGTCTTTGTCGGCGGCGGCAAATTCAACGGCGTTAGCGACGGCCCCCGCTACAACATGAACAGTTTTGCCGGAAAAGTGAAACCGTCCGGGTTAAGTATTGCCCGTAGCAAAACCGCTTATGAAGCATCGGAAGAATACCGCGACAAAATTGCCGGCGGGCAATCCCCTTATCCAGCCAAAGCGCCGTGGTATCCCTTTGTGGCAGGCCAGCTTACCGAACTGTTGACCTCCGCGCTCGAAGGCTATCCTTATCCGCTTAAAGCCTGGATTTCCAATATGAGCAACCCGTTTTACGGTGTTCCCGGTCTACGCGCCGTCGCGGAAGAAAAGCTAAAAGACCCTCGCCGACTGCCGCTCTTTATCGCAATTGACGCCTTTATGAATGAAACGACGGCGCTGGCGGATTACATTGTGCCGGACACGCACAATTTTGAGAGCTGGGGCTTTACGGCGCCCTGGGGCGGCGTAGCCAGTAAAGCCACTACCGCCCGCTGGCCAGTTGTCGCCCCCGCCACTCACCGAACGGCGGACGGGCAACCTGTCTCAATGGAAGCATTTTGTATTGCGGTAGCAAAACGGCTCCATCTGCCCGGCTTCGGCGACCGGGCGATAACCGATCCGCAGGGCAATGCTTTTCCACTGAACCGGGCGGAAGATTTCTATCTGCGCGTAGCCGCTAATATCGCCTTTATGGGCAAGACGCCGGTCGCGCCGGCAAATCAGGAAGATATTTCGCTTACCGGCGTCAGCCGCATTCTGCCAGCAATTCAGCACACGCTTAAAGCTGATGAGGTCGGTCGTGTGGCGTTTATCTACTCGCGTGGCGGCCGGTTTGCGCCCGAGGATAGCGGCTATACGGAGCAACGGTTAGGTAACGCGTGGAAAAAACCCTTACAGATCTGGAATGCAGATGTCGCCGCCCACCGTCACGCCATCACCGGGGAGCGTTTCAGCGGTTGCCCGGTCTGGTATCCGGCGCGTTTGTCAGATGGTCGTGCGATTGACGACCAGTTTCCCATTGGGCAATGGCCGCTGAAACTGATTTCATTTAAATCAAATACCATGTCCAGCTCAACAGCCGTCATCCCGCGCTTACACCATGTGAAGCCAGCAAACCTGGTGGCGCTGAATCCGCAAGACGGCGAGCGTTATGGGCTGCAACATGGCGATCGGGTACGGATCATTACGCCGGGCGGTCAGGTCGTGGCGCAAATCAGTTTGTTAAATGGCGTGATGCCAGGCGTCATCGCCATCGAACACGGATATGGTCACCGCGAGATGGGCGCAACGCAGCACTCTCTGGATGGCGTGCCTATGCCGTATGATCCACAAATCAGGGCAGGCATAAATCTTAACGATCTGGGCTTTGCCGATCCGACAAGAACCATTACCAACACCTGGCTCGACTGGGTTTCTGGCGCGGCGGTACGTCAGGGGCTACCGGCAAAAATCGAGCGTATATAACCCCAGGGCCGGAGAGCGATATCGTCTTATTTCGTCGAGGGTAGCGACTGATAAGCGAACGCTGTCCGGCTGCATATACTCACTGAATCGTGCAAGCCCAACTATTTTACGTTCACCCCGTCATATTACATAGAAAATATATGACAACACTCACAAAACTATTTTCCCCTTCTGTAAGCAATTAATATTTAACACATTGGCTGCGCTTCTGATTATTGACATTCATTTGGGGTTACTTCCGGTTGACCGCATAATCTGTGATTGAATTCACCGCATGACAACATTGCCATAAATACAATTCAACTCACTACCCGGAGGCAATATGTTTAAAGAAGAAAGACGTCATGCCATCATTAATTTACTGATAAAGGATAATAGTGTTAGCGTCAGTAAACTTTCAGACCTTTATAAGGTTAGCCAGGAGACTATTCGTTCCGATCTACGCTATTTCCAGAAATCAGGTATGCTTCAGCGTTGCTATGGCGGAGGGATTTTAAACCGTGACGCGCTGAGTAAGCTTATCACTGAAAATAAGATTGATATCTCCAGCACTATCGCCACGCCAATCCATCAGGATGCAAAACTGCGCCGGGAAAACACAAAAAAAGCAGGCAAGGTGTGTGTTTTAGGCTCATTCAATATTGATGTTTCAGCAACCGTGCCGTGGTTTCCACAAAGCGGAGAATCCATTCTGGCCAGTCAATTTGGATTCTATCCTGGCGGTAAAGGAGCCAACCAGGCTTTAGCGGCAAACAATGCCGGCGCTGCGGCGCATTTTATTTTTAAAGTGGGCAAAGATCAGTTCAGCGCATTTGCTATGAATCATATTATTCAATCAGGCATCACCTCATACAGCGCGTATCAAACAGATAAAGCGCCCACCGGTAGCGCATTGATCTATGTCTCCGCCGTGGATGGCGATAATATTATCGCCATCTACCCTGGCGCCAATATGATGCTCACCACGCAAGAGATTAACGAGCAACACCGTTATATCGCCGAGTCTGACGTTATGTTAATGCAGCTCGAAACGAACATTGAAGCGTTGACTGAATTTATTCGTCTGGGCAAACAAGAAAATAAAATGATCATGCTGAATCCTGCCCCCTATACGAAACAGGTGACGCATTTATTATCTGATATTGACATCATCACGCCGAATGAAACTGAAGCCTCTTTTTTATCCGGCGTAACCATTACTGATATTAATGATGCGAAAAAAGCCGGAAATATTATTCTGCAATCCGGGGTGAAAAAAGTCATCATTACCCTTGGCGCCCGTGGTTCTCTGCTCTGTGAGCACGCCCGCACGTTGTATATTCCTGCGTGGAGCGCCGTGGTAAAAGATGCCGCCGGGGCCGGTGACGCTTTTAATGGCGCCTTAGCCGCCGCGCTGGCGCGACAAGCAGACATGGTCGCAGCCATTCAATATGCCTCCGCTTTCGCTTCTCTGGCGGTGGAACAAGTCGGTGCGTCGAGTATGCCTCAGCACTTGCAGGTTTTACATCGAATGCGTACCCAATCTAATAAAGTCATTAACATTAATTAACAGGTGACATAATGAAAATCTTATTTATTGGCGAATCCTGGCACATTCATATGATTCACTCTAAAGGTTTTGATAGCTTTACATCGAGCAAATACGAAGAAGGCGCAGACTATTTATTATCCTGCTTACGCCAGGGTAATATCGATGTGGACTACATGCCTGCCCATATTGTGCAAACTCATTTTCCACAAACCGCCGAAGCATTAGCCTGCTATGATGCGATCGTCATCAGTGATATCGGTAGCAATACGTTCCTGCTACAAAACAGAACGTTTTATAATATGGACATTATTCCTGATGCATTACAACTTATCGCCGATTATGTTGCTGAGGGCGGCGGTCTGTTAATGATCGGCGGGTATTTATCCTTTACGGGAATAGAAGCAAAAGCCAATTATAAAAATACGGTTCTGGCGGAAGTATTGCCGGTTGATATGCTGGATGTAGATGACCGCGTAGAACTACCGCAAGGATGTAAAGCAGTAAATACTGCGGTAGAGCATGTTATTACCCAGCCATTTAGCGAATGGCCGCCGCTGTTGGGCTATAACAAGCTTATCGCCAAAGAAAATAGTCAAGTCCTTGCTGAAATTAATGGCGATCCACTGTTAGTTATGGGTACTTACCATAAAGGGAAAGTATGTTGCTTTGCCAGTGATTGTTCGCCGCACTGGGGAAGCCCGCAGTTTCTGCAATGGGAACATTACGCCACCTTCTGGTGTAATGTTTTACACACAATAAAAAAATAATATTATCCAGGCGAATATAAATTTCGCCTGCCCTGCCACACACTGAGTCATTAAGAATATGAATGATACTTATCTCTATGGCGAAATGTTTTCTGAAAACATATTGACAAGCTATCGGATTTATGGAGACAGAAAATCATTACTCACGCCGCTCATTATCCTTCACGGCGGCCCTTCTGGCGGCTTTGATTATTTATTAAATTATCGCCGTCTGGCTGATGACGGGCGCATGGTAATATTTTACGATCAATATGGTTGCGGTCGTTCAACGCATTTTCCTCATGCCGACGCGTCTTTCTGGACTATTGCGCGTTATCTCCGTCAATTAACCCAATTAATTCATCACCTGGGTATTGGGCACGGGTATTCGATACTGGGACATTCCTGGGGCGGAATGCTTGCCGCAGAGCACGCCTGCTTACAGCCTGCCGGGCTTCGCGGGACGATACTGGCCAGTTCGCCGGCCAGTATCGCCCTGTGGCAACTGGAAGCCATACGGCTCTTTAACGCTCTGACGCCAATGTCCGATGACGATATCAAAAACGTCATTATGCCCGCCGTCATTTATCAAAACCCACCGGAACAGCTGGTCGCTTATTATGCCAGGCACGTTTATACCCTCGCGGAAGAAGCCGTTCATGTTCAGCGATCTAATGCGCAGTTCGCCGCCGACCCTACGGGTTATCACATTTTATGGGGAACCAATGAACTGGCGGCAAATGGCAAACTTGCCGACTGGGATATTACGCCCCATTTGTGCCAGATACGCTGTCCTGTTCTGGTACTGCGCGGCGAAAACGATCAGGCAACCGAGCGCGTCGTCTCTCCGCTTCTCTCTCACATTTCAGACTGCCGCGCGGTCACTATTCCCGGCAGCAGCCATAACCCGCATGAAGAAAATATCGCGCCCTGCCTCGCAGCGGTAAGCGCGTTTTTACGCGATCTGGCATAAAAAGCCATTAAGGTATTTATCATGAAAAAAGTCAAAAAATTGTCTCTTACCGATTTAGTGCTTTATGGTCTGGTGTTTATGGTGCCTATCGCGCCAGTCTCTCTTTATGGCGTCGTTTATAATCTTTCGCACGGTATGGTTGCGCT
The DNA here is from genome assembly GCF_046569105.1 of Salmonella sp. 741265073_HBA. NCBI lineage: Bacteria > Pseudomonadati > Pseudomonadota > Gammaproteobacteria > Enterobacterales > Enterobacteriaceae > Salmonella > Salmonella sp. 741265073_HBA. The sequence continues at coordinate 375,205 of NZ_JBKFRY010000001.1, read as the reverse complement.
GGTTTATATTATTGGCGCGATCGCGATGTTTTTTACCGCGTACAGCTACTCTACCTTATCGCAGCATATCTCCTCGTCGGGTTCGGCCTATGCGTATGCTGGCGTATGCATTAATCCCGCCGTAGGGTTTCTGACCGGATGGATATTACTGCTGGATTATCTTTTGTTCCCTACGCTCGTAGCTGTGCTGGGCGGTGTCGCGGTCCACGCTATTTTACCGCAAATCCCGGTCTGGGTCTGGCCGTTGATTTATGTGGCTATTGGCACCGGAGTCAACTATCTCGGGATACAGCAAACGGCGAAATTTGATAAGTTACTGGTCTTTATTCAACTCGGTATTCTGGCGATTTTCGTGCTACTCATTGTCCGTCTGATGCTGCTGGACAGTAGTCAGATAACGCTTTCCTTCCGGCCTTTTTTCGATTCACAGTGGTTCACCCCAGGGCTCATCGCGACGGCGATTTCGGTGGCTGCGCTGAATTTTCTCGGCTTTGACGCTATCAGTACATTAAGTGAAGAAAGCGAAGGCGGGGGACGCGCCGTCAGTAAAGCAACGCTGTTGGCGTTAGTTTTGGCGACGGTATTGTTTATTATCGTTGTAGCGTTTGCGGCGTTCGCCACCGGTAATGTCGACCGCTTCGCGGAAGGTAATGCGACGAATGAAGCATTTTTCACCATTGCCGGCAACGTTGGCGGTATCTGGCTCAAAGTGGCATTTTCCATCATTGTGGCGTTTGTGTGCGCCGTCGGCAACATTATTACCGCGCAAACGGCGGTGTCCAGAGTGCTATTTTCAATGGGGCGCGACCGAATGTTGCCCGCCTTCCTCGCTCACGTCCATACCACGCGTAAAACGCCGGATTATGCCATTCTGTTTACCGGCGGCGTCACCCTGCTGCTCAGCTACCTGTTTTCCGGCAAGATTGAATCTATCTCCACGCTGGTGAACTTTGGCGCGCTTTTCGCTTTTTTTGTCGTGAACCTGTGTGTGTTTATCCTGTTCAATTTCCGGATGAAAGCCCAGCGGCGCATTTTCGCCCATGTCATTTCGCCGATCATGGGGATGATCGTCATCGGCTACGTCTGTTTAAACATGAACATTCACGCTCTGATACTCGGAATTAGCTGGGCGGCGATCGGGATAGCGATACTGTGCTACCGAAAAGCACACAACCAAAACATCGCCATCGACCTGGAAGGCAAAAAGTTGCTCGATTGACATTATGCGCAACAACACCAGCTGTTGCGCAACGCCGCCCCTGTTCGGGCGGCGTCATCGCCAGCGACATCGTAAACAGCGTAATAACAAACCGTTGTGAATCTGCACAGATGTCTTTTGAAACAGGGTTTTCATTTTCCTTTTTTGTAAATTTCAGCGTATAATGCGCGCCAATTGTCTCTTGAATGGTTTCAGCGCATTGGACTGTAAAACTCAACGACTAAAATTATCCCCTTCCCGTTGGGCTGAAACGCGAGCACACATTCCTCTGCACGCTCTTTCGATGTCACCTATCCTTAGAGCGAGGCATCATCACTTTAGCAACACAGGCTTAGCTTCCGGGCCGTGCGCGCCCGAAGCCAGATTTCCATATCCTCCTCAACTTAAAGACTAAGACTGTCATGAAAAAGACGAAAATTGTTTGTACTATCGGTCCGAAAACCGAATCCGAAGAGATGTTAAGCAAAATGCTGGACGCGGGCATGAACGTGATGCGTCTGAACTTCTCTCATGGCGATTATGCAGAACACGGTCAGCGTATCCAGAACTTGCGCAACGTGATGAGCAAAACTGGTAAAAAAGCCGCTATTCTGCTTGATACTAAAGGACCAGAAATCCGCACCATTAAACTGGAAGGCGGTAACGACGTTTCGCTGAAAGCGGGCCAAACCTTTACTTTTACCACCGACAAATCCGTGGTCGGTAATAATGAAATCGTTGCCGTCACCTATGAAGGCTTCACCAGCGACCTGAGCGTTGGCAACACCGTCCTGGTTGACGATGGTCTGATCGGTATGGAAGTGACCGCCATCGAAGGCAATAAAGTCATTTGTAAGGTGCTGAACAACGGCGATCTGGGCGAGAACAAAGGCGTTAACCTGCCGGGCGTTTCTATTGCTCTGCCGGCGCTGGCTGAAAAAGACAAACAGGACCTGATCTTCGGTTGCGAACAGGGCGTTGACTTTGTTGCGGCGTCCTTTATCCGTAAACGTTCTGACGTTGTCGAAATTCGCGAGCATCTGAAAGCCCACGGTGGCGAAAACATCCAGATTATCTCTAAGATCGAAAACCAGGAAGGCCTGAACAACTTCGATGAAATTCTCGAAGCTTCCGACGGCATCATGGTTGCGCGTGGTGACCTGGGCGTAGAAATCCCGGTTGAAGAAGTGATTTTTGCGCAGAAAATGATGATCGAAAAATGTATCCGCGCACGTAAAGTCGTGATCACCGCGACTCAGATGCTGGATTCTATGATCAAAAACCCGCGTCCGACCCGCGCAGAAGCAGGCGACGTTGCGAACGCCATCCTCGACGGTACGGATGCGGTTATGCTGTCCGGCGAATCCGCAAAAGGGAAATACCCGCTGGAAGCCGTTTCTATCATGGCGACCATCTGCGAACGTACCGACCGTGTCATGAACAGCCGTCTGGACTACAACAACGACAGCCGTAAACTGCGCATTACGGAAGCGGTATGCCGCGGTGCGGTAGAAACTGCCGAAAAACTGGAAGCGCCGCTGATCGTGGTAGCGACCCAGGGCGGTAAATCCGCTCGCGCCGTGCGTAAATACTTCCCGGACGCCACCATCCTGGCATTGACCACCAATGAAGTGACCGCCCGTCAGTTAGTACTGAGCAAAGGCGTGGTATCGCAGCTGGTGAAAGAAATCAATTCTACTGATGATTTCTACCGTCTGGGCAAAGATGTCGCCCTGCAAAGCGGCCTCGCCCAGAAAGGCGACGTCGTAGTGATGGTCTCCGGCGCGCTGGTTCCAAGCGGCACCACTAACACCGCCTCTGTTCACGTACTGTAATAATTGTTGTGTGAATTAATTTGTTTAAAAAAGCGCCCTTCCGGCGCTTTTTTTATTTAATCGATAGCCACTATTAATAAAAAAATCAAATCGGATTTTACTATCTAATTGCGGATTATCTAAGAAGAATCCGATGGAAGCCCCCTGTTTTCTTTCGGTTTTTTAGGGACTTTCATGCATTTCGATGCTTCTTTGAGCGAACGATCAAAAATAAGTGCATTCCCATCAAAAAAATATTCTCAACATAAAAAAGTTTGTGTAATACTTGTAACGCTACATGGAGATTAACTCAATCTAGAGGGTATTAATAATGAATCGTACTAAACTGGTACTGGGCGCGGTAATCCTGGGTTCTACTCTGCTGGCTGGTTGCTCCAGCAACGCTAAAATCGATCAGCTGTCTTCTGACGTTCAGACTCTGAACGCTAAAGTTGACCAGCTGAGCAACGACGTGAACGCAATGCGTTCCGACGTTCAGGCTGCTAAAGACGACGCAGCTCGCGCTAACCAGCGTCTGGACAACCAGGCTACTAAATACCGTAAGTAATAGTACCTGCGTAATAAAAATGGCGCACGATGTGCGCCATTTTTTTTACATATATAACCACACAAAATATAATGTTATTATTATGAACCGTACTAACAGGCTGATCTTAGGTGCAGTAGTTCTGGGTTCCACGTTACTGGCAGGTTGTTCCAGCAACGCTAAAATCGATCAGTTGTCTTCCGATGTACAGACGCTGAGCGCTAAAGTTGAGCAACTGAGTAATGACGTAAATGCAATGCGTTCCGACGTTCAGGCTGCTAAAGACGATGCTGCTCGCGCGAACCAACGTCTGGACAACAAAGTATTCCGCATCTGTAAATAATTTGACGCACAATATAAAATGGCGCACATCGTGCGCCATTTTTTTGTCCGTCGTTTGCTGCGAAGACTACTGCGTCGCGCGTGTTTGCCCCTCTTCCCCGACAAAACCGTTCTGAGCGGATTCGACTGCGGTCGTATTTACCGCTGGCGTCTGCCCGGAGCTCACGCTGACTGGATACCCGGCTCGCCGGTATAGCGCCTTATCGACCAGGCGACTATCCACCCCTTGCGCGTTTCTGAACGCGGTAAATTCCGCAGGCAACACGTAAGGCATTGTCTGCACGTTTTGCTCTTCTTCCGGCGATAGCGGCCTGTGTACCTCTACATAACGAATGCCATTCGGCTCGACAGAGAATTTCACCGGCTGGTTAATCACTTTTACCGGCGTCCCCGTTCTGACCTGCGCAAATAACGCTTTGATGTCCGGCGCGTTCATGCGAATGCAACCGGAACTCACGCGCAGACCTACGCTATCCGGCGCGCTGGTACCATGAATGAGATATTCCCCATTACCGTGCGCCAGACGCAGCGCATAGCGTCCCAGCGGGTTATTTGGCCCGGCAGGGATCACCGGCGGCAGCGTGATCCCCCGCTCAAGCGAACGTTGGCGTATGCCCGCCGTCGGCGTCCACGTCGGGTTGGGGATCTTTTGCCCTATCCGGGTGTCCATGACGGGAGTTTCCAGCCCCTGCAAACCGATGCCGATGGGATACACCTGAACGCGGTTTTCTCCCGGCGGGTAATAATACAACCGTAGCTCCGCGAGGTTGACGATGACGCCTTCCCTGGGCGCATCCGGCAATAGCATCTGCGAGGGAATGGTAATTAGCGTACCGGGCTTAGGCACCGGCGCAATCGTATTGTTCGCTTCAAGAATGAGCATCGCCGCCGTATCAAAACGCCGGGCGATAGCCTGCAGGTTTTTATCACCTTCCTGTACGGTATAGGTTTGATTCTGACCAATAAGACGGCTGCCTTCTGGCGGTAATGGATAATCAACCGCCCAGGCTGCCTGTAACGCGCTATACGCGCCGATAATAGTTAGCGTAATGAAAGACGCACGTTTCATACCAAACCTCCTGTATTCCTGGTGCTGCCCTCTGCGACGACTGGTAGCGCTTCGCTTATCAGAATAACAAAATACACGCTCTATCCACTCTGGATAAAGCGACGTCGCCGTCCGACAAAGGATTTGACATCAGGTAGAACGCTGTCTGTACAGTTTAGCTAAGAGTGGCGGCCTTAGCGCGAATTGCGCGAATCATTGCTTCCAGCCCCTGAGAACGAGAAGGCGTGAGGTGCTGTGTAAGCGCCATTTTTTCGAACCATGGCCGGACATCAAAATGCACAATATCCTGCGCCGTCATTTGGTGGTACAAAATAAATACCACCGCCATAAGGCCTTTAACGATCGCCGCGTCGCTGTCGCCCTGCAATTCGATAATGCCGTTGGCGTTTCGCCGCATCACGATCCACACCTGGCTCTGACAGCCATGAATCGTATTTTGCGGATTGCGATCCTGCGGATTTAACTCCGCCAGGCGCTGCCCCAACTCAATAATATATAAATATTTCTCTTCCCAATTAGCGCAACGCGTAAAGTTACGCAGCAATTTTTCTTTATCCGGTAGCGCAGCCATAAAACCTCACTGTTATCCCAATAAGCGGTGGATACGCGTTAATCCTGCCACCAGTCGGTCCACTTCTTCATGGGTGTTATACATCGCCAGCGAAGCCCGGCACATTGCTGGCACGCCATACCAGGCCATGAGCGGCATCGCGCAGTGATGCCCCGTTCGTACCGCGATACCGTAATTATCAAGAAAGCTGCCAACGTCGTAAGCATGGTGTTTACCCAGATTAAACGCGATGACGCCCAACCGCTGCGCCGGGCCATATAGCGTGATATCAGGCACCTGCGCCAGTTGCTCCAGCGCATAGCGCATCAGCATCTGCTCATAATCGCCAATCTTATCCAGTCCCAGCGACGTCACATAGTCAATTGCCGCGCCCAGACCGATGATGCCGCCAGTATTCGGCGTTCCCGCCTCAAAACGCCAGGGCGCTTTCGCCCATGTCGTTCCCTGCGTCAGGCTGACGGTCGAAATCATCGACCCGCCCCCTTCCCACGGCGGCATTTCTTGCAGCAACGCCTCTTTAACATACAGAATGCCGATGCCGGTCGGCCCGTAAAGTTTATGGCCGGAGAAAACGTAAAAATCGCAGTCCAGCGCCTGGACGTCAACAGCATGGTGCATCACGGCCTGGGCGCCATCCACCAGCACTTTCGCTCCATGCTGGCGCGCCAGCGCAATCATGTCCGGCAGTGGGTTTTCCGTCCCCAGCACATTGGAAACATGGGTAATGGCCAGCAGTCGGGTCCGGTCATCGAACAGCGCAGCTAAGGTCTCCAGCCGCAGCGTACCGTCAGGATGCAATGGGATCACGCGCAGTTCAGCGCCTTTGCGCTCACACAGCATCTGCCAGGGAACGATGTTAGCGTGATGCTCCATCTCGCTGATGATAATGTTATCCCCGGCGCGAATATTTTCCGTTCCCCAACTGTTGGCGACAAGGTTAATGCCCTCCGTCGTACCGCGCACGAACACCAGTTCTTCTGCGGAGCGGGCGTTAATAAACCGCGACGCCTGCTTACGCACATTCTCCATGCTTTCGGTCGCCTGTGCGCTTAACGTATGGATACCTCGATGTACCGCAGCATAGCCGTGACGGTAGAAGGCAGATTCAGCGTCAATCACCTGATTGGGTTTTTGAGCGCTGGCTGCACTGTCCAGGTAAGCCAGCGGCAGGCCGTTAACTTCACGCTGCAGTATGGGAAAATCCGCCCGTACTTTTTCTACAGGAAATGTCATACCAGGCCTCCGGGCAGTCGCTGGCCGATTCGCGCCAGCACCTGCTGTTTAAGGGCGCTATCATGGATAGCTTCCGTTAACTCTGCGGCAAACGCGTAAAGAATCATGTGCCGCGCCTCCTGCTGTCTGATGCCGCGTGATTGCAGATAAAACATCTGCTCATCGTCAATACGCCCGATCGTCGCGCCGTGGCTGCACTTCACGTCATCGGCATAGATCTCTAATTGCGGTTTGGTATCGACTTCGGCCAGTTTCCCCAACAACAGGTTATTATTGGTCATCTGGCCGTCGGTTTTAATGGCGTGTTGCGCCACGTTGATCAGGCCATTAAAGACCGCGCGTCCTTTGTCGCTGACGATGGTCTTGTGCAACTGGCGGCTGTTACAGTAGCCTTTGTTATGTTCCAGCCATGTCCGCGTATCGCAGACTTCATTTTTCACCGGCATCGCCAGACTATTCAGTCGAAGCGTCGCGTTTTCGCCATTCAGTTGTGAGCTGCTGTGGTGACGTAGTACTGCGGCGCCCAGCAGAAAACTGTGGCTAAACGCCGAGGCGTCAGTCGCCAGCAGAAGATCGTTATGCGCAAAGTGATAGCTGGACGCATTTTCAAACGCCAGTTTGATATGGCGCAGTTGCGCATTGTCTGCAACGTTCATCGTCAGACGCGCGCCGGTAAAATGTTTTGCCGCTGTAAGGCTGACATAATGCTCAATAACCGTCGCTTCCGCGCCTTCCGCCAGCGCCAGATGGTGGCGATAATGCGCGGTATTCAGCTCGTCGCCATCCACGCCCTGCGTGATATGCATTAACAGTAGCGGCCTGGTCGGACGCTGATTTCGCCGTACCTGTATATACGTGACACATTGCGCCAGGCTTTCCGTCAGATGCAGAAAAACCTCAGGCTGTACCGGCGCGGCAAGCGTCTGGCGCTCATCCCTGACGCTAACGTCAAATCCGCTGTTTTGCGTGCTATCACTGAGCTCTGGCATAAACCGACCATCGACAAACACCAGCCGCACGGCATCGATTTGCAGCGCCAGCGCATCACGCTGTGCGGCGCTGATAGTCGCACACTGCTGGATAAACTGGCTATGGGTTAAGCCCTCCAGCGGCGTGTATTTCCAGTCTTCATGTTTACGCGTCGGCAATCCCAGACGTAACATCTGTTGTAAATGTTCTCTTGCCTGCTCAGTTCGACTTTCTCCTTTTTCTTCAAAGAGATGCTGCCATTGCTGTAGCGCTTTACTGCTGTTCGGTAAGCCAGCCATAACCCTGCTCCTCCAGTTGTTTGACCAGAGTAAAATCGCCGGATCGGACAATTCGCCCCTGATAGAGGACATGGACGTAATCAGGCTTGATGTAGTCCAGTATGCGCTGATAGTGGGTCACGATAATAAAAGCGCGTTTATCGTCGCGTAACGCGTTGACGCCTTCCGCCACAATTTTTAACGCATCAATATCCAGTCCGGAGTCCGACTCATCAAGGATGCACAGTTCCGGCTCCAGCACCGCCATTTGCAAAATATCATTGCGCTTTTTCTCCCCGCCGGAAAAACCGACGTTTACCGAACGGGTCAGCAAATCTTCCGGCATTTTCAGCAATGCGATCTTTTCTTCCATCAGATCCTGAAAATCAAAGCGATCCAATGACGCCTGCCCGCGGTAGGCGCGCACGGCATTCAGCGCGGTTTGCAGGAAAAACTGGTTACTGACGCCGGGGATTTCTACCGGGTACTGGAAGGCCATAAAAATCCCTTCACCCGCCCGTTCCTCCGGCGACAGTTCAAGCAGATCTTTACCTTTGAACGTAACCGAGCCGCCGGTGACCTCGTAATCTTCACGTCCCGCCAGGGTGGCGGAGAGCGTGCTTTTCCCGGAACCGTTCGGCCCCATAATGGCGTGAACTTCGCCGGGGTGAATCTCCAGATTCAGGCCACGCAAAATCGCTTTTTCTTCCACACTGACCTGTAAATCTTTAATGCTTAACATGGGTTTTCCTTCATCATTAACCGACGCTGTGCTCAAGGCTAATCGCCAGCAGTTTTTGCGCTTCAACGGCAAACTCCAGCGGCAGTTCCGAGAAAACGTCTTTACAGAACCCGTTGACGATCATCGAAATAGCGTCTTCTTCACTGATGCCGCGTTGCAAACAATAGAAAAGCTGATCTTCACCGATACGTGATGTTGTCGCTTCGTGCTCCAGCTGCGCGCTGTTATTGCGGCATTCAACATACGGGAACGTATGCGCGCCGCAGTCCGCGCCAATCAACATGGAGTCGCATTGGGTGAAATTTCGGGCGTTGGTCGCCGTCGGCATAATTTTTACCAGCCCACGGTAGCTGTTCTGGCTGTGGCCGGCGGAAATGCCTTTTGAAATAATGGTTGAGCGTGTGTTTTTACCGATATGGATCATTTTGGTGCCGGTGTCAGCCTGCTGATGTCCACTGGTCAGCGCAACGGAATAGAACTCGCCGATAGAATTATCACCGCGCAAAATACAGCTCGGGTATTTCCAGGTAATCGCCGAACCGGTTTCCGACTGGGTCCACGACATCTTGCTGTTTTCCCCTTCGCACAACGCACGCTTGGTCACAAAGTTCAGAATACCGCCCGTGTTGTTGTCGCCCGGGAACCAGTTTTGTACGGTGGAATATTTTACTTCAGCATCTTTATGGATGATGACTTCCACTACCGCGGCGTGGAGCTGATAACTGTCGCGTACGGGCGCGGAGCAGCCTTCGATATAACTCACATAGCTGCCTTCATCCGCCACCAGAATCGTGCGCTCAAACTGACCGGTTTTCTCAGCGTTAATGCGAAAATAGGTGGATAACTCCATCGGGCAACGCACGCCTTTGGGAACATAGATAAATGTCCCATCGGAAGCGACTGCCGCATTCAGCGCGGCAAAAAAGTTATCGTTCCCCGGCACGACGGTGCCAAGATATTTCCTGACCAGGTCAGGGTGATCGTGTATCGCTTCGCCAAAAGAACAGAAAATAATGCCCTGTTCCGCCAGTTTTTCACGGTATGTGGTCGCTACGGAGACCGAGTCAAAAATCGCATCGACGGCGACCTCTTTCCCTTCGCGAACCGGAACGCCAAGTTGCTCGAAGGCGTCTTCAACCTCTTTACTCAAAAAGGTATTCGCGCCCGTTTGCTGTACGGCTCCCGGTTGGGAAACGCAGCTATCGTCGCAGTTTCCGCATGATGGCGCAGAGTAATAGCTGTAGTCCTGATAGTTCAGTTTATCGTAGTGCGCCTTCAGCCAGTGCGGTTCATCCATGTCCAGCCAGGCTCTATAGGCATTGAGACGAAATTCCAGCATCCACTCAGGTTCGTTACGCTTTGCGGAAATCGCGCGCACCACCTCTTCGCTGATGCCTTTTGCCAGTTCATCAGTGGGTAGTTGCGTGAAAAATCCTTCTTTGTAATTAAGGCGTCCGCCTGTCCAGATGCCGACCTCTTCCGTTGCTTCAGTATTACGAGACATAGTACCGCCTATACCCCAAAACTTTCGCCGCAGCCGCATTCATTCTGGGCTTTGGGGTTATGAAATTTAAATAACTGGTTCAGCCCTTCCTGTACGTAATCCACTTCTGTTCCGTCAATAAAAGGCATCGCCTGTAACGGTGCGAAAAGCTTTGCGCCTTCGGCTTCAAAAACCAGATCGTCTTTATCCGGCTCCCGAACGGTATCCAGAACATAGCCAAATCCGGCACATCCCGTCTGTTTTACGCTTAACCGCACGCCCAACATGCCCGGCTGCTTTGCTGCCAGTTCACGTATGTGCGCAGCCGCCGCTGGCGTTAGCGTCAGCCCTTGCCAGGGGAAGTCCTCCGGGTTAAACGTGTCTGAATGCAATTCCATAGAGTTACCTCGCGTTCTAAATCACCAGGATATAACAGCATGTTAGTGATAATGATTATCACTTCAACCCCTTAACCGCAGGGGCTTTCCAACAAATGGTCATATTGAGCGCCTTTTATTAAGCATAGACCCTGTCCGCCAGGTCATACGACAGACAAAAAATCGCTTAACATTTTGATAAGTAATGATTTATAAGACATTAACCGTTCTGGCAGGTCAAAAACGAAAAGATGTATAGAAAATGACTATTTAATTAATAGGCTGTCGACATTGCCGGGCGGCGAGGTCAGAACCCCATTTTTTGTATGGATACCTGGCGTTGCGCTCTTTATAATCCGCTGCGGTTCTATAACTCAGTTTGAGCTATAGGTTTATGTAAACTCTTTCCGGCATTTCAGGTGCTGAATGAGGCAAGAGGCTTAAAATATGGTTGTTACGCTCGCGTATATCGCACTTTTTTTGGTTTTCTCGTGGGTCATCTTGAGAATTAATCAAAAAAGCGATTCCCTGTCGAAAAGCGTTTTTATCGCTATCTTTTTAGGGGCTGTTATTGGTTTATCCCTGCATTTTATTTCAGCAAATCACACTAAAACCATTATCGAATGGTACAGCATCGTCGGCAATGGTTACGTCCATCTGTTGAAACTGGTCGCTATACCGCTAATTTTTATTTCTATTCTTTCCGCCATCAATAAACTGGAAAATAGCGCCGGCATCGGAAAAATGTCGCTGACGATCGTCGGATGCATGTTATGCCTGGTGATGGTTGCCGGTTTTATCGGATTACTGACCGCTCATATACTGGGGCTTGACGCCAGCGCTTTTGTGCACATGCCGTCAATGTTAACTACAGAAGAAGTCAATAAGACTGCCGCGGTGTCGATTCCCCAGTTAGTGACATCGCTGATCCCGACTAATATTTTTCTTGATCTTACGGGAGCCAGAAGTGTTTCCGTTATCGGCATCGTTATCTTCACGCTAATAGCGGGGATCGCTCTGTTAAAGGTCAAAAAAGAGGCACCGGAAGAAGGTCAGAAATTAAGCGCAGGCATTAACGCTATTCAGATCTGGGTCATGAAGATGGTACGTATCGTTATTGCATTAACGCCCTATGGCGTCATGGCATTAATGACTACCGTATTTTCATCATACCACCTTGAACAATTCGCCAGCTTACTTGGTTTTATCGGCGCCTGTTACATCGCGATTTTCATGATGTTTATCGTGCACGCCATTTTGCTGATCCTCAGCGGTAATAATCCAGCGCGTTATTTCAGAATGGTCTGGCCCGTCTTAACCTTTGCGTTTGTTTCCCGCAGCAGCGCAGCCTCTATCCCGCTGGCCATTTCCGCCCAGGAAAAATTTGGCGTACAAAGCACCATTGCCAATATTTCCGCCTCGTTTGGCTCCAGTATGGGGCAAAATGGCTGCGCCGGGATTTATCCGGCTATTATGGTAGCGATGATTGCGCCCACCATCGGCATTGATCCGCTCTCGCTGCATTTTCTGGCCGCGATGTTACCTGCCATTGCGCTAGGGTCTATTGGCGTAGCCGGCGTCGGCGGCGGTGGTACGTTCGCGGCGCTGATTGTCCTGTCGACGTTGAATTTTCCCGTTGCGCTGGTCGGTATTTTTATTGCCATCGAACCTATCGTTGATATGGCCCGCACGGCACTGAACGTTAACGGATCGATGATGTCAGGTGTGCTGGCTAACCGTATTTTGAATAATCATACGGCTGACGACATGCCAGCGGTTATTGACAGACCTTAGTTTTTTACGCGCCCGGAAAAGAAAAACCCTTAAGTCTGTTCAATACAGGCTTAAGGGTTCCGGCCCCATCCGGCGCTTATCTCCGGCACTCTTAATGGCTTAGCTCTTGAAGGGGCATAAGAATAATCTCATAAAGAGAGCGCGCCTTTTTAGCACAAATGGCGATCTGTATTTTTTTTAAACAAAATCAAGAGGATTATCTATTACCTGGGGACAGGGTCTGGTGAGATTGCCTGGTAACATAGCCGGATGGCGGCTAACGCCTTATCCGGCCTACACAGACTTTATTAATGCACGCCCAACCGCCAGGCGAAATAGATCTCTTCTTTCAGTTCGGTTGCAGAGAGGGTGAGGAGATCGGCAAACTCTAACTCCAGCTGTTTTAAACGCTTTAAATACTGCGCGGGAGAAAGTTCGGTTTTATCACGGCGTAAAAATTCAATCGCCAGTTGGGTTGGGTCTAAATCAGTAGACATATCATCCTCGCTTATGTGTAAACGTGCACAGTATATCACCTTTTTCTGCGCACATTTTGACCAAAAGCAATATGCATCACACTTTTATGGTGACAACGTCACACAATCGCCGTAGTAAGACGCGAAGAACAGCACAGACGTCCCTGTTCATCAAAGATCTCTATCTGCCAGACCTGATGGCGAGCCCCGGTATGCAACGCTTTACAGACGCCCCGTACACGCCCCTGACGCACCGACCGTACATGGTTGGCATTCACCTCCAGCCCCACCACCTTTTGCTCCCCCTGCGTACACAGATAGCCTGCGACCGAGCCGATACTTTCCGCCAGCACCACAGACGCTCCGCCATGCAGCAAGCCGAACGGCTGTTTGGTGCGATGATCGACGGGCATTGTCGCTTCCAGCGTATCGTCCCCAATACGCTCAAAGCGGATATCAAGCAGGCCAACCATATTCCCTTCCCCCATCGCATTAAGCGCATCGAGGGTCACTTCACGTTTCCAGATCAACCTATAATCTCCAGTAATGCCTGCAACGGGTGACGCACGCCCGTACCTTCAATGCGTTTAACCTGGCTTCGGCAGGAATAGCCGGTTGCCAGGCAGCGGTTTCGCGGTAGACGTTGCATCGCCTGATGCCAGGATAGCTCATAAATTCCCAGCGAATTTTTATGATTGGTGAGTTCATGTCCATAAGTGCCCGCCATACCGCAGCAGCCTACGCTGACATTTTCCAGCTTCGCGCCAAAATGGGCAAAGATGGCGGCCCACTGCGCAGGCGCGCCGGGTAACGCCGTGACTTCCGTACAATGACCAAAAAAGTACCACGGTTCGCCGCTCACCTCGACGGACAGTCTTGCATTTATTTCCTGCGCCAGCCATTCATTCACCAGCAACACATGAAAATCGCCGCGCTGTTCGCCCAGCGCCAGTTTGTATTCGTCGCGATAACACAGCACCAGCGCCGGATCGACACCCACCATCGGCATCCCCAACGCGGCGATCCGATTAAGGAACTCAGAGGTTTTTTTCGCCGTTTTCGCAAAGCGATTAAGAAAACCTTTAATATGCTGCGCCTTACCATTCGGCGAGAACGGTAACAATACCGGCCTCCTGCCCAGCTTTTCCGCCAGGCGGATAAAGTCCGCCACGACCCGGGCGTCGTAGTAGCTGGTAAACGGATCCTGAACCACCAGTACCGTTTTCGCTTTTTGCTCGGCGCTCATGCGCTCCAGTTGCTCAAGCGTCATATTGGCAGACGGATGGCCCACCAGTTGCTGTTGCAATGAAGGGGCAGAAAGCAGAGGTAAATCCACCATACCGATATGTTTTTTCGCCAGATTACGAACCACCGGTTGGTTAATAAAAAAGTTAAAGGTCTTTGGCGCACGCGCCATCAGCGGCGCGTAGGTCTCGACCGTCGCCACCAGATGATCGCGTGCCGGACGCAGATAACGCGTATGGTAAAGCTGTAAGAAACGCGAACGAAACTCCGGAACATCGATTTTAATCGGACACTGGGTCGTACAGGCTTTACACGCCAGACAGCCGGACATGGCCTCTTTAACTTCATGGGAAAAGTCATACTCGCCTTTGCGTTTGTGCCAACTATTCCGGGTGCGGGCAATCAGCGTGCGTAAGCTGGCGCGTTTTTCTGGCAGCTCCTTTTCCAGCTTCAACGGATCGACGCCGCGATCGGCCAATAGACGGAGCCATTCCCGCACCAGCGTCGCCCGCCCTTTCGGCGAGTGGATCCGGTTAAGGCTAATTTTCATCGACGGGCACATCGGGCTTTTCGCATCGAAATTAAAGCACAGGCCGTTACCATTACACTCCATAGCGCCGCGCCAGGTCTGCCGTACCGCCAACGGGATTTGCCGATCCCAGGTGCCGCGTTTTACCGCATCCACCTTCATCATCGGCGCCTCTATCCCTTGCGGCGGACAGATTTTACCCGGGTTAAGTCGATTATGCGGATCAAAAGCCGCTTTTATTTTGCGCAGCTCGCCATACAGGACTTCGCCGAAAAAGGCCGGGCTGTATTCCGCACGAAAACCTTTTCCATGCTCGCCCCACAACAGCCCGCCGTATCTGGCGGTCAGCGCGACGACCTCATCGGAGATCTGTTTCATCAACAGTTCCTGCTGCGGATCGCACATATCCAGCGCCGGACGCACATGCAGCACCCCGGCATCCACGTGGCCGAACATGCCGTAACTTAAGCCATGACCATCCAGCAGGGCGCGAAATTCGGCGATGTAATCGGCCAGATGTTCAGGCGGCACGCAGGTATCTTCCGCAAAAGGAATCGGTTTGGCAGCGCCTTTCGCGTTACCTAGCAGCCCTACCGCTTTTTTACGCATCGCGTAAATACGCTCAATACCCGTCAAATCGGTACAAAGTTGCCAGCCGATCACGCCCGCTTCCGCTCGCGCCATCAGGCCATCCAACCGGTGGCACAGCGCCTCGACCTGTCCGTCAATAAGCGCTTCATCGTCACCCGCGAATTCCACGATATTCAGGCCAAGCATCTCTTTATCCGGCACATCGGTAATCAATTCGCTAACGGAGTGCCAGACAATATCTTCCCGCGCGAGGTTAAGGACTTTGGAATCGACCGTCTCGACGGATAAGGCGCGCGCATCAACCATAAAAGGGGCGTTACGCAGCGCGGAATCAAAGGAGTCGTATTTTACATTCACCAGACGGCGGACTTTGGGTATAGGGGTAATATCCAGCCGGGCTTCAGTAATAAACGCCAGCGTCCCTTCCGACCCCGTTAAGATGCGGGTAAGATCGAAGCGGGTCATGTCATCGTTAAAGACGTGGCGTAAATCGTAGCCTGTCAGGAAGCGATTGAGCTTTGGAAAGCTATCGAGGATAAGTTGACGGTTTTCCAGGCAGGACTGATAGACGGTCTGATAGATGCGGCCTGGTGTCGTCGTGTTTTCACCCAGCGTCCGGGCAAGCTCTACGGGCATTGATTGCGTGTCAAGGATATCGCCCCCCAACAATACGGCCCGTATGCCTAAGACGTGATCTGACGTTTTTCCATAGACCAGCGAACCCTGACCAGAGGCATCGGTATTAATCATACCGCCAAGCGTTGCGCGATTACTGGTGGAAAGTTCCGGCGCAAAAAAATAGCCATACGGTTTTAGCGCTTGATTAAGTTGATCTTTTATCACTCCCGCCTCTACCCGCACCCATCCCTCTTCAGGATTAATTTCAATAATGCGGTTCATATAACGGGACATATCAACAATAATGCCCTGGTTTAGCGCCTGGCCATTCGTACCAGTACCGCCGCCTCGCGGGGTAAATATCAGCGACGTAAAGCGCGGCTCCGCCGCCAGACGGGCAAGAAGCGCGACATCCGCCGTAGAACGGGGAAACACAACAGCATCGGGAAGAAGCTGGTAGATACTGTTATCGGTCGACATTGTCAGACGGTCGGCATAGCTGGTTGCCGTATCGCCCGTAAACCCTTGCTGCTCCAGCGCCTGCAAAAAATTGAGCACCAGCTGAACGACGCCGGGTGCCTGAGAAATTTGTGGAATCATTATATTGACCTTTTCCTGCGGTCTATGTTGTGAACGGTGGCGCCCAACCCGGCGAGCGCGAGCGGTCTACGCACAGGAAGGGATGCTTAATCGTTTGCGTGTTGCGTTATTTGTTGTATCACATTTTTTTCCTGTGCGCCCAACAGAATTACATGCAGAATCGGCCTGTTAAAAACCGCTGAAATTGCTCATCATTATAGGGTGTGGTTTGCATGTTCACGTCGCGCCAACGTTCTGGCGCAAAGACAAAGGTGAAAAGTATTTATGGTAAATGTTCGTCAGCCCAGGGATATTGCGCAAGTGCTGCTATCGGTGCTGTTTTTAGCCATCATGATTGTGGCCTGTTTGTGGATAGTACAGCCTTTTATTTTGGGGTTTGCATGGGCAGGTACGATTGTTATCGCGACCTGGCCCGTTTTGCTGAAATTACAAAAAATATTGTGGGGCCGCCGCTCGCTTGCCGTACTGGTCATGACGCTGCTGTTAGTGCTGCTCTTCGTTATTCCCGTCGCCTTGCTGGTGAACAGCATTGTCGACGGTAGCGGCCCGCTCATCCATGCAGTGACTGGCGGCGATATGACGCTACCCGATCTGGCATGGTTAAATAATATTCCGTTAGTTGGCGCCAAACTGTATGCCGGATGGCATAGCCTGCTGGATATGGGCGGTAGCGCTATTATGGCGAAAGTGCGGCCTTATATCGGCACAACCACGACCTGGTTTGTCGGTCAGGCGGCGCATATCGGACGCTTTATGATGCACTGCGCCCTGATGCTGTTGTTTAGCGCCCTGCTTTACTGGCGCGGCGAACAAGTGGCGATGGGTATACGCCATTTTGCCTGTCGTCTCGCGGCTAAACGCGGCGATGCGGCGGTTCTGCTGGCTGCCCAGGCGATCCGCGCCGTGGCGCTTGGCGTGGTGGTCACCGCGCTGGTACAGGCGGTACTTGGCGGCGTCGGGCTGGCGATTTCCGGCGTGCCTTACGCTACCCTGTTGACGGTAGTGATGATCCTTTCGTGTCTGGTTCAGTTGGGGCCGTTGCCGGTATTGATTCCAGCCATTATCTGGCTTTACTGGACAGGCGACACCACCTGGGGCACCGTGCTGCTGGTTTGGAGCGCCGTCGTCGGCACGCTGGATAACGTGATTCGCCCGGTGCTCATCCGCATGGGCGCCGATTTACCGCTGCTTCTGATCCTTTCCGGGGTAATCGGCGGACTGATTGCATTCGGTATGATTGGTCTGTTTATTGGACCGGTGCTTCTGGCCGTGACCTGGCGTTTGTTCTCCGCATGGGTACATGAAGTTCCGGCGCCGACGAATGAACCAGAGGAGATCCTTGAAGAGCTGGATGACATCGAGGAAGCCAACAAGCAGTCATAATCCCGTCGGGCGGCATTGCTGCCCGATGCTTTAGCGACGTTTATCAATTCAACGCACACCCCATTTTGATTCGCCCGTCTGTTCCCCGCCGCATCTCATTTCTGTCGCAAATCCGTTACAGTTTTTAAACTATTGAGACGAATCTGATCGACGCAAAAAGTGCTCATGCCTACTATTAGCACACGGTTATAAATCAACACATTGATTTATAAGCATGGAAATCCCCTGAGTGAAACAACGAATTGCTGTGTGTAGTCTTTGCCCGTCTCCTACGATGGGCTTTTTTTTACTTCAAGCGGCCAGCCTCACCGTTCATAATGGCAAGAAGAAAAAAAACTGACAGGACACGCATGAAAACCGTCACCGTAAAAAATCTTATCATTGGCGAAGGGATGCCCAAAATTATCGTGTCGTTGATGGGAAGAGACATCAATAGCGTGAAAGCAGAGGCGCTAGCCTACCGCGAAGCTACATTCGATATTCTGGAGTGGCGCGTGGATCACTTTATGGATATCGCATCGACTCAATCCGTTCTTACCGCTGCGCGTGTTATCCGCGATGCGATGCCTGACATTCCGTTACTGTTTACTTTCCGCAGCGCCAAAGAAGGCGGCGAGCAGACAATAACCACTCAGCATTATCTCACGCTTAATCGTGCCGCAATCGACAGCGGCCTGGTCGATATGATCGATCTTGAGCTATTTACCGGTGATGCTGACGTTAAAGCCACTGTCGATTATGCCCATGCGCATAATGTTTATGTCGTGATGTCTAACCACGATTTTCACCAGACGCCGTCCGCAGAGGAAATGGTTCTGCGGCTACGTAAAATGCAAGCGCTCGGCGCGGATATTCCCAAGATTGCCGTTATGCCGCAAAGCAAGCATGATGTATTAACGTTACTCACTGCCACGCTGGAGATGCAGCAACATTACGCCGACCGTCCGGTAATTACTATGTCAATGGCGAAAGAGGGGGTCATTTCACGTCTGGCAGGGGAAGTGTTTGGCTCTGCCGCCACGTTTGGCGCGGTGAAGCAGGCTTCAGCGCCGGGGCAAATCGCCGTAAATGATCTACGCAGTGTATTAATGATTCTGCACAACGCCTGACCCGGCATTATGCAGGCGTCGGGCAACTTACGCCCTATCCGGCCTACACAACATGTTTCTTGTGCAGGCCGGATAAGCATAGCGTTATCTGGTCGCGGTTTACTTCTTCAGTTCCGCCAGACTCAGCCAGGTCTGAACCACGGTGTCCGGGTTCAGCGACAGGCTGTCGATCCCCTCTTCCATCAGCCAGGCGGCAAAGTCTTCATGGTCGGACGGACCCTGACCACAAATTCCAACATATTTGCCCTGTTTTTTCGCCGCGCGGATCGCCATAGACAGCAGCGCTTTCACCGCGTCGTTACGCTCGTCAAACAGTTCAGACACCACGCCGGAATCGCGATCCAGCCCCAGCGCCAGCTGCGTCATGTCGTTAGAACCAATCGAGAAGCCATCAAAATACTCGAGGAACTGTTCAGCCAGCAAGGCATTGGACGGGATCTCGCACATCATGATGATCTTCAGCCCGTTCTCGCCGCGTTTAAGCCCCTGGCGCGCCAGCTCTTCGATGACCGCTTTCGCCTGGTCGACCGTCCGCACGAACGGGATCATGATTTCGACGTTGGTAAGGCCCATATCGTTGCGCACGCGTTTCACCGCTTCGCATTCCAGCGCAAAACAATCGCGGAAACTTTCTGCGACGTAACGACCCGCGCCGCGGAAGCCCAGCATCGGGTTTTCTTCATGCGGCTCATAGCGTTCGCCGCCGACCAGGTTGGCGTATTCGTTGGACTTAAAGTCAGACAGGCGAACGATAACGCGTTTCGGGTAGAAGGCGGCGCCTAACGTCGCGATCCCTTCCGTCAGTCGACCAACGTAAAATTCACGCGGCGAGTCAAACCCTTTCATCATCTCACGAATGTCGTTTTGCAGCGCGGCATCCTGGTCGTCAAACTCCAGCAGCGCACGCGGGTGAACGCCAATCATACGGTTAATGATGAATTCCAGTCGCGCCAGACCTACGCCTTCATTCGGCAGGCAGGCAAAGTCAAATGCCCTGTCCGGGTTGCCGACGTTCATCATGACCTTCAGCGGTAGCTCTGGCATGGTATCTACGCTGGAGCTTTTTACGCTGAAATCCAGCATGTCGGCATACACATAACCGGTATCACCTTCTGCGCAGGAGACGGTTACTTTTTCGCCATCTTTCATGCGTTCGGTGGCGTCGCCGCAGCCGACTACCGCCGGAATACCCAATTCGCGGGCGATAATTGCCGCATGACAGGTGCGCCCGCCACGGTTAGTGACAATCGCCGCCGCTTTTTTCATGATCGGTTCCCAGTCCGGGTCGGTCATATCGGTGACAAGCACATCGCCAGGCTCAATACGGTTCATTTCGCCGATATCATGAATAACTTTTACCGTACCCGCGCCGATACGATGCCCAATGGCGCGACCTTCGGCAATGATTTTCCCCTGCGCATGTAGCGTATAACGCTCCATCACCTGGCCACGGGAGCGCACGGTTTCCGGACGTGCCTGCACAATAAAGAGCTTACCGGTATGACCGTCTTTCGCCCATTCGATATCCATCGGACGACCATAGTGCTGCTCAATCTGCACCGCTTGTTTCGCCAGCTCCTGCACTTCTTCGTTGGTGAGCGAGAAAATGTCGCGCTGTTCCTGCGGCACATCCTCAATCTTCACTTGCTTGCCGTGCTCCTGGGTGGCGGCGTAAACCATGCGGATTTTTTTCGACCCCATGGTGCGGCGTACGATGGCCGGACGGCCTGCCGCCAGGGTTGGCTTATGGACATAAAATTCATCCGGGTTAACCGCGCCCTGCACCACCATTTCACCCAGTCCCCATGCCGAGGTGATAAAGACCACCTGGTCAAAGCCGGATTCGGTATCGATAGAGAACATCACCCCTGACGAGGCGAGATCGGAGCGAACCATCCGCTGCACGCCAGCGGAAAGCGCTACGCCGCGATGATCATATCCCTGGTGAACGCGATAAGAGATGGCACGATCGTTAAACAGAGAAGCAAATACGTGTTTCACTGCCACCAGTACCGCATCGAAGCCCTGAACGTTAAGAAACGTTTCCTGTTGGCCCGCAAACGAAGCATCTGGCATATCTTCCGCCGTGGCGGAGGAACGCACGGCAAAAGAGGCATTTTCATCATCCGACGAAAGCTGCGCATAGGCATCGCGGATGGCGTTTTCCAGCTCCGGCTGGAAAGGAGTGTCGATAATCCACTGGCGGATCTGCGCGCCCGCTTTCGCCAGCTGGGAGACATCATCAATATCTGTCTTATCCAGCAGCTCATAAATGCGCTGGTTTACGCCGCTTTGATCCAAAAACTGGTTAAACGCATCGGCAGTGGTTGCAAAACCATTCGGAACGGATACGCCCATGCCGGAAAGGTTAGTAATCATTTCACCCAGGGAGGCATTTTTGCCCCCAACTCTGTCTACATCATTCATGCCGAGTTGGTTATACCAAAGCACCAGCGGTGACGAGCCATTGTTGGACATCGAACAATCCTTTTGTGATAAATGAACGAATTTAAGAAACACATAGTTGCGTATTTATCCTGGCATACTTAAACCCGCGAAAAAAACGGTGAATCGTTCAAGCAAATTTATTTTTTCATTTTTTCAGATTGTTTACGTAGTTGCGCAAACCCGCGCATAGCACGGCATTCCCTTAATAACCCTCGGTATAAACTGCGTTTCCAGGAAATGAAACACACTTTTCATTAATTATAAAAAGTGTCTGTCATTTTATAAAATAAGCGACAAGTTATACGTTTCCCGTTACTTTTAATTTATGCTTTCAGATAATTATGTTTACTCTTCAGGATGAACAGAATGGATAATGTTGTTGATCGCCATGTTTTCTATATTTCTGATGGTACCGCCATCACCGCCGAGGTCCTGGGTCACGCGGTTATGTCGCAGTTTCCGGTGACGATCAGCAGCATCACGCTGCCATTCGTGGAAAACGAAAGTCGCGCCCGCGCCGTCAAAGACCAAATTGACGCCATTTATCAGCAAACCGGCGTTCGCCCGCTGGTGTTTTACTCGATTGTTTTGCCTGAAATTCGCGCCATCATCTTACAGAGCGAAGGTTTCTGCCAGGATATCGTCCAGGCGCTGGTGGCGCCGCTTCAGCAGGAGATGAAACTGGATCCGACGCCGATCGCTCATCGTACTCATGGGCTTAATCCGGGTAACCTGAACAAGTATGACGCCCGTATTGCCGCTATCGATTATACCCTGGCGCATGATGATGGCATTTCATTGCGCAACCTCGATCAGGCTCAGGTCATTTTACTTGGCGTTTCGCGCTGTGGAAAAACGCCCACCAGCCTCTATCTGGCGATGCAATTCGGTATTCGTGCGGCTAACTACCCTTTCATCGCCGATGATATGGATAATTTGACGCTGCCCACATCGTTAAAACCGCTACAACATAAACTGTTCGGCCTGACAATTGACCCTGAACGCCTGGCGGCAATTCGCGAAGAACGCCGTGAAAACAGTCGCTATGCCTCGTTGCGTCAGTGCCGCATGGAAGTGGCGGAGGTCGAAGCGCTGTATCGTAAGAATCAGATCCCCTGCCTGAACAGCACCAATTATTCCGTTGAAGAGATAGCCACCAAAATTCTCGACATTATGGGGCTTAACCGCAGGATGTACTAGCAAACTAGTTTAATGGGTTGGTTTTTGTTATCATGCCGTTCTGCCTGCGAGGTGTGACACGCCTCGCACTTGAAATCAGCAGGGATTGGTTTATCGTGATGCCCATCACTTCCCGGTAGTCCTGCCGTTGAAGCAACAAATTTCTGAGACTTGTAATGAACAGAACCGACGAACTCCGTACTGCGCGTATCGACAGCCTGGTAACACCGACCGAACTCGCGCAGCGGTATCCTGTATCGTCCTCCGTCGCCAGTCACGTTACCGACTCCCGACGCCGGATAGAAAAGATTTTAAATGGTGAAGATCCACGGCTACTGGTCGTCATTGGCCCCTGTTCGATTCACGATCTGAATGCTGCTATGGAATACGCGACGCAGCTCCAGGCACAACGCCAAAAGCATCAGGCGCGTCTGGAAATCGTCATGCGCACCTATTTTGAAAAACCGCGCACCGTTGTGGGATGGAAAGGCCTGATTTCCGATCCTGACTTGAATGGAAGTTACCGCGTCAATTATGGGCTTGAACTGGCGCGTCGCTTGCTATTGCAGGTGAACGAACTGGGAGTACCGACCGCCACAGAGTTTCTTGATATGGTCACCGGCCAGTTTATTGCCGATCTGATCAGTTGGGGAGCGATTGGCGCGCGTACCACCGAAAGCCAAATCCATCGGGAAATGGCTTCCGCACTCTCTTGTCCGGTCGGCTTTAAAAATGGTACGGATGGCAATACTCGCATTGCCGTTGACGCTATTCGCGCCTCCCGCGCCAGCCATATGTTTCTCTCGCCGGATAAAGACGGACAGATGACCATCTACCAGACGAGTGGCAACCCGTATGGGCACATCATCATGCGCGGCGGTAAAAAACCGAACTACCACGCTGAAGATATTGCCGCCGCCTGCGACACGTTGCATGAATTTGATCTGCCGGAACATCTGGTCGTCGACTTCAGCCACGGCAACTGTCAAAAACAGCATCGCCGCCAGTTGGAGGTATGTGATGATATTTGCCAGCAGATTCGTAATGGCTCCACGGCAATTGCCGGGATTATGGCCGAGAGTTTTTTACGGGAAGGCACGCAAAAAATTATCAGCGGTCAACCATTAATCTATGGTCAGTCCATTACCGATCCCTGCCTGAACTGGGAAGATACGGAAGTTCTGTTGGAAAAACTTGCCGCGGCGGTAGACAGCCGCTTTTAATAGCTCGCCCATCCTGCCGGGATGGGCGTTTCTTCGATGCTTTACCCGCCCTTTTCTCTCCGCGCGCGTATATCACTCCACAGAATTAGCACTTGCTGTTATCGCATTAATTATTGATAATAATAATCATTGTGAGTTTGATTATTAATAAATAACATGTCGCGTATGGATAACACCGAGCTGCCTCACCCTAAGGAAATAGACAATGAAACGCTTCTCCCTGCCGCTGAACGGCGCGTCAACAGTCAGGCGCTATTAGGTCCGGACGGCAAAGTCATTATCGATCACAATGGTCAGGAGTATCTGTTGCGTAAAACTCAGGCTGGTAAGCTACTGTTAACCAAATAACGCTCCGCCAGCAGACGATGCTGCTGGCATCTGGCTAACTTGAACAACTGACCTCCAGCCGTTTTCCCCACTCCGGCGGTCGGCTGGCATAGTCATCATCTCGATCGGTAAAAGGTTGACGTAAAACTTCATGCAACCGATGCAGTTCCGCCATATCTCCTTGTTCAGCCGCATCTATCGCGCGTTGCGCCAGCCAGTTGCGCAACACAACCGCAGGATTCACGCGTTGCATCTGCTGCTGGCGCAGCGCGTCATCCACCGCCTCTGTGCGCAATCGCGCCCGGTAGCGGTCGAACCAGGCATCGAACGCCGTGCGATCGATAAACGTATCCCGCAACGGCGAGGAAGCGTTCTGTTGCTCCGTATGGCTTAACATCCGAAATGTACGGGTATAATCACTCCCTTCGCGCGCCATCAGACTAAACAATTCATTCAGTAAAGCGTTATCGTCTTTTTGCTCGGTAAAGAAGCCCAGCTTCTGGCGCATTCGCTGCCCATAGTGCGTTAACAACGCGTCCTGGTAACGATCCAGCGCTCTGTTTAACGCGTCGATCTCAATAAAAGGGGTTAGCGTCTGCGCCAGACGTTGTAAATTCCACAGCGCCACCGACGGTTGATTATCGAAGCGGTAACGTCCCTGATGATCGGAATGGTTACCAATGAAGCCGGGATCGTAGTCATCGAGAAAACCAAAGGGGCCATAGTCGATGGTCAGCCCCAGAATCGACATGTTATCCGTATTCATAACGCCGTGCGAAAAACCGACGGTTTGCCACTCGGCGATAAGTCTTCCGGTACGCGCCGCCACCTCTTCAAACCACAAAGCATATTTTTCCGGGACATCCTGCCATTGCGGCCAGTAATGACGAATAGCGAAATCAGCCAGTTGCTGAACTTTTTCCGGCTCACGGCGGTAATAGAAATGTTCGAAATGACCAAAACGCATATGACTTTGTGCCAGACGCATTAACATGGCGCCCGTTTCCTGCGTCTCTCGCTGAACCGGCGTATCGCTGGCTACGATAGATAACGCGCGCGTAGTGGGAATACCCAGATAATGCATGGCTTCGCTGGCAAGACTTTCTCGTATGGTTGAACGCAGGACGGCGCGTCCATCCCCCATTCGCGAATAGGGTGTTAATCCGGCGCCTTTCAGATGCCAGTCGAGGGTCGAGCCATCCGCCAGGAGCTGTTCGCCCAGCAAAATACCGCGTCCGTCGCCGAGTTGTCCCGCCCAGACGCCGAACTGATGCCCGCTATATACCTGCGCGACAGGCGACATACCGGGTAATAAGGTTTCGCCGCCCCAAACGCCAGCGCCATTGGTAACGTCAAATAACGACGCGGGAATGGCTAACTGCTGCGCCAGTTTGTCGTTATACCAAATCAGTCGCGCATTTTTTAACGGTGTGGGTAAAAGCGCGGTATACGTTGCTGGCAGTTCATCGCGCCAACGGGCTGTAAAAGACAGGGTCATAGGGCCTCCTGTCTTCAGTGTAGACGGTTAATCACCGGTTAAACACCGGCAAACAGAAAGGTTATCGCTGAGCGAGTTTAATGAGCTGGTTTACCGGCACCGGAGGCCATAGTCCGCCCTGGAATGCGCTAAACCCCAATGGCGCTGCGCGCGCAAACATCGCCTCAGTATCAATACCGGCAATCATCAGCGACTCGCAGCTGGAGGAGATCTGGGCAACGATAGCGTGCATGAATGGTTCGAATGAGATCATTTCAGCACGCTGCTGAATAAAGTTTTTATCCAACATGACTCGTTTGAAAAGTCCATCGAAAATAGCTTTAGTCGACGCCTCGCCTGCCCCAAAATTTGCCAGCATTAATGGGAAATGCATTGCCAGATTAGCTAACGTTTCATTGTTTTTGCCCTGGTTTAACCCAGGATAATTCTCATTTATAGCTAATTCAAGAAACGGAAAGCGCGCTGCCCGGGAAAAAAGTTCGCTATCTAATAATAATAAGTCACTAATTGCAGGCGGTAAATTAAGCCATGCAATAAGTTTATGCTGAATAAAAAAGTGCTGACAGGTTTCTAACAACGCCAGTTTTTCAACAAACAGACAGTATTGTTCCTCCACCGAAAGGCGAGGCGCTACCAACTCAGTCGGCATCCGCACGGCGCCGTCTTCAGAGGCAAACGTTGCAATAATCTCCAAACCAACAAGCCGAGCGTTTTCATCCATGACGGGAAGGAAAAAGAGTTCGGAATGGTAAAGCTCATCAAGTGAAGCAATCATTACGCCAGTCCCATGGTTAGGGCGCTATTCGCCATCCAGTCACTACGGACGGAAACAGACGTAACTTCAGATACTAATTGAAGCGTCATCATTTTTCTTGTTTACCGGTAAACCGGTTCCTTTTTTTAACTTACTCTGATTATAAACCAATATCCAATGTTGTACTTTTAACAGGGCGTGAGCACGCCCGTTTTTAATAAAAGTACGTTTGTAAATGCTACGGTTATATCATTATATATGATGACAACAGATGTCATAAGTTCAACCGACGGTATGTTAAAAATAGACTATAAAATTTATATCGTCTGCGAGGTTAAATTCGCCGTGCCTGCCAGAAGTTTTTTCGCCAGTACACATTATCCAGCGATGAACGCATCACGCCACGACTGGTAGAGGCATGAATAAACTCATTATTTGTATCGTAAATACCAACATGTAAACCACTTTCGCCCGAACCGGTTTTAAAGAAAACCAAATCTCCAGGCAGCAATTCATCTTTATCGATTCTGGTGCCGATTTTTGATTGTTCACGCGTATCACGAGGCAACTGCAAATCAAACTTGTCGCGCATAGTGACTACCACAAAGCCGGAACAGTCCACGCCTCTGCGACTCATGCCGCCGTAACGGTATGGCGTACCGCGCCAGGACTGCAACTGATCGTTCAAACCCGCAATGACGGTAATGGAGTCTGATAATCTGGCATTTGGCGCCGGTGCCCGATGAGTACTGCATCCTGCCAGGAACAATGCTGTGATAACAAGAAGCCAAAAACGCATGCCGCAACAATCCTCTGTTTTTATTTTGGTATTAATTTAGCGTCGAAATTACCTGCTTTTCAAGAAACGATTTTACTTAAGTGGCCGAAATGAGCATTGGATGCCCCTCGACGTCGAGTCGTCGAAAGCGCAGACCGTAGGCTTGCGCCAGATAAGAGGGGGTGAGCACCTCTTCCCGGCGGCCACAGGCGATGAGTTTACCGCGCTTTAGTAACCAGGCTTTATGCGCATGGCGCAGCGTGTGGTTCAGATCGTGGCTACTCATCACAATCGCAATTCCTGCCTGACACAAATGATGTAATACCCGATCCAAAGCGTTTTGTTGCGCAACATCGAGACTGTTCATCGGCTCATCAAGCAGCAATAATTGACCGACCGGATTAGCGTCGGGATGAATTTGTAGTACAACGGCAGCAAGGCGAACACGTTGCCACTCGCCACCGGAAAGCTGATTCACGCTTCGCCCCAGTTTGTCGCCCAATCCAAGCATATCGGCCACCTCGCTAAGCTGCCCGGTTCGCGTTTTATCAGGTTGATGCAATGTCAGGTAATGCCAGACCGGCATGGCGAACGGCGGATTTTGCTGTTGCGCAAGATAAGCGCGGTGTTGGGCAAGCTTTGCCGTCGCCCATGCCTCCAGCGGCGCTCCGCCAAACCTGATGCTCCCCTCGCCGGAGGTTAACCCCGCCATACGCGCTAGCAACGTGCTTTTTCCGGCGCCGTTCGGCCCGACAAGGTGAAGGATCTCTCCTGCGCTTACTTCGCCGGAAAGCGGCCCCAGGCGGGTGCTCTCGGCGACGTCCTTTAATTGCATCAATTGAGACATTATTTTGCCAACGCGATTTTTATGCTTTCCATCACAATAGGATCTTCAGGCGTCATATCCGGCGAAAAACGCTGTACCACCTGACCATCCCGGCCTACCAAAAATTTTTCAAAATTCCACAGAATATCATCCGGATAGAGTGGCGTACGCCCTTTGCTTACCATCCGTTCGTAAAAGCCGCTCTTCTCCGGCGCGACTGCCGTTGGCGCAGCGGCTATCAGTTTTTGATACAGCGGATGGCGCGCGTCGCCATTCACATCAATTTTACTGAACATCGGGAACGTGACGCCCCAGGTGCTGGCACAATAGGTTTTAATCTGCTCTTCGCTGCCTGGCTCCTGCCCCATAAACTGGTTGCAGGGAAAACCCAACACGACAACCCCCTGATCTGCCCACGCCTTCTGGATATTTTCCAGCTGTTCATATTGCGGCGTCAGACCACATCTGGAGGCGACGTTTACAATGAGCAGCACTTTTCCGGCGTATTTTTCAAGTGTAGTGACCTCTCCATCAATCGTCGTAACGTGAGTATTAAGAAGCGAGTTTTGCATGGTGTCTCCCTGATGTCGGTAGAATAGCGGGTTTCATCGTTAGCCTTTAATCATAGACTGCGAATGATGAAAGCAGTTGTTTACCGATGCGCTAACGCGCGGATTTGAGCAGCAGCCAGATAAACACTGGCGCCCCCAATGTGGCGGTGACCACCCCGATAGGCAGTTCAGCCGACGCCAGCGCCAGTCGGGCGACCACATCAGCCAATAGCAGGGCGATAGCCCCGGCCAGCGCGCAGCCGGGAAGTAAAACCCGGTGATCGGTTAAACCACATAAGCGCAGGATGTGCGGAATAACCAGACCGATAAAACCAATCGCCCCCGCCATCGCCACGCTGACGCCCACCATCCAGCCGGTGGCGACGACCAACAAATTGCGCCAGAACCACAGCGGCAGGCCAAGCTGCCGCGCCGAGGTTTCCCCTAGCGCCAGCATATTCAGCGGTTGCGACTGGCAACATATCCAGATCAGTACCGGGATGAGCGCAATCATTAGCCAGCTCTGCTGCCAGTCAACGCCGCCGAATCCTCCCATCATCCAGTACATTAATTGCCGCAGATCGAAAGAGGTGGAAAAATAGATAGCCCACGTCATCAGCGCGCTACAGATAATGCCCAGCGCGACGCCCGCCAACAACAAGCGGCTGGTAGAGAGATGGCGACGCGCAAAACGCAGCAGGATTAACGTAATAATGAGCGCGCCGGCTATAGCGCACAGCCCCAGCGCCCATCCTGGCAGTTGCCCCTGCCCCAGTAAGACGGCGGCAATAAGCCCAACACCGGCCCCATTCGAAACGCCGAGCAGGCCCGGTTCAGCAAGTGGGTTTTCAAACAGCGCCTGCATCACAGCGCCCGATAGCGCCAGCGCAGCGCCAACCAGCAATACCGCAAGCGTGCGGGGAAGGCGAATTTGCCAGACAAACAGTTCTCCCCGGGCGCTTAACCAGTCACCGGGGGCAATCCACTGTTCGCCTGCGCATAAGCTCAGAAATGTAGCCAGTAGCACCAGCAGTGACAGGCTCAGAAGCCAGCGAACGTTTCGTCGCTGTTGTTGGCGGGCAAAAGTCAGCATGTTATCCATTCAGCTGAAAAGAGGTAGCGTGATTTTACGGTGGGTATCCTTTACTTGAAAGAAAAAAGGCCGCAATGCGGCCTTTTTAGTTATACGAGTCATCTTTCAGGCTAACAGATACGCTGTCATCCCGCTGATCTACTTTCGGGATGGCAGCGTATCTGCCGCAATACACCCTGATGGATGTTATGCCTGGATCTGATTACTCTTCTTTGGGCGAAGCGTTCTCGACCCGGCTCTTTAACTTCTGCCCGGGTCTGAAGGTCACCACGCGCCGTGCTGTAATAGGAATATCTTCACCCGTTTTCGGGTTACGCCCCGGACGTTGATTTTTATCACGCAGATCGAAGTTACCAAAACCAGAGAGTTTCACCTGCTCACCGTTTTCCAGAGCACGACGGATCTCTTCGAAAAACAGTTCAACCAGTTCTTTGGCATCCCGCTTGCTAAGCCCAAGCTTATCAAACAGATATTCTGACATTTCAGCTTTTGTAAGCGCCATAGGTTCAATCCCTCAATGATGCCTGGAATCGCTCTTTTAATGCCTCTACACATTTGGCGACGGTAGCGGCAATCTCCTCTTCTTCGAGTGTACGGTTGGTATCCTGAAGGATCAGGCTGATAGCGAGGCTCTTATAACCCTCCGCAACACCCTTACCGCGGTACACGTCAAATAAGTTTACGCCAACTACCTGATTTACGCCAACTTTCTTACATTCGGATAAAATATCCGCTGCGGGAACGTTTTCTGCAACAACAACTGCAATATCGCGACGGTTGGCCGGGAAGCGTGAAATCTCCCGCGCCTGCGGCACGATACGGTCTGCGAGCTTATTCCATTCCAGTTCAAACACCAGCGTACGACCATTCAGATCCAGTTTACGTTCCAGTTCAGGGTGAACAACCCCAATAAAACCAATACGTTCATCTTTCAGATAAATCGCCGCAGACTGTCCCGGATGCAGAGCCGGATTCATCTCCGCCTTAAACTGGATATCACCCAGTTTGCCGGTTAAATCCAATACCGCTTCCAGATCGCCTTTCAAATCATAGAAATCAACGGTCTCTTTTGCCAGGTTCCAATGCTCATCATAGCGGTTGCCGCAAATCACGCCAGCCAGCATCAGATCCTGTCGAATACCCAGATTGGCTTGTGTATCCGGAACGAAACGTAAACCGGTTTCAAAAATACGCACGCGATTCTGCTGGCGGTTTTGGTTATAGACCACCGTCGTCAGCAATCCGCTCCACAGAGACAGACGCATCGCCGACATCTCAACGGAGATAGGGTTTGGCAGCAGCAGCGCTTCTGCGCCTGGATGGATAAGCTGTTGTACTTTAGGATCGACAAAGCTATAGGTAATCACTTCCTGATAGCCTTTGTCGTTCAGCATGGTTTTAACCCGCTTCAACGACAGATCGGCTTCACGGTGCGTCCCCATGATTAAACCGGCCTGGATTGGCTCGTCCGGAATATTGTTATAACCGTAAACGCGGGCCACCTCTTCCACCAGATCTTCTTCAATCTCCATATCGAAACGCCAGGTCGGCGCCACGGCTTTCCACTCGTCCTGCCCTTCGGTCACTTCACAGCCCAGACGACGCAGAATATCACTGACCTGCTCATCCGCAATATGATGCCCGATCAGGCGATCCAGTTTACTGCGACGCAGCGTAATGGTGGCGGGTTTCGGCAACGTTGCTTCGTTGCTCACATCAATTATCGGACCCGCATCACCGCCACAGATATCAAGAAGCAGACGAGTAGCGCGCTCTATCGCTTTATATTGCAGCGCCGGGTCCACCCCGCGCTCGTAGCGGTGAGACGCATCGGTATGCAGACCGTGGCGGCGAGCGCGACCGGTGATAGACAGCGGATTAAAGTACGCACACTCCAGCAGCACATTTTGCGTTTCGCCGTTCACGCCGGAATGTTCGCCGCCAAAAATACCGGCTATCCCCAGCGCCTTATGGTGATCGGCGATCACCAGCGTGTCCGCATTTAACGTCGCTTCGCTACCGTCCAGCAGGACGACGGTTTCACCCTCTTTTGCCATCCGCACGACAATACCGCCATCAATGCGATCTTTATCGAAAGCATGCATTGGCTGACCCAGTTCGAGCAGCACATAGTTCGTGACATCAACCACCGCATCGATGGAGCGAATACCGCAGCGACGCAGTTTCTCTTTCATCCACAGCGGCGTCGGCGCGTTAACATTGATGCCTTTTACCACCCGGCCAAGATAGCGTGGACACGCATCAGCGGCCTCTACCGTAATCGGCAGCGTATCGCTGATGGTTGCCGCAACCGGCGCCATTTCAGGCTCCTGGAGCGGCGCTTTGTTCAGTACCGCCACATCACGCGCAACGCCGATGATACCTAAGCAATCCGCACGGTTCGGCGTGACGCTAATTTCGATGGTATTGTCGTCGAGCTTCAGGTATTCACGGATATCAGTACCCAGCGGCGCATCCGCCGGCAGTTCGATAATGCCGCTGTGATCGTCGGAAATCCCCAGTTCGGAGAAGGAGCACAGCATCCCTTCAGACGGTTCACCGCGCAGTTTTGCCGCTTTAATTTTGAAATCGCCCGGCAGGATAGCGCCAATGGTGGCCACCGCTACTTTCAGCCCCTGACGACAGTTTGGCGCGCCGCAGACGATATCCAACAGGCGTTCTCCGCCAACGTTGACTTTCGTTACACGCAATTTGTCAGCGTTCGGATGCTGGGCGCACTCAACCACTTCCCCAACCACAACGCCATTGAAGCTTCCCGCGACCGGCTCAACGCCGTCTACTTCCAGGCCAGCCATCGTAATCTGGTTAGCCAACGCATCGCTATCAATTGCCGGGTTAACCCACTCGCGTAACCACAGTTCGCTGAATTTCATTGTTTTATCCTGCCTTTATTTAAACTGTTTGAGGAAACGCAGATCGTTTTCGAAGAATGAACGCAGGTCGGTGACGCCGTAACGCAACATGGTCAGACGTTCCATCCCCATACCAAAAGCGAAGCCAGAATAGATTTCCGGATCGATACCGACATTACGCAGCACATTCGGATGCACCATCCCGCAGCCCAGCACTTCCAGCCATTTGCCGTTTTTACCCATCACATCCACTTCTGCAGAAGGTTCGGTAAACGGAAAATAAGAAGGACGGAAGCGAATCTGCAGATCCTCCTCAAAGAAATTGCGCAGGAAGTCGTGCAGCGTACCTTTGAGGTTGGTGAAGCTGATGTTGGTATCAACAATCAGACCTTCCATCTGATGGAACATCGGAGTATGCGTCTGGTCGTAGTCATTACGGTATACACGGCCCGGCGCAATAATGCGGATCGGCGGTTGCTGCGCTTTCATCGTCCGGATCTGGACGCCAGACGTCTGGGTCCGCAGCAGACGGGTCGCGTCAAACCAGAAGGTATCATGATCGGCGCGGGCCGGATGATGACCCGGAATGTTTAACGCGTCGAAGTTATGGTAGTCATCTTCGATTTCCGGGCCAGTCGCCACGGTAAAACCAAGCTCGCCGAAGAAACTTTCAATACGGTCAATGGTACGCGTGACCGGATGCAGACCGCCGTTCTCAATACGGCGCCCCGGCAGGGAGATATCGATGGTTTCAGCGGCCAGACGGGCGTTAAGCGCTGCGCTTTCCAGCTCGGCTTTACGCGCGTTAAGAGCCTGTTGTACCTGCTCTTTCGCGGCGTTAATGACTGCCCCGGCTGCCGGACGCTCTTCCGGCGGCAGATCGCGTAGGGTCGTCATCTGAAGGGTTAAATGCCCTTTCTTGCCCAAATATTCGACGCGTACATTGTCTAACGCGGCAACATCTGACGCCTGGTTAATAGCGGCCGCTGCATTGGCAACCAGCTCTGCGAGATGTGACATGGTTTTCCTCATTGTGTCGGTGAAGACACCGGTTCATTGGACGTAATCTCTCGATTTCAGATACAAAAAAAGCCTCCATCAGGAGGCTTTTTTGCGCTGTTTTTCGTTTCGTTTTTCACGCGCTAGCCTCCTGGGATCAGGTGCTAAAGTAAAAAAAGAAACGGAAAATAGCAGCGTTCATGCTTGCGTTACCTTATGTGGTAAAACCGAATATCCTTTATTGAAAAGGGTTACAGGTCAATTGTCAACTCACTGAACAGTAAATAAAAGAGAGGGAGCCAGGCTCCCTCTTTTCACTGGCTTATGCCAGAGCTGCTTTCGCTTTTTCAACCAGCGCGGTGAACGCGACTTTGTCGAATACGGCGATATCAGCCAGGATCTTACGGTCGATTTCAACAGAGGCTTTTTTCAGGCCGTTGATGAATTTGCTGTAAGAAATACCGTTCTGACGTGCTGCTGCGTTGATACGCGCAATCCACAGTTGACGGAACTGACGCTTACGTTGACGACGGTCACGGTAAGCATACTGACCAGCTTTGATAACTGCCTGGAAGGCAACGCGGTATACGCGAGAACGCGCACCGTAGTAGCCTTTGGCTTGTTTCAAAATTTTCTTGTGACGTGCGCGTGCAATTACACCACGTTTTACGCGAGCCATATGTGCTCTCCTGTATCTATTCTAATTAAAAAGTTAAAAACGTTAACGGCTTATGCGTACGGCAGGCACGCGATAACCAGGCCCAGATCGCCTTTAGAAACCATGGCTTTCGGACGCAGGTGACGTTTACGTTTAGTCGCTTTTTTGGTCAGAATGTGACGCAGGTTAGCGTGCTTGTGCTTAAAACCACCTTTACCGGTTTTTTTGAAGCGCTTAGCAGCACCGCGTACGGTCTTAATTTTTGGCATTTTAATAACTTCCACTTCGCATTGTTAATAAACGAAACATAGGCGAACAAAACCTGTGAAGCCCGAAGGCTTCACAGAATTGTTACTTGAAGGCCTTACTGTTTCTTCTTAGGAGCAAGCACCATAATCATCTGACGGCCTTCGATCTTCGTTGGGAAGGATTCGACCACTGCCAGTTCTTGCAAATCGTCTTTCACGCGATTAAGCACTTCCATACCGATTTGCTGGTGGGCCATTTCACGACCGCGGAAACGCAGCGTGATTTTGGCCTTATCGCCCTCTTCGAGAAAGCGAATCAGGCTGCGGAGTTTTACCTGATAGTCGCCTTCATCTGTCCCAGGACGGAATTTAATTTCCTTCACCTGGATAACTTTTTGCTTTTTCTTCTGTTCCTTAGAAGACTTACTCTTTTCATAGAGGAATTTGCCGTAATCCATTATACGACAAACCGGCGGCTCGGCGTTAGGGCTGATTTCGACTAAGTCTACTCCGGCTTCTTCAGCTTTTTCCAGAGCTTCTCTCAGACTCACAATACCAAGCTGCTCGCCTTCCAGACCTGTTAAGCGAACTTCTTGCGCGCGAATTTCGCTATTAATACGATTCGGACGCGCCGTTTGAACTCGTTTTCCGCCTTTAATACTTTATTCCTCCAGTTGTTGAAGACTGCGGCTGCGAATCTCTTGTTGCAGCTTCTCAATCACGTCATTTACGTCCAGACTGCCCAAGTCTTTACCGCGGCGGGTGCGAACGGCAACTTTGCCTGCTTCCACCTCTTTATCACCACAGACCAACATATAAGGGACACGACGTAAAGTGTGCTCGCGGATTTTAAAGCCAATCTTCTCATTTCTCAAGTCTGCTTTTACACGAATGCCCGCATTTTGTAGTTTCTGCGTCAATTCGTTAACGTATTCAGACTGCGAATCGGTAATATTCATCACGACTACCTGAACAGGCGCGAGCCATGTCGGGAAGAAACCAGCGAACTCTTCGGTCAGGATACCGATGAAGCGTTCCATCGACCCAAGAATCGCACGGTGAATCATTACCGGCACCTTACGCTCGTTGTCTTCACCTACATAGGAGGCGCTCAGACGAGACGGTAAGGAGAAGTCCAGCTGTACTGTACCGCACTGCCATGCACGATCGAGGCAGTCATATAAGGTAAATTCAATTTTCGGACCGTAGAATGCGCCTTCACCCAGTTGATACTCAAACGGGATATTATTTTCTTCCAGCGCAACCGCCAGATCCGCCTCAGCACGATCCCACATCTCATCGCTGCCGATACGCTTATCAGGACGAGTGGAAAGCTTGACGACGATCTTCTCGAAGCCAAAGGTGCTGTACATATCGTAGACCATACGAATACAAGCGTTAACTTCATCGCGGATCTGCTCTTCGGTGCAGAAGATATGCGCATCATCCTGCGTAAAGCCGCGTACGCGCATCAGACCATGCAGCGCGCCTGATGGCTCGTTACGGTGGCAGCTACCGAATTCCGCCATACGCAGCGGCAAATCACGATAGGATTTCAGACCCTGGTTAAAGATCTGAACGTGGCCCGGGCAGTTCATCGGCTTGATGCAATATTCGCGGTTTTCTGAGGATGTGGTGAACATCGCATCTTTATAGTTGTCCCAGTGCCCGGTTTTTTCCCACAGCACACGGTCCATCATGAACGGGCCTTTAACTTCTTGATACTGGTACTCTTTGAGTTTAGAACGAACAAAGACTTCCAGCTCGCGGAAGATAGTCCAGCCGTCGTTATGCCAGAACACCATGCCCGGCGCTTCTTCCTGCATATGATACAGGTCGAGCTGCTTACCAATTTTACGATGGTCGCGTTTTGCGGCCTCTTCCAGGCGCTGCAGATAAGCGTTCAGGGCTTTTTTATCTGCCCATGCCGTACCGTAAATACGCTGCAACATCTTATTATTGCTGTCACCGCGCCAGTATGCGCCGGCAGTTTTCATCAGTTTAAAGTGATGGCAGAAACGCATATTCGGCACGTGCGGACCACGACACATGTCGACATATTCTTCATGATGGTACAAGCCAGGCTTGTCATCATGAGCAATGTTTTCATCAAGAATGGAAACTTTGTAGCTTTCACCACGCTTCACGAAGGTTTCACGCGCTTCGTGCCAGCTGACTTTCTTCTTGATAACGTCGTAATTTTTCTCGGCGAGCTCATGCATCCGCTTTTCGAGCGCTTCGACATCTTCCTGAGTTAGCGTGCGGTCAAGATCAACGTCATAGTAAAAACCGTTGTCGACAACCGGGCCGATCGCCATTTTCGTGTGCGGCCAAAGTTGCTTGATTGCGTGACCTAACAGATGCGCGCAAGAGTGACGAATGATCTCCAGACCCTCTTCATCTTTTGCGGTGATGATGGAAAGCGTCGCATCATTTTCAATCAGATCGGAAGCATCAACCAGCTCGCCATTCACACGGCCCGCAATGGTGGCTTTCGCCAGGCCAGGACCAATGTCCAGAGCAACATCCATCGGGCTTACAGGGTGGTCATAATGGCGTTGGCTGCCATCAGGAAGAGTAATAACAGGCATGTTATATCCTTATTTGCAGTGGTGACCCATACGCAAGATCACATACAAAGAGAAAATGAATTTATTGACAGTGAGTTGTGTATCCATCTAGCCAACCATTGCTAAATTGGCGCACAACCTTCGACACAGACGAAAATCGCTATTTTCGTCCGGCATGACGATGGTAACACTAAAAAAAGGGAGATTGCATCTTTCTGTTCTACAGAACCTGAATCCCAACACACTACCCAGCACGCGTATCGTTAATGATGTACATGGTCACTCTGAGTCTCGACTTACTGCCACCGTATGAGTCATTCACATCAGATAGCTTTCGACGACCGCTATCTATATTCTCCAGATGGGGACCTGGCAGCATGCGATAACGCACAATACGAAACCCACTTTCCAAAGCACATACCAGCAAAGAGCCATTACATGCTGCTATGAAGCTTCTATAACTAGCAACGTCTCCCTTATGATGCCGTACTTGTAATTCGTCTGTGTTGCTTGAAGTATGTCGCGGCACGATGTGAGATGAGTTACTCGTCGAGTGATAGCCCTTTCTCTGTATAGTCTTTTACAGGACTCGGGAACCTCATGATGAACCTTCGAATACCACTGTATATAAACGCAGTAACAATCATGCGTAATTATCAAAAGCATTTACATTGCTTGATGTTTGTGCTGCAAACGCTTGATAGCTTCATGCTATCGGAGGCGCAGTAGATAGGAGTGTTAATGAGT
Source organism: Salmonella sp. 741265073_HBA (assembly GCF_046569105.1). Taxonomy (NCBI): domain Bacteria; kingdom Pseudomonadati; phylum Pseudomonadota; class Gammaproteobacteria; order Enterobacterales; family Enterobacteriaceae; genus Salmonella; species Salmonella sp. 741265073_HBA. The sequence continues at coordinate 337,486 of NZ_JBKFRY010000001.1, read as the reverse complement.
GTTAATATGTCAATAACACGGTTTTGATATCGGGAAGATAGTGATGAGTAATGATTATAGACTACCAGATTCAGAATATCTTGCCAGAAGATTTTCCGTACCACACCTTGTTTGCCTGATGGCAATATTATTAATATTTTTAATACTAAGCATTTTTTCTAAAGGCTCTATATGCTTATAATTTCATACATTGTATTATGCTTATTATTTATAGTTTATCTCTATACTCTTTCCGTAAGAATTGAGGGAAAAATAATAAATGTAATGGTCCCATACCTGATAATAACAGTGCCTACACTGTACGTGTTTGAAGGTATATTTGTATACCTCTCAGAGGTGCGGAAGTATACAGTGGAATATTTGTTTTTCTATACTTGCTATATAACATACATAGCATCATTTGTTATTTCTTATCTTTACACACAAAGAAAACCCATATACAACAAATCAAACACAAAAAATAAACCAAGGTATGTGTTTACTTCATTGTTATTCACCTTCCTTGCTTTTATCATTTACCTTCCAGTGTTGATGGAGTTCAGAGAGTACATACTTAGCCCAAGAAGAATATACGAATTAACCAGAACAGGGTATGGTATATACTTCTATCCTTCATTAATGTTTTCTCTTGTCGCTTCTATTTGCGCGTTCTTTACATACAAAAAATCAAAGTTATTTTGTATTTCCATAGTTTTATTTAACTGTATACTTATTTTCTTGCATGGTAACAAAGGACCAATATTTAGTATATTTATAGCATTCATCCTTTATCTTTCATATATTGAAAATAAAAAAATTAAATTTATGTTCCTGGTGAAATCGTTTGCTGTTATAGCAGTCATTGTAACGGCATTCTTTGCATATACGTTTACTGATGGGAATCCGATAGAGAATATGGCGAATTACTCGGATTATACCCGTAATGCTGTTCTTGTTGCTTCCTCAAACTTTGACTTTATGTATGGAAAATTACTAATGGAGAGCGAGGTTTACTCGAGGATTCCGAGGGCTATTTGGCCTGATAAGCCTGAAGATTTTGGCGCATTGTATCTGGCAAAAGTATTTTTCCCTGATGCATTCTACAGAAATCAGGGCGCTCCTGCTTTCGGGTATGGTGAACTATACGCAGATTTCGGGCTTTTTACACCAGTTTGGTTAGTTATATCTGGAGTATTTAAAGGCGTCCTGGCTAAGTATTTCTCCAATAAAACTCAGGAAACAAAGTCAGCGCATTATTTCATAATGTTCCTATTTTGCATTGGAATAAGTGTGATTCCTGTTAGCATGGGATGGTTGTTCCCTGAGCATTTGATGATTGCCTTTATGGTATACATTGCATCTTCCTTTGTTTTTTCAGCGCATATAAGATTCGTTTTACTAAGAAGCGATAAATAATTTATACGGCGGCAATGCCGCCGTTTTATTTAGTTTTGGAGCGTAAATCTTGTTGGGTTTGCTGAACAGCATTACCAACGTAAATTACTTTTGATGCATTCATGATAGCGCTTGAGTTTCCTAATAATGATTTATGAATAGCCCCTCAATTATGTATTTCTCGCCGCCGGTTATTATTAGTCCTGCCGCTACTCCGCCCTAATCCACATCTACTCATATGCGGATCATCCCGAGATTATCACCGTAATATAATCTACCATTGATACCAATAAACGCTGTGTTATGAATGACAGTTCCCTGCTTAAGTTAGATTAGGTACACACATCTTACGGCACGAAAGGGATCAATGTGAAACGGTATGAAACATATATATGCGTTATTACTAGTAATAACGCGGAACTGGTGAAACAGGTTTAAACGAACGTGAATGGATGTGAATGAAGGATAGTACTTATACGCAAGATCACATACAAAGAGAAAATGAATTTATTGACAGTGAGTTGTGTATCCATCTAGCCAACCATTGCTAAATTGGCGCACAACCTTCGACACAGACGAAAATCGCTATTTTCGTCCGGCATGACGATGGTAACACTAAAAAAAGGGAGATTGCATCACTCTGTAGCAAATCAAGGCCCTTGACAGGGTTTCTCCATTATCTTTCTACGCGCCGTATAGCGCTTCTCATCGACAACCTAACCTCTGCGCCAGACTCCCCTTTGTCGTTTTCACCTCGCTGGCTACCGCTTCAGGCAAGGCAGACCACAGCGTCAGCACTGGCTTCGTTTTATGTTCGATAGCCTCCACGGTAACCTGATAGTCGCAAAAATTCGCCGAACGGGGCGTATTCTGATCCATAATAAACGCAGCGTAATTTCCTTCACTTTTTGACGGCGTCGTTCCGGTGAATAAAACCTTCCAGTACCCGCTGGGAATTTCTACCGTCGCATCTTCTGGCAATGTGGCGATATGCCGCTCAAAAAGGGGGCCGGTCACTACGTGCACTACAGATACATCAGCCTGTTTGGCAAGTTCGCGCACCCGGTTTTCCAGTGCAGCCCATGCTCCCTGATTCAGGGCGGATTTCTGCGGCGTAATATTCGATAAATAATTTAACGACGGCCAGTCCGATACGCCGCCCAATCCTGCCAACGGCGCCTGGTGTCCCCTGTCGACTTTTAATAGCGTATGGGCATTTTTATAGGCGGAAGGGGCCAACGTATCCGAGGGCGGTAAATCGGGGTCCTGCGCCCAGTTCCGCGGGCGACCGCTTGCCTGGCTGGTTTTTGTCACGCTATAGGCAACCCAGTTGGCAAATTTCGTGGCGCTATTATTATTGAGCGTATAGACATGGCGATAGATTGTTTGTTGGCTTCCTCCTTGAGGACAGCCAACGCTACAGTTATCAGGTTGCTGAACGAGTACGTTACGATGGGGTAACTCGGGTGCCGATGTTGTATCCTGGGGAGGATACGATGTAGTACATGCGCTTAATAATACTACGGGCAGTAATTTTAGCAGATTAATGGTTTTATTCATTTTTTCTTCCTTAATAATAACCGCCCTAATAATTCAGGTAGCAATAATTTGGTTATATTACCCTGCCAGCCGTTAGATGCGCTCATCATTAAAGACAACACTATCACGGTAAAAATTAATAACAGATAAACATCGAAGCCATCATAGAAAATGAGCTCAAAAGAATACAACGTGATATTCATATTGATACCAAAAAACATCGTATTATATGCATAATCGTGAAGCCAATAATTTCTCGCACTCAGATAGCGAATGAAAAATGGATATTCAATAATATCTGACGCATGTTTTTCAACACCATTTTTCAACATTAAGGCAACGTATCCTCTCAATGACTCGCTGCTGGCAGGAGTTTAGTTATATTTAAAGGTTTAATAAGCACTGCGCATCATGCTGCTGTGCTTATTACTTTGTAAAAATAAGAGTATTCACTTTCATATTCAGGGGTAAAAAGTGAACAAATACAGCTATTGCGCAACGATGATTGCCGCCATACTCAGTACGACCACAATGGCCAATGCCAGTAGCCTTGCTATTTCAGTGGCGAATGATGATGCAGGTATATTTCAACCATCCTTAAATGCCCTTTACGGGCACAAGGCTGCAGACCGGGGTGATTATACTGCCGGGCTCTTTTTAGGCTACAGCCACGATCTCACTGACGCCAGTCAACTCTCTTTTCATATCGCGCAAGATATTTATTCTCCATCAGGCGCCAATAAGAGAAAGCCTGAAGCCGTCAAAGGCGACCGCGCGTTCAGCGCCTTTCTTCATACCGGACTGGAGTGGAATTCATTAGCCACCAATTGGTTACGTTATCGTTTAGGTACCGATATCGGCGTTATTGGTCCTGACGCAGGCGGTCAGGAGGTTCAGAATCGGGCGCATCGAATAATAGGCGCAGAAAAATACCCTGCCTGGCAGGATCAAATTGAAAACCGTTATGGTTACACGGCAAAAGGAATGGTCTCCCTTACGCCAGCTATTGATATTCTGGGTGTCAATGTGGGCTTCTATCCAGAAGTCTCTGCTGTCGGCGGCAATCTCTTCCAGTATTTGGGGTACGGCGCAACCGTTGCGCTGGGAAATGATAAGACCTTCAACTCTGATAATGGGTTTGGGTTACTGTCCCGCCGAGGGTTAATACACACTCAAAAAGAGGGATTGATCTATAAAGTATTTGCTGGCGTTGAGCGCAGGGAAGTTGATAAAAACTACACGTTACAGGGGAAAACGCTGCAAACAAAAATGGAAACGGTGGATATTAATAAAACCGTGGATGAATATCGCGTCGGTGCCACCATCGGCTATTCTCCCGTCGCATTTTCTCTTTCTTTAAACAAAGTCACGTCGGAATTTCGCACCGGAGACGACTATTCTTATATCAACGGCGACATCACCTTCTTCTTCTGAGGCGTCACCACGGAATAACCGGGTTACGTAACGTAACCCGGCGCAATATTACATCTTATAGCCCAGCGTTACCGTAGTGCGGCGATCGGTATGTTCAGGCGCTGATTCAGGCGGCTGCGAGTTCCACGTTAAATTATACCCCACCTTTAGACCAAAATGTTCGTTAATGGCGACATTGAGGGCTGTTTCCGAATTTAGTGTGGTGTCTTCTGCGCCAAATACTGACACCCCCTGTGTAAACTTAGCATTGTCAGTTAACTGCCAGGCATAGCTGCCGGAAGCATAACCCAACGGCTGCGTTTCAGTAGTATCGTCCGTATGTTCGTCATAGCGAACCCCTGGACCGAATTCAAAACGGAAGCTGTGCACTGGGCCATTAAGGAACTGCCGCCCGTAACCGGCGGTCAGTACGTCGCGCTGACGATAACCGTTGAAACGGTCTGTCAGCCAACTGGCCTGGCCAAAGGTATAATCATAATCCGTCATATTAAAACGGTTACGCGCGCCTACCGCATATTTTTCTGAAGAGCGTTCATCATTAGAGGAGGTATTGCTGGCATTGCCCCATAATGACCAGGCGGTACGTTGTCCATACCAGGTCATCGCCGTGTCAGCCGTTAAGGAAGAACTTTTAGTATTGCCTGACTGAGCAAGGTAGCCCGCATTCAGATTACCTTCAAAAGGTTTTTTCGCGGTGGAGGGATCATCCATGACAGTAAAAACGGAATCATCGGCGGCGGCATACAGAGACGCGAACACGCCACCCGCCAGCATAACTACAGCGGGTACTGCCTTCAAAAGCTTCATTTATATAGAGTCCGTACAACTAAAAAAGAGACCACGACGGTCCCGGAAACTTTCATAGGGATCAATGACAAACGCCCCTGGAAAGGTAGCGAATTATAAGAAGCCCCGAATAACATAGCAATCAATTACTATTTCATTTTTTGAATAAGAACCCTCCCGAAGCATTCATTTATTTATATAACTTTACTTCGTACTTCTTTAAATAAAGATCCGGAAAATCATATTGTTAATTCCTTCACTTTCCGGGGATTAAGTGCCAGACTGAAATCAGCCTAACAGGAGGTAACGATGGTACGTATCTATACGTTGACGCTTGCGCCCTCTCTCGATAGCGCAACAATCACGCCGCAAATTTATCCCGAAGGTAAACTGCGGTGCTCCGCGCCGGTATTCGAACCCGGCGGCGGGGGTATTAATGTCGCTCGCGCCATTGCGCATCTTGGCGGCACCGCGACCGCAATTTTCCCGGCTGGCGGCGCTACCGGCGAACATCTGGTCGCACTACTGGCTGACGAAAATGTCCCCGTGTCTACCGTCGATGCGAAGGACTGGACGCGTCAGAACCTGCACGTCCACGTCGAGTCCAGCGGCGAACAGTATCGTTTTGTTATGCCCGGCGCCACGCTGGACGATGACGAATTTCGCCAGCTTGAAGAACAGGTACTGGAAATTGAATCCGGGGCAATTCTGGTTATCAGCGGCAGCCTTCCGCCCGGCGTTAAGGTCGAGAAACTCACGCAACTGATTTCCGCCGCGCAGAAGCAAGGCATTCGCTGCATTATTGATAGCTCTGGCGACGCGCTCACCGCCGCGCTGGCGCTTGGCGATATCGAACTGGTGAAACCTAACCTGAAAGAATTGAGCGCGTTGGTTAATCGCGATCTGACGCAGCCTGATGATGTGCGTAAAGCGGCCCAGGAATTAGTGCAAAGCGGCAAGGCTCGCCGGGTAGTGGTCTCTCTGGGGCCGCAAGGGGCGCTGGGCATAGACAGTGAGAATTGCATCCAGGTTGTTCCTCCCCCGGTGAAAAGTCAAAGTACTGTTGGCGCAGGCGACAGTATGGTAGGCGCGATGACGTTAAAACTGGCGCAAGACGCGTCGCTGGAAGAGATGGTGCGCTTCGGTGTGGCGGCAGGCAGCGCCGCTACGCTCAATCAAGGTACGCGTCTGTGTTCCCGTGACGATACCCAAAAAATATACGCCTACCTTTCCGCGCAATAATCGTATCCCCCTCGGCGAGGGGGATACCGGAAAATCGGTTAACGGGCGGCGCATCCGCTGCTGTTAAAAACACAGTTGCTCCCAACGAGGTGAACGATGGCCAGTGGCGATATTACCCGTTATGTTATTACCGTAACCTTCCATGAAGATTCCCTGACCGAGATTAACGAACTCAATAACCATCTGACGCGTAGCGGTTTTTTGCTGACATTAACGGACGATGAAGGGAATGTGCATGAGCTCGGCACCAATACGTTTGGCTTTGTTAGCGCTCAGAGCGCTGATGAAATCAAAGCGCTTGTCGCCGGACTTGCGAAAAGCGCGTTAGATAAGGATGTCGACATTACCGTGGCGACCTGGGAGGCGTGGAGTAAAAACGCACAATAAGTGCCATTCCCGCCGCGGCGCGTCCGCGATGTGCGTTAGTTCGTATTTTTTAACCGCATTTTTGCGCTAACCTTATGATCTGGCAGACAACGTGGGGAGAGACATTATGTGGCAAGCTATCAGTCGTCTTTTAAGCGAGCAAGTCGGTGAAGGCGAAATCGAACTGCGTAATGAACTGCCTGGCGGAGAAGTTCATGCCGCATGGCATTTACGTTATGCAGGCCATGATTTTTTCGTGAAGTGCGATGAACGAGAAATGCTTCGCGGTTTTACCGCTGAAGCCGATCAGCTGGAGCTGCTCTCCCGCAGTAAAACCGTTGTTGTGCCTAAGGTATGGGCGGTAGGTTCGGATCGGGATTACAGCTTTTTAGTCATGGACTACCTCTCGCCCCGCCCGCTGGATGCTCATAATGCGTTTATTCTTGGGCAACAGCTGGCGCGTCTGCACCAATGGAGCGATCAACCTCAATTCGGTCTCGATTTTGACAACGCGCTCTCTACCACGCCGCAGCCGAATACCTGGCAACGCCGTTGGTCGACTTTTTTCGCCGAACAGCGCATTGGCTGGCAGCTTGAACTCGCCGCGGAAAAAGGCATTACTTTTGGTAATATTGACGCCATTGTTGAACATGTTCAGCAACGTCTGGCGTCGCATCAACCGCAGCCTTCTCTTTTGCATGGCGATCTATGGTCGGCGAACTGCGCGCTTGGCCCTGACGGCCCCTATATCTTCGATCCAGCCTGCTATTGGGGCGACAGAGAATGCGATCTGGCGATGCTGCCGCTGCATACCGATCAGCCACCGCAGATTTATGACGGCTATCAGTCCGTTTCGCCGCTACCGCTGGATTTTCTCGACAGGCAGCCGATTTACCAGCTCTACACCCTGCTTAATCGGGCAAGGCTGTTTGGCGGTCAGCACCTGGCCACTGCGCAAAAAGCGATGGATCGGCTGCTTGCGGTATAGGTACAGCCCATGCCGGATACGGGCTATCCGGCATTTTTCAGTTTACATGAAGCCTAACAAGGAAAAGAAAAAGTAGCCGAGCACGATAATAATGACCGGCAAAATATAGAGCGGGAAAAACTGTAAAAAGATGGTATGGTGCGGCACCACGATACGTGACTCTATCTGCTCACGCGTTAGCCCTTCCGCGCCTTTTGCTTTTTCCAGGATCAACTGATCTTCCACGCCTTCACGTAAAAAACGTGACTGGCGGCTCATTCTGGCGCCGGAATCCTGCATCGCCAGCCCGACAAAAATCAGAATAAAAATGAGCCAGAAACCGATATTCAGGCTTCCCTGAAAATTCGGCGTCGGCGAGTTGTACCAAAAAACATTCAGAAACGGCGTATTCACGCGCATCATGTCTATCATTACGTGGGTAAAATCCAGCATTACCGCATTTATTCCCTCCTGCTTTTCACTGTGCGCATACATAAATTTAAGGACTGAGATGAGCGTGGAAAGCAGTGCTGGAATAAAAATAACCCACCCAACAACTCTTTTTAGGATTGCAATGCGTCCAGCTTGTTGATACGTCATGAGTTCCCCTTGATAAAGACGCGTCGTTTTGGCCTAAGTCTACCTGTTGATTCCCGTTTTCGCCTGATCTTTAAGGGCGATACACTAAGAACATGGTCATAATGAACGCTTAATTCGTTATTTTTTAATCTCAACAGGAGAGGTTGTGATGTCAACCCCACGTCAAATTCTTGCTGCAATTTTCGATATGGATGGACTACTGATCGATTCCGAACCGCTCTGGGATCGCGCTGAACTGGACGTGATGGCAAGTTTAGGCGTAGATATTACTCGGCGCCATGAACTGCCAGACACGCTTGGGCTACGCATTGATATGGTTGTCGATCTCTGGTTTGCGCAGCAACCGTGGAGCGGCCCCGATCGCCAGGAAGTGACAAACCGTGTTATTGCCCGCGCGATTACGCTTATCGAAGAGACGCGCCCTCTTTTGCCGGGTGTGCGCGAGGCCGTGGCGCTGTGTAAAGCGCAGGGGCTATTAGTGGGGCTTGCCTCGGCATCGCCGCTGCATATGCTGGAAAAAGTGCTCACCATGTTTGAACTGCGCGACAGTTTTGACGCGCTGGCCTCTGCGGAAAAATTGCCCTACAGCAAACCGCATCCGCAGGTCTATCTGGATTGTGCGGCCAAACTAGGCGTTGATCCATTAACCTGTGTGGCGCTGGAGGATTCAGTGAATGGTTTAATCGCGGCAAAGGCGGCGCGAATGCGCGCCATTGTGGTGCCAGCAGAAGAAAACCAGCATGATCCGCGCTTTGCGCTGGCGAATGTCAAACTTAACTCACTGACAGAGCTGACGGCGGCGCATCTACTCGGTTAAGATGTTTCCGAAACAAAGTCAACGGGCAATTAGCCGCTGAGCCAGACGGCAAGCGGCTTTGACAGAGACAAAGAGTTACAACGTCACCACTTCCGCCTACTGTATAAAAACCCTATACTGTATGAATTGACAGTTTAATGGGTTTTATCATGACGGCGGAAGGACATCTTCTTTTTTCTATAGCCAGCGCGGTTTTCGCCAAGAATGCCGAGTTAACGCCCGTCCTTGCGCACGGCGACTGGTGGCATATTATTCCTTCGGCTATTTTGACCTGTCTGCTGCCGGATATCGACCACCCCAAATCTTTTCTTGGTCAGCGCCTGAAATGGGTATCGAAACCGATCGCCCGCGCGTTCGGTCACCGGGGGTTTACCCATAGTCTGCTGGCGGTCTTTGCCCTACTGGCGACCTTTTATCTCAAGGTTCCGGATACGTGGATTATCCCGGCGGATGCGCTGCAAGGCATGGTACTTGGCTATTTAAGCCATATCGTCGCGGATATGCTCACCCCCGCAGGCGTTCCCTTACTGTGGCCGTGCCGCTGGCGTTTCCGCCTGCCTATTCTGGCGCCGCGCAAAGGCAATCAACTGGAGCGATTTTTATGTATGGCGTTGTTTGCCTGGGCGGTGTGGATGCCGCAGTCCATGCCGGAAAACAACGTCATACGCTGGTCTTCGCAGATGATCACTATCCTGCAAATGCAGTTCAATCGTTTTATAAATCACCAGATTGATTAGTAAATCAACGCCAAAGTCATTTTTGGTATAAACCATTCCATTTGAATATAAGAGCCAGCTCACAGTTCTGCTAATCTTGCGCGAACAGAATCGCTAAAACACAGCGCTTCATAATAAAAAAATCAGGAGAACGGGGATGAATTTTCCATTAATTGCGAACATTGCGGTGTTCGTCATTCTGCTGTTTGTACTGGCGCAGGCCCGTCATAAACAGTGGAGTCTGGCTAAAAAAGTGCTTGTCGGCCTTGTGATGGGCGTGGTCTTTGGTCTGGCCCTGCACACCATTTATGGCGCTGACAGTCAGGTGTTAAAAGACTCCATTCAGTGGTTCAATATTGTCGGCAACGGCTATGTGCAATTGCTACAAATGATTGTGATGCCGCTGGTATTCGCCTCTATTTTAAGCGCCGTGGCACGACTGCATAACGCCTCTCAATTGGGGAAAATCAGTTTTCTGACTATCGGCACACTGCTGTTTACTACCCTTATCGCAGCGCTGGTGGGCGTGCTGGTCACCAATCTGTTCGGACTGACGGCGGAAGGTCTGGTTCAGGGCGGCGCGGAAACCGCGCGTCTGAATGCCATTGAGACGAGCTATGTCGGCAAAGTGGCCGATCTCAGCGTGCCGCAACTGGTGCTGTCTTTTGTACCGAAAAATCCGTTTGCGGATCTGACTGGCGCAAATCCTACGTCTATTATCAGCGTGGTGATTTTCGCCGCATTCCTGGGCGTGGCCGCGCTTAAACTGCTGAAAGATGATGCGCCAAAAGGCGAGCGTGTGCTTGTTGCTATCGATACCCTGCAAAGCTGGGTGATGAAGCTGGTGCGTCTGGTGATGCAACTTACGCCTTACGGCGTACTGGCGCTGATGACGAAAGTGGTTGCCGGCTCCAATCTGCAGGACATTATTAAGCTTGGAAGCTTCGTGGTAGCGTCATATCTTGGTCTGGCGATAATGTTTGTGGTTCACGGCATACTATTGGGCGTGAACGGGATTAGCCCGCTGAAATATTTCCGCAAGGTGTGGCCGGTGCTGACATTTGCCTTTACCAGCCGCTCCAGCGCCGCCTCCATTCCACTTAATGTCGAAGCGCAAACCCGCCGCCTGGGCGTGCCGGAGTCCATCGCCAGCTTTGCTGCCTCTTTTGGCGCGACCATCGGCCAAAACGGTTGTGCCGGTCTTTATCCTGCGATGTTGGCGGTAATGGTTGCGCCGACGGTCGGCATCAACCCCTTAGATCCCGTATGGATAGCCACGCTGGTGGGTATCGTTACTGTAAGTTCGGCGGGTGTTGCCGGCGTTGGCGGCGGCGCGACCTTCGCCGCGCTGATTGTGCTGCCTGCCATGGGCTTACCGGTCACGCTGGTCGCGCTGTTAATCTCCGTCGAACCGTTGATTGATATGGGCCGTACCGCACTGAACGTGAGTGGCTCAATGACCGCGGGTACGCTGACCAGCCAGTGGCTGAAGCAGACCGATAAAATCATTCTCGATAGCGAAGAAGACGCTGAACTGGCGCATCGATAATACATTATCGGGAGTTCACATCGTCTGAGACACGACGATCAGCAACTCAAAATGTCTGTCACTAAAAACGCCGGTCTCCAGTACCGGCGTTTTGTTTTTTTCTTAGTCAGCGATTTCGTTTTCCTGGCGAACCTGATTCGCCCAACGCTGCGCCGATTCTGGCACGCTAAAGGCGGGCGACCGTTGAAATGACTCCCCCGTCAGAACAAAGGCAACATATTTACCGCGCAGTATCCAGACGTCGCGAAACGTATCCATTTTTATCGCATGTTCCGGCGGCGCGGGTTCAACACGCGGAATATAGCTAATAATCTGGCGATTTTGCTGGCGAAGAGGTTTCATCATTAATGCTTCACTAAAAGAGGCTAAGGCTAAAAATCAGAAAAACACTATTTTAGCCGATCTTCGCCCCCGACGTCCTGTTCCGCGCGTGCGATTTCCCCGTTGTACCCTGTCTGCCGTTCCGCTCTCCCCCGGCATAATTGCTGAAATGTTCTATAGTTAGAGTGATTTTGACTACTACTACGCCCATTTCAGTGATGAAAGCAGGAGACGAGTTCAATGTCGCATAATGAGAAATCCCCCCATCAGTCCCCCGTGCATGATACCCGTGAATCACAGCCCGGCCTGGACTCCCTGGCACCGTCAGACGGTTCACATCGCCCCACGCCAGAACCGACGCCGCCGGGCGCGCAACCGACGGCCCCCGGCAGCTTAAAAGCGCCCGAGACCGCGAATGATAAGCTCACTGCCCTCGACGCCTTTCGTAAAGGCAGCGAAAATTATGCGCTGACCACCAATCAGGGCGTGCGCATCGCCGACGATCAAAATTCTCTTCGCGCCGGCAGCCGCGGCCCTACGCTGTTGGAAGATTTTATTCTGCGCGAGAAAATTACCCACTTTGACCATGAGCGTATCCCGGAGAGGATCGTTCACGCCCGCGGATCTGCAGCGCACGGCTATTTTCAGCCATATAAAGACCTGAGCGACATCACGAAAGCCGCGTTTCTGTGCGATCCACAGAAAATTACCCCGGTCTTTGTTCGCTTTTCGACAGTACAGGGCGGCGCGGGGTCTGCTGATACCGTACGTGATATCCGCGGTTTTGCGACCAAATTTTATACCGAAGAGGGAATTTTCGATCTCGTCGGCAATAACACGCCGATCTTTTTTATCCAGGATGCGCATAAGTTTCCGGATTTTGTGCACGCCGTTAAGCCCGAACCACATTGGGCTATTCCGCAAGGACAGAGCGCGCACGACACCTTCTGGGACTATGTTTCCTTACAGCCTGAGACGCTGCACAACGTCATGTGGGCAATGTCGGATCGCGGTATTCCACGCAGTTATCGAACGATGGAAGGGTTCGGCATTCACACCTTCCGTCTGATCAATGCACAAGGGAAAGCGACCTTTGTCCGTTTCCACTGGAAACCGTTGGCAGGTAAAGCCTCGCTGGTATGGGATGAGTCACAAAAACTGACCGGTCGCGATCCGGATTTTCACCGCCGGGATCTGTGGGAGGCCATCGAAGCGGGCGATTTCCCGGAATACGAGCTGGGCCTACAACTCATTGCCGAAGAGGATGAATTTAAATTCGATTTTGATCTGCTCGATCCGACCAAACTGATTCCGGAAGAGTTGGTGCCAGTACAACGCGTCGGCAAAATGGTGTTAAACCGTAATCCGGATAACTTTTTCGCTGAAAACGAACAGGCGGCATTTCATCCAGGACATATTGTTCCCGGCATTGATTTTACCAACGATCCGCTGTTACAGGGGCGTCTGTTCTCTTATACCGACACGCAAATCAGTCGTCTGGGCGGGCCAAACTTCCACGAAATTCCGATTAACCGCCCTACCTGCCCCTACCATAACTTCCAGCGTGACGGTATGCACCGGATGGATATCGACACCAATCCGGCGAACTATGAACCAAACTCCATTAATGACAACTGGCCGCGCGAAACGCCGCCAGCGCCAAAACGCGGCGGCTTCGAATCATACCAGGAACGCGTGGATGGCAATAAAATCCGCGAACGCAGCCCTTCTTTTGGTGAATATTACGCGCATCCTCGCCTGTTCTGGCTCAGTCAGACGCCGATAGAGCAGCAGCATATTATTGACGCGTTCAGCTTTGAACTGGGTAAAGTCGCCCGCGCGTATATTCGGGAGCGGGTGGTCGATCAGTTAGCGCATATTGATGTCACGCTGGCTCAGGGCGTCGCGCATAATCTCGGTTTTGCACTCACCCATGAGCAAACGCAAATTGCCCCGCCTCCTGATGTCAACGGTCTGAAAAAAGATCCGGCGCTCAGCCTGTATGCGGTGCCAGACGGCGATGTTAAAGGCCGCGTGGTCGCTATCCTGCTGAACGACAAGGTTAACGCCGCCGATCTGCTGACCATTTTGCAGGCTTTAAAAGCTAAAGGCGTCCACGCAAAACTGCTCTATTCACGGATGGGTGAAGTAACGGCTGATGACGGTTCAACATTAACTATTGCGGCAACCTTTGCCGGCGCGCCGTCGCTAACAGTCGATGCGGTAATAGTACCGTGCGGCAATATTGCCGATATCGAGAGTTGTGGCGATGCCCGTTACTACCTTCTGGAAGCCTACAAACATCTGAAGCCCATCGCACTGGCAGGCGACGCCCGACGGTTTAAGGCGCTTTTAAACATTGATAGCCAGGGGGAAGAAGGACTTGTTGAGGCAGATAACGTTGACCACCACTTTATGGACACTCTATTGACGCTGATGGCGGCACACCGTGTCTGGTCGCGTGCGGGGAAAATTAACGCGATTCCTGCATAAACGACAAAAAATGCGGCGCATTCTTGCGCCGCAAACTCAGGAGCTAAATATCAAGAAAACTGCCAGGACGATATCCACGTTCCGCAATCGCTGCCTTGAGTGACGCAGACGTCAACACCTCCAGTTCAGTTAAGCGGGGGTAACAATAGGCGCTCTGGCGAATAATGTTGTCCACAAACGCCGGATGACACATCACCTCCAGAGAGGCCTCTCCTCGATGCGCCGAGGCATCCAGAATGCGTAAAAAGCACGCTTCGGTGATCTCCTCGCCGTAAAATTCACTACTAAATCCTTGAGTGCTGCGCAAATCCGACGGCAGATCGTCGGCGTTCAACACCGTCTGGCGGTCAATACGTAACGCAATCCCGCGCTGCGCCGCAAAGCGGGCGACGATGGGGAAAATTTGCGGGAACATATGCACATGATGGTGGCTGTCGAGATGCGTTGGCTCGCGGCTAAATACGTCGATGAAACGCTGATACTGACACGCCAGTTCATGCGCAATTTCATCCAGCGGAAGCGTATCCTCCTCCGCCATTTGCCAGATCCATTTCCCCAACAGGCCGTCTCGCGTCAGGCCCGGCATCTCTGACACCGGTTTGCCTAACGTCAAAACAAAATGCATTCCCACCCCAAGCGCAGGCAGCTCGCGGCTAAGCTGCGCCGCATGGTCAATAGCCTCGCCATTGACCAGCGCCGTCGTGGAGGTCACAACGCCGTTGCGATATGCTTCAACAATGCCGTAATTTTGCCCTTTACTCAGGCCAAAATCATCAGCATTCACAATCAACACGCGTTCCATAGCCTACCTCTGTCAGTGGTGCTTACCTGTAAGCGCTTCGATGCAAGCGGCAAAATTAGGCAGCCATTTTTCATGCGCCAGAATAAGCTCACGCGCCAGGACTTCTGCGTCACGGTCGGAATGCACCAGCGGACTCAGGTTAAGCGCCAGCAGAACATCATTAAAGTTTCCGCTCAGCGCCGCATTGCTGGCCGCGACCTCAAATCCTTTAATCGTGTGGATAAGCCCCAGCACTTTTTCGTCAAAACGGGTGATACGCGGGTGCGGCGTCGCGCCATTGCGTCCCAGAATGCAGGTCATTTCCACCGCCCATTCCGCCGGAATATTCTCGACATGCCCATGATGTGGAATATTAACGTAATGCTCAGTCTGCTTGTCATTATAAATAGCGTTAATGACTTCACAAGCGGCATCGGAATAATAAGCGCCGCCGCGTTGTTCAAGCTCTTTCGGCTTCACGTTTAGCTCAGGATTTTTGTACAAGTCGAAGAGTTGTTTCTCCACTTTCTGTACGACCTGAGCGCGCGCGCCGCCTTTGTAATATTCGCCCATTTCAATCGCCAGCATCTCTTTTTGCTTGAAGTAATACAACAAATAAGAGCACGGCAGCATGTTCAGCGAGCGAATCAATCCTTCACTAAACGGCAGATCAAAGATATTTTTTACGGTTGACGCTTTCAACTGACCGGACGCCACGCCATCCAGTAATTCTGCGAACCGTGAGGTGCCATTCACCAGCACATCTTTAATAAAGACCATATGGTTTAGACCAAACAGGTCAATGGAAAGATCGTCATTCTCATTCAGCGCCAGCACGTCATGAATAAACATTTTCATGCCGACAGGAATATTACATACGCCGATGAATTTTTTAAAGTTGGTATGGCGATAAACCGCTTCCGTCACCATCCCCGCCGGATTAGTAAAGTTAATGACCCACGCATTCGGACATAATTCCTCAACATCCTTAATGATGTCAAAAATAACCGGAATGGTGCGCAACCCTTTAAATAAACCGCCAGCGCCGTTGGTTTCTTGCCCCAGATAGCCGTGGCTAAGCGGGATACGCTCGTCCAGTTCACGGGCTTTGAGTTGACCAACGCGCAGCTGGGTAGTAACAAAATTAGCGTCTTTCAGCGCTTCCCGACGATCCAGCGTTTTATACAATTTTAGCGGAACGCCTGCTTTATCAATCATTCGCTGGCAGAGATCATAAATAATGTCCAGCTTCTCTTTCCCGTCTTCAACGTCAACCAGCCATAATTCAGTGACAGGTAATTCATGGTAGCGTTTAATAAAGCCTTCAAGTAATTCAGGGGTGTAGCTGCTCCCGCCACCAATAGTGACGACTTTTAATTTCTGGCTCATAATATCTCCCTTCAGTGTATGACACTGATATGTATTACGCTATGCCCGCTCGTAAGAAATAGCGTGACGTTCCCCGCGCTATTGGGGCAAGCGTGAAATGTAATTAATCGAGCAATGCAAACCGTTACTCATTAATTTCCGTCAATCGCTTCCGATAACTATTCGGCGTGAATGAGGTCATCTTCTTAAACGTTTTAATAAACAGACTTGGACTGCTATACCCGGCTTCATAAGCAATATCCGTAACCGAATAGTTGGTCATTTCCAACTGTTTCTTGGCAAAATTAATGCGAATCTCATTAATGATTTGCATCGGCGTTTTGCTGTAATAACGTCGGGTGGCGCGCGTCAGATACTCCTGGGATTTTGCCGACAGGCGCACCATATTTTCCAGCGCATGTTCGCCAAACTGCGTTTTATCATGCATTATCTCCACGGTTGCTTTCAGCCATTGTGGAATATCATCATAAACCTGCTCTTCGCGGTAATGACGTAAGCGGTTTATAATATAAAATGTCACCACTTCAATAAATTCGTCGAGCCCATTACCGCGAAAGTTCAACGACGCAATCACCGTTTCAATATAGGTAAGGAAGGTGCTATTCGCCCTGTATACCTGCGATGCCACAAAACAAAACGGCAGTAACGGAAGATAATGCTGTTCAAAAAAACGTTTACTAATTCCTACGTTCAAAATACGCGTTGCGCCAAACTCATAGAAACTTTGGTGATTCGAACCCACCGGGATAAAAACAAAATCTCCACGTTCCAGCAGCACACGCTTCCCGTTAATCTCCTGGTAATAACGTCCGGTTAATACCAGGGTAAATTCATAATAGTCGTGCTGATGCAGCCCGGTGACGCTTTCCGTCTTGTTATAGATAAACACATGGAAATTTTTGCCATTGAAGAGCTGCTGCTCATAAACCGTTTTGATTTCCGTTGCGTTAACCTGTAGCTGCATCATCCGCCCCCTGTTATTTCAGTTTCTCATGGAGCTCAATCAACTCAGCGATCAGTTCACGAGCCAGCATTGAGGTCATCAAATGATCCTGAGCGTGAACCAGGACCAGACTGACTTTCATTTTGCCTTCGCCCTGATCGCCTTCGATGAGTTTTGTCTGCACAAGATGCGCTTCATTGAGCGCTATGCGCGACTGGTCCATCATCGCTTTCGCCGCCTCAAAATCGCCTTCTTTCGCTTTTCTGAGCGCGCCATATGCCAGGCTGCGCGCCTGACCAGAATTGATGATAAGCCCCATAACGACTTCTTCGAGTTCCTCAGCCGCTGTCTGGTTATCTACAACATTTTCAAGATCAAACATAGTCTTTCCTCTGATTCAGCCCGGCATGGCATCCCATGCCGACGCGGAGTTTAGAATTTCAGTGCGTTAGCGATATCTTCTTCGCTTTCTTCCTGCTCAATGGCGTTCTGCGCTTTGTTAGCCACCACCACGAAGGGGAGATAAATCAGGGTAGCGACCGCCAGGTTAAATAGCGCAACCAGCAACGCGGCGACACTGCCGTTGGTGTTAAAGAACGCCCCCAACCCGGTTGGCATGGTCCACGGCGCAATATTGGTAATCGGCGGAATAATACCCAAATAGTAAGCCACCAGCGTAATCGCCGCCAGAATCGGCTGAACCAGAATGAAGGGGATAAACATCACTGGGTTCATAATAATCGGCAGGCCAAACAGGATGGGTTCGTTAATCTGGAAGATACCTGACGGCAGCGCCAGTTTTGCCACCTGGCGATAGTCCGCGCGACGAGATGCGAGGAAGATAGCGATGATCAGACCCAGCGTTGCGCCGCTACCACCGAGGAAGATATAAGAATCCAGCATCGGTTTCGCCCAGATATGGAACGTTTTACCAGCTTCCAGCGCCGCATCGACGGAGCCATACTGTTGGTAAATAGAGATGTTTTCCAGCGCCCAGGGCGTCATGATGCCACTGTCCAGCGCGGTCAGCGCCAGCGAACCATGAATACCAAAGAACCACAGCAGCGGTACAAAAATGACATATGCCCACCCTACCACGCTACCCAGCGATGCCAGCGGCGTAGAGATAGTGTCCATAATAATCTGATGGAAGTTAGAACCGTAATTAGACAGCGCCCAGGCAATAATCCCCATAATAGAGAGAATAATAAAGCCGGGAATTAATGCTGAGAATGAACGAGACACCGAAGCTGGTACGCTGTCCGGTAGTTTAATCACCCAGTTGCGCCGGACAATAAATGTAAACATCTCCGCGACCACCAGGCCAATAATAATACCGGAGATAATATTCGCGCCGCCCAGCCAGTTAGCGCCTACGGCATAGGCCTCGCCGACACTATACGGCGTTACGGTCATAAATGCCGCCACGGAGAGCAGTCCGGCGGCCAGCGCATCAACCTTGCGCTCTTCCGCCAACGCCATGCCGATAAAAAATGGCGCCATGAGCGACATAATGCCCAATGTGCCGTTATAGACGTTACCGCCGATGCCTTTCAATCCATTAAGCGTTTCAATGGTTGAGGCATCAAGCCGAATGCCCATGGAATAAAAAAACGACCCCTCCCCAAAGCTCAGGAAAACGTTATTAATTAATACAAACATCGCCCCCGCAAGGGTTAATGGCATTAAACGAATAAAGCCGTTCTTGATTGCATTAACGTGTGGCTGCTTTCCTATTTTTACAGCAAAAGGAAGGAGTACCTTTTCAAGTGAAGCAATGACGTTACTCATAGAAAAATACCCTTAAATACCGCAATAAAATATTGCGGTTAGTGTATGAAATAACTCTTTGACGGGAAAAATTAAAAAATAATTAATTCGCGGCGGCTTTTTTAATTGCCGCTACCGCAGCTTTAAGCACGCCTAAACCATCTACCTTGCCGTACAACATTGAATCAATGACTTCTACCGGTTTACCGGGTAATAAACGCTGAATTTCGGGGAGCATATAAGCAATTTGCGGGCCTAATAACACGACGTCCGCTGCCGGGCCTTTTTCACCGGCCAGGGTTTCAGGGAATGCTTCAATAATCACCGGCACTTCATATTTTTCAGCCTGAGCGCGCATTTTTGATACCAGTAACGATGTTGACATGCCCGCAGAACAAAACAGATAAATGTGTTTCTTTTCCATAAAAACCTTCCTCATGTGCGATTATCTGTCAACCAGATACGCCGCAAGCCTCAACCTGCATCCATACTCTGGGCGACTTGCGTAACCGGATTTACTTTTTTAGGTGGCTGAAATGAGTATACGGGATCGGACCGCCGGATGGTATTTCCTTGACCCACTAAATTGTCTCTCATTGACCTGGCGTTATGACCCCCCTCACATTTCGGGTAAATAATTCGCGATAATAAATAAGGTTATTGCAGGCACAAAAAAACCGGCTCGCAGGCCGGTTTCCTTGAATGTTCAGGCAATGTACAGTTGTTACTGCTTCGGCGCCTGTGGGTCAGTGTCGTACTCCGCACAGGTCTGGTAGCCGGAGTTAATCACGTGCCCAGTATCATCCAGCGCAACAAAGTAGGTTTCCGCTTTACCATCACGTTGACCCAGGATGTAGGTCTGACAGGTACCGCGCGCATGAATCATGCTCACTTCAGATGACGGTTTGCCCGCAATCTGCGCAACCTGTGCCCTGCTCATTCCTTTTTTAACATCTTTAACGACAGGCTCAACAAATTGGTCTTTTGTACGATCATACGCCGTACAGCCTGCCAGCATAGTCATTACCGCCGCTGCGCTTAAAATTCCTGCTACGTTCTTGTTCATTTTCCGTCCTCTTGTTTATCAGCGTGTTATGTAAGCCTGGAATACATCAGAATATTTTTCAAGCCGCGACCCGCCACAAAAAGCCTTTCGGAAAATTCTCTAACGCAACGATATGTTGTTTTAAACACCGCTTAGCCCGCCAAACCTTGTCGTTTCAGCGGCGAAGGGTTAGCTTTAACAGGGTAAAGATTCATTTTTTTAATGTCGAAGGGGGTTAAATGACTCTGCAGCAAGAGATAATCCAGGCGCTTGGCGCGAAACCGCATATCAACCCTGAAGAAGAAATTCGCCGCAGCGTGGATTTTCTTAAAGCGTACCTGAAAACCTATCCCTTTTTGAAATCACTGGTGTTAGGCATCAGCGGCGGGCAGGATTCGACGCTGGCCGGGAAACTCAGCCAGATGGCTATCGCCGAATTGCGGGAAGAGACCGGTGATAATGCGCTGCAGTTTATCGCCGTTCGTCTGCCTTATGGCGTACAGGCCGATGAACAGGATTGCCAGGACGCCATTGCTTTTATTCAGCCGGACAGAGTACTCACGGTCAATATTAAAGGCGCCGTCCTCGCCAGCGAGCAGGCGCTGCGCGAAGCGGGAATTGAGCTGAGCGATTTTGTTCGCGGCAATGAAAAAGCGCGTGAGCGAATGAAAGCGCAATATAGCATCGCCGGTATGACTCACGGCGTCGTGGTGGGCACCGACCATGCGGCGGAAGCGATAACCGGGTTCTTCACCAAATATGGCGATGGCGGTACCGATATTAACCCACTTCATCGCCTTAACAAACGCCAGGGCAAACAGCTTCTCGCAGCGCTGGGCTGTCCTGAGCATCTGTATAAAAAAGTCCCCACCGCCGATTTGGAAGACGACCGCCCTTCACTGCCTGATGAAGCCGCGCTGGGCGTAACGTATGACAATATTGACGATTACCTGGAAGGCAAAACGCTGGACCCCGCCATCGCTAAAACTATCGAAGGCTGGTATGTAAAAACTGAACATAAGCGCCGTTTACCGATTACGGTATTCGACGACTTTTGGAAAAAGTAAGCGTACTTCTACTGTTGCGCCGGATATCGCTCGTCTATCCGGCCTCCTCTCTTCCCAGCCTCTTTTTTAATCACCCATCCGCTGTTATACTGGATGAATAACCAGTTAACGGAGATCACTGTGGTACGGCGTCAATCAGCCCCCCGCCTTGAGTTTGAAGCGGCGGCCATTTACGAATATCCAGAACATTTACGTCCTTTCCTCAGCGAAGCGCCAGCCTTACCGGGTGTCTATATATTTCATAGCGAAAGCGATACGCTGCCGCTTTATATCGGTAAAAGCGTGAATATTCGCAGCCGGGTGCTCTCACATCTGCGAACGCCTGACGAGGCCGCTATGCTGCGACAGGCGCGGCGGATAAGCTGGATCTGCACCGCTGGGGAAATGGGCGCGTTGCTGCTGGAGGCGCGGCTGATCAAAGAACAACAGCCGCTGTTTAACAAGCGGTTACGGCGTAATCGCCAGCTTTGCTCTCTACAGTTGAGCGAACAAAAGATTGAGGTCGTTTCCGCCCGCAGCGTCGATTTTTCCCATGAGCCGAACCTGTTTGGGCTCTTCGCCAACCGTCGGGCAGCGCTGCAAAGCTTACAGAACCTCGCCGATGAACAAAAATTGTGTTATGGCCTGCTGGGGCTTGAATCGGTAAGCCGTGGGCGCGCCTGTTTTCGTTTCGCTCTGAAGCGCTGCGCTGGCGCGTGTTGTGGGCAAGAAACCCCGCAGGCGCATTTTCTTCGCCTGCAGGCCTCACTGGAACGGTTACGTGTGGTTTGCTGGCCCTGGAAAGGCGCTATCGCGTTAAAAGAGAGCCGCCCACAAATGACCCAGTTCCACATTATCAACAACTGGTTATGGCTGGGGGCGGTCCCCTCGCTGGATGAGGCCACCACCCTGGTGCGCACCCCTGCGGGCTTTGATCAGGATGGCTATAAAATTCTCTGTAAACCGTTAATGTCAGGTCAATATGAGATCATTGAACTGCACACCGACTGTCGCCAGTCATAAAGAAAACCGCCGATCCTGTCCACCTCAACGATTGTGTTGTCGACAAGACCGGCGGTCTTAAATTATGCGGAAAGTTATTCTGCCGCAGCAGGCATTTTACCTTGTTGCGCCGGGCGTTCTGTCAGACGCTTCTCAAAATTAGCGTTATATTGCTTTTTCTGCTCCGGTGTCAGAACGTTATAAATTTTATTCTGGGTTTCCATATGCGCCAGCATATTGGCCTTGCGCTGCGCTTCCATTTTCGTAATTTGCGCTTCGGCTTTGGCTTTATCGAAGGTATCGCTGGCGATAATATCATGCATGGCGCGACGCTCTTCCAGCAGCGGACGTTTCATTTGCTCGCGCTGCGCTTTCATAATATCGCGAATTTGTTGCTTCTGTGCGTCTGTCAGGTTCAGGTTTTTAAACATCATATCGTGATGTGGGCCAAATTTACCTTTATGCTGCATCATCGGCTTCGCATCCGCTGGCGCGGCGGTGGTAGTCTCAGCGGCATGAGCCAGATTCGCAGCACCCATCGCCAGGGTAGAGGCAACAAATAGAGCAGTCAGTTTACGCATATTTCCATCCTTCCTTTCAGTTATTTTTACGGCATATTTAAAACAGCGCCGTGTTGTCGTGATTAACTTTAACCGTCTTAGCGTCAATTAGTCAGAACAACGGTAAAACAATGAAAGTATAAAAAACACTTTTTCGCCAATTGTGAAGAAAAAAAGAATAAATTGCGCAGAGTTGAAAGATAAATATACAGTAGCATGATATAGCAGAAATTATGCAGAACTATAACGCAGCAACGCTTATTAATAAAGCAATTCTCCAGGAATAATCCGTAATAGCATGAAACTGTGTCCCAAATCATCCCTGTAATCCTAACGTGAGCTTACAGGGACATTTATCAGGGCAGTCTTTCCAGCATTAATCCAGCCCGCAATCCGCAGGCGACAGAGGGATTAGGAAAGAGAACATATTCAACGTCATGCGTCACCGTCACACGCTTATCCCCCTCCTCGGCCAGCAACGTTCCCTTCGCAAAGGCAGTAAAATTCAGCGTTTGCGCATCCATATAAAGCGTGAACTTGTCGCTGTGACGCGTGATTTGCGACACCACCCGATAGCGTAGCGGCGGCGAAGACGAGGTTGACGTTTCGACACCGCTCAACAGCGCCGACAACGCCTGCGAGGTTACGCTGAACTGCGTCAGATCGTTTTGCCCAAACGGCAACGCCTTTCCCAACTCCAGCGTACAGGAAAGCGCGCCGAAATGTTCAGAGCTAAAGTGCGTAAACGTACCGCCGGGCGCCTGATGAAATACTAAAGCCTCCAGTCCTGCCGCGCCCAGCCACGCCAGAAAATCTGTCTCCCACGGGCGGTCGCGCTGCGGCAATACGCCAAAACGCAAATGATGCGAGCCACGAATGGCGGTATGCAGATCCAGATGCCAGCGTACCCGCGCCTGGCCAGATGAAAAGAAGGTCTCCAGACTTAGCTCCAGCTCACGCGCCCGCCACGTTTCATCGCTTTCGGCAAAGGACTGCCAACGCCCGCCAAACATACGGTTCATATCGCTGTGACAATAGCGTATTCCCGCCGCCAGCGCCTGCGGATTGCCGAGTACCACCAGCACTCGCCACGTTAACGTCAAGCTGCCTGAATGCAGCGCCGACAGCAGCTTATCCAGCATCTCTACCGGCGCGGTTTCATTGCCGTGTATCCCCGCAGAAAGAATTAACGCGCGGTCGACCGGCGCATCGGGCGTGAGTTCAAGCAGACCATGGCCTAACCAGCGCCAGCGAAAACCCGCGCCCTTCCCCTGCGTCACCCGTGGTGTCGTGCCGCTTAGCGTCAACGCCAGAAAGTTATCCATCAGCCGCCCCCGTTTGCTGGAAAGGATAAACCGACCCCAAATCCAGCAGACGCGTTAACACATCCAGCGCCTCCCGGCCTTCTCGCAATAATAACGGATCGGCCAGATCGGCGGCGGTCAGGCGATCGCGATAATAACGATCCGCCCACGCGTTAAGGGCCGTAAACAGAGCGTCATTCATCATTACCGCGGGATTCACCGCCCGTCGTTCTTCTTCTGTTAACACCACGCGTAATCGCAGACAGGCCGGGCCGCCGCCGTTGGCCATACTTTCTCGCAAATCAAATACCTGCATCGCGCTGATGGGGTTATCCTCCGCCATCAGCTTATTCAGATAGCGCCAGACGCCGACATGGTCCTGACATTCCCGCGGCAACACTAACAGCATTGAGCCGTCGTCACGGCTTAACAATTGACTATTAAACAGGTAGGTCGCCACAGCATCTGATACAGAAACCTCGCCGGCGGGCACCTCTATCGCCATAAAACCGTCAACGCGCGTACGCAACTGATTAATGAGCACTTTCTGCCGGGCAAACGCCGCTTCGTGACAAAACAATACCTGTCGATTCGAAACGGCGATGACATCATTATGGAATACGCCTTGATCGATGACCTCCGGGTTTTGCTGAGCGAAGATAACCTGTTGCGGATTCACCTGATTAAGACGCGCCACGGCCTCGCTGGCTTCGCGGCTCTGGCGCGCCGGATAACGAGCGGGTCGTATTTCATTCTCCTCTTCGCGCCCATAGACAAAAAGCTGCACGCCTGCCGAACCATACTCGCCGCCAAGACGGTTATGATTCGCCGCGCCTTCATCTCCCAATAATGCGACCTGCGGTAACGCGCTATGCACTGAAAACTGGCTTTCATCGCGAAATATGGCGCGTAGTAGCGCTTCGGTAACAGGCGCCTCAAGTGCGCGATGAAATTTATTGTTTAAATTCGCCACCGTCAGGTGAACTTTCCCGTCCAGCGCGTCTGCCGATGGGCAAACCGTCGCCGCATTCGCAACCCACATTGGTGACGCGGAACTCACGCTGGAAAGCCAGCGTGGCGCCTGACGCGCAACCTTATCCAGAATCTGCTCATCGCTACCCGTGAAGCCGAGCTGACGCAACGCCGGAATAAAAGGCCGCTCATGCGGCGGGATCACCGCCTGGGGAAAGCCGACATCCGCCAAAGCTTTCATCTTTAGCAGCCCCTGCTTTACCGCCAGACGAGGATTCGACACCTGAAAACGGTGGCGGGTCGATGCCTCATTGCCGAAGGATAGCCCGGCATAATGGTGCGTAAGCCCCACCAGCCCGTCAAAATTAACTTCATGCGCCGTCATACCGCCTCCCTGCGAGAAAAGTCGAGGCCGGGGCTTAATGTCGCAGGCAACGTCAGTTCGGGAGATTCCAGACTGGCCATCGGCCAGGCGCAATAATCGGCGGCATACCAAGCGCTGGGCCGATGGTTGCCAGACGCGCCGATACCACCAAACGGCGCAGTACTCGCTGCCCCGGTGAGCGGTTTATTCCAGTTAACGATCCCTGCCCGCGCCTCCAGCAAGAGCTGTTCGAACTGCGCGCGATCCGTCGACACCAGCCCACACGACAGACCAAAACGGGTATTATTCGCCAGACGAATCGCCTCATCGAAATGCGCATAACGCCAGACGTTCAGCAGCGGACCAAACACCTCTTCATCCGGCACATCCGCGACGCCCGTCAGCTCAATGATGCCAGGCGTCAGCAGAGAGGTTCCCTCTTTGACCTTCCGCGGCGCCAGTAGCGTGCGACCGCCTAATGCCTCTCGTTGACGCCAGGCCTCCATCACATGCTGTGCCGCCTGCGCTGAAATCAGTCCGCCGATAAACGGCTGCGGATCGTCGTCCCATCTGCCGGGCTGCAGACGTCCGGCAACGTCAACCAGCCGCGCCAGAAATGCATCTCCCTGCGCACCCTGTTTTACCAGAAGGCGTCGCGCGCAGGTACAGCGCTGTCCGGCGGTAATAAACGCCGATTGCAGCGTCAGATGTACCGCCGCATCTATATTTGCCGCATCCTCAATAATGAGCGGATTGTTTCCGCCCATTTCAAGGGCCAGGATTTTTTCCGGCTGGCCGGATAGCTGGCGATGAAGCTGATATCCGGTACTGGCGCTGCCGGTAAACAGCAGCCCATCGAGATCGTCGAGCGAACTTAGCGCTTGTCCGGTCTCCCGGCCGCCCTGCACCAGATTAAGAACGCCTGCCGGTAGCCCGGCCCGTTCCCAGAGTTTTATTACCGTTTCCCCGGTCCATGGCGTTAGCTCGCTAGGTTTGAAGATCAGCGTATTGCCTGCCAGCAACGCGGGCACAATATGGCCATTCGGTAAATGGCCGGGAAAGTTATAAGGGCCGAATACCGCCAGCACACCGTGAGGACGATGGCGCAACGTCGCGGCGCCATCGACAAGTTCGCTTTTTTGTTCGCCTGTTCTGGCGTGGTAAGCCTTAATCGAGATGGCAATCTTATTGATCATCGCCGTCACTTCCGTTGCCGCCTCCCAGCGCGGTTTACCGGTTTCACGCGCGATGACCTCCGTGAGCTCGGCTTTATGCGCCTCCAGCAGGGCGGCAAATTTCTCTACGATAGCCTGTCGTGCCGCAAAAGGCTGTCTGGCCCAACGAGGAAACGCCGCGCGCGCCGCCTGACAGGCCTCGGCGACCTGTGCCGCATTAGCGTCATTCCCCTGCCAAAGTATCTCCGCACTCACCGGATTCGTTTTGCGGCGGCGTTCGCCCTGACCGGTTATCCAGTCGCCGTTTATCCATAGCGTCATACGGTTTTCTCCTCAGCGCAAAGGCGTACCAGCCGAACGTGGTCGCCCGCGCGACATTTCAGCGCATCCAACTGCGCGGCGGTAAGTACAAGTCGTGAAGTCTGCGGATCGGCACGCACCAGCGCGGCCCGAAAGTGGTGATAGTTTTCATTGGCGACCAGACATGCCGGATAGTCGCCAGGCGCGGGTTGCCCTTCCGCGACTTCCACCAGTCGGCTTTTACGAATGGCCCGCACGCGGTCAATATCACACTCCAGCGTCGGCCCACCGTCGAAGATGTCGATATAGTGGCGATAGCGAAAACCTTCCTTTTCCAGCACCGCGCGGGCTGGCGCCGTTTGCGGGTGGACTTCGCCAATCACGGCCTGTGCCTCTTCAGATAAGAAGTGGGTATAAATAGGATGTTTGGGCATCAGCTCGGCGATAAACGCTTTTTGCCCGGTACCGCATAAAAAATCCGCCCGGCTGAAATCCATAGAGAAAAAGCGTTTGCCGAGACTTTGCCAGAAGGGAGAATAACCGTGCTCGTCAATGACGCCGCGCATTTCCGCCACCACTTTCTCATTGAATTTATCGCGAAACGCGGCCATAAACATAAAGCGCGATTTTGACAACAGGTAGCCGTTACCCTCTTTACGCCATTCGGGATCGAGAAACAGCGTGCAAAGCTCACTGCTGCCAGTGTGATCATTACTCAGGAATAATGTTGGCAACGCGTTATATACATTCAGCTCTTTGGAGGCATGAACCAGCGTACCGACACGATAGTTATACCAGGGGTCGTTAAGACCGACCGCGACCTCAATGGCGCAGATCCCGCCGACCTCACCCGTTTCACTGTCCTCGAGAACGAATACATACCCTTGTTCGCCTTTTGGCAGCTCGTCGGACCAGGTTTTTAGCGCGCGTTCAATGCGGGCCGCCAGAGTCGCTTCATTTGCCGGTAGCGAGGTTAAGCCGCCGCCCGTTTTGCCTGCAAGCTGCATCAGCGCGGCGATATCCGCATGTTCGACAGGACGAATCACCCGCATGATGCGCCTCCCGTCTGAAGGCGTTCGCACGCCAGGGCAAAACGATCAAGCCCGGTGGCTATCTCCTCGTCGCTCACATTTAACGCTGGCGCAAAACGCACCACGTCGCCGCCGGCGATGAGCACCATCACGCCTGCTTTTGCCGCTTCCTGGGCGATGAGTTTGGCTTTTCCGGCAAACTCCGTCTGTAGCACACAGCCAAGCAGTAGCCCCAGCCCGCGAATTTCACTGAACATGCCAAAACGTACATTAATGGTATTTAGACGTTCAATAAACGCATCGTGGCGCTGTCTGACGCCGTTTTGCATCTCCGGCGTATTGATGATATCCAGTACTTTTCCGGCAACTGCCGTCGCCAGCGGATTACCGCCGTAGGTGGTGCCATGGGTGCCTGGCGTCATAACGCTGGCATAGTCTTGCGTGGTCAGCATCGCGCCGATCGGGAAGCCGCCGCCCAACGCTTTAGCAGTCGTCAGGATATCGGGCGTAACGCCATAATGCATATATGCATACAGTTCGCCGGTACGTCCGACGCCCGTCTGCACCTCATCAAAAATCAGTAACGCCTGATGCCGGTCGCACAATTCACGCAGCCCCTGCAAAAAAGCTTTCGTGGCGGGGATCACGCCGCCCTCGCCCTGCACAGGCTCTACGATCACGGCGCAGGTATTGTCATCAATTAGCGCGCTGGCGGAGTTCAGATCGTTATAGGCTGCATGACGAATATCCGGCGGCAGCGGCGCAAAGTCCTGTGAATAGGAGGGTTGACCGCCAGCGCTGACGGTAAAGAGCGTGCGACCATGGAACGCGTTTTTAAAGGCCACAATGCCGCTTTTATGATTGCCGACACGATCGTGGGCATATTTGCGCGCCAGTTTTAATGCTGCTTCATTTGCTTCAGCGCCTGAATTACAAAAGAAAACGCGTTCGGCGAAGGTCGCGTCGATCAGTTTTTTCGCCAGTCGCAGCGCCGGCTCATTGGTGTAACCGTTCCCGGTATGCCAGAAGCGATTCGCCTGTTCATTTAACGCCTCGCGCAGCGCCGGATGCGCATGTCCCAAGGCGTTGACCGCGATCCCGCCAGCAAAATCAATATACTCTTTCCCCTGCTGATCCCACAGGCGTGAGCCTTCTCCGCGTACAGGAATAAAAGGCGCGGGAACATATACTGGCACCATCCATTCATCAAAGTTTTCGCGCGTAACTGACAGAGACATAGCGACCTCTTTTGGTAAAAATAAAGTTATTTATATGTTAATTAATATGAGTGTTTGCGCTGTAAATGTAGATTGCAGCATTCGTGCCAGCCAGCGTTAACATTGCATAAACAGAAGTGATAAACGGTAAATCAATGGGTTACAGCGTAGCGATATTCACTTTTACTGCATGAAAAGTGAATATTCCCGCATAATCGGTGGCTAAAAAGAGGAAAAAGCGAAATATTATTCAGTTGCCAAATATAATTCTGGAATTGTGATCTTATAC
Organism: Salmonella sp. 741265073_HBA; assembly: GCF_046569105.1. Taxonomy (NCBI): domain Bacteria; kingdom Pseudomonadati; phylum Pseudomonadota; class Gammaproteobacteria; order Enterobacterales; family Enterobacteriaceae; genus Salmonella; species Salmonella sp. 741265073_HBA. The sequence goes on along the minus strand of NZ_JBKFRY010000001.1, from coordinate 308,094 downwards.
GAAATTTACTGGAAATTACCGCCCCGTTCTGGCGCATCTGCACGCAAACCGTGCCATTTTCGCGCTATAGAAAACACCATACGCTTCCATTGGCCGAATCTGACGATGAGTGGCAGTCACCCGGTAAAATTTCTGTTACCATCCCAACACGATTCACCTTGCAAAGTGGCAGTGACTATGAAATTTGTCTCTTTTAATATCAACGGCCTGCGCGCCCGTCCCCATCAGCTTGAAGCGATTGTCGAAAAACACCAGCCCGATGTGATCGGCCTACAGGAGACAAAAGTCCACGACGAAATGTTCCCGCTCGAAGAGGTCGCGAAGCTGGGCTATAACGTTTTCTATCATGGACAAAAAGGCCATTACGGCGTCGCGCTGCTAACAAAAGCCACGCCCATTTCCGTCAGACGCGGTTTCCCGGATGATGGCGAAGAGGCGCAACGCCGCATTATCATGGCGGAAATCCCCTCGCCGCTGGGTAATATCACCGTCATTAACGGCTATTTCCCGCAGGGGGAAAGCCGGGATCATCCGTTGAAGTTCCCCGCGAAAGCGCAATTTTATCAGAACTTACAAAACTATCTTGAAACGGAACTCAAGTGCGATAATCCGGTATTAATTATGGGCGACATGAATATCAGTCCGACCGATCTGGATATTGGCATCGGCGAAGAGAACCGCAAACGCTGGCTGCGTACCGGTAAATGCTCCTTCCTGCCGGAGGAGCGTGAATGGATGTCACGGTTACTGAAGTGGGGATTAGTGGACACGTTCCGTCAGGCGAATCCGCAAACAATGGATAAATTTTCGTGGTTTGATTACCGCTCAAAAGGTTTCGTGGATAATCGCGGGCTGCGCATCGACCTCTTGCTGGCAAGCGCTCCGCTGGCGGAACGTTGCGCAGAAACCGGTATTGACTACGACATTCGCAGTATGGAAAAACCCTCCGACCATGCGCCGGTCTGGGCGACGTTTCGTGTTTGATTTCGCTTTCTGATTAACCGTAAGGCCGGGATAGCGCGACGCTTCCCGGCAGGAATAACGACCTTAACGACAATGATAAAAAAACTCGATGTTGTTGCCGCCATCATTGAACGCGACGGCAAAATTCTGCTGGCCCAGCGCCCAGATCATGCGGATCAAGCCGGTTTATGGGAATTTGCCGGCGGTAAAGTCGAACCCGGCGAAACCCAGCCGCAGGCGCTTGTCCGTGAGCTACGCGAAGAGTTAGGGATTGATGCCACGCCCGGCGTCTATATCGCCAGCCATCAACGCGACGTGTCTGGCCGACGAATTCATTTGCACGCCTGGCATGTGCCTGCGTTTAACGGCCTGATACGTGCGCTGGAACATCAGGCATTAGCCTGGTGTACGCCGGAAGAGGCGCTGGAATACCCCCTCGCCCCGGCGGATATTCCGCTATTGCAGGCGTTTATGGCTTTACGCGACGCCAGACTAACGGATTCGTGCTGATGGTTTTTTCGTCACGCTGGCACTGGAGCAAGACGCCTTCCACTTTGATTACCGCGCCTTCGGAGTAATTCTGATCCTGGTAAACGCAGCACTGAATGCAGGGCTGGGATGACTGACCGCGCGTGCTGAAAACTTCCGGCGGGACATTCACCTGAATATCAGGACGACTGTTCTGGTTTGCCAGCCCGACCATTGGCATTATCGCCATCACGGCGACCACGAGGCTTCGGCACATAGGAGTTCCTTATTTTTCTAAGTATATTCTCAGTATAACGGTAAGCCGCCGTGAAAACTTTAATCCTCTTTTGTCATCGCTTTTAGTTATGACCCTCGCCCCGTTATGAATTTACTTAGCAGCGTCATTTTTTTCTTGCTTACCGTCACATTGCTGATGGTATAGTCGAAAACTGCAAATACATATTCTGATAAAACGCAAATACAACCACATTAATATATAAGAGGTTTTTATATCTATGGATCAGACATGTTCTCTGGAATCGTTCCTCAACCATGTACAAAAGCGCGACCCGCATCAAACCGAGTTCGCGCAAGCCGTCCGTGAAGTCATGACCACCCTGTGGCCGTTTCTTGAACAAAACCCCCGTTACCGCCACATGTCTTTACTGGAACGTTTGGTTGAACCAGAGCGCGTAATTCAGTTTCGCGTAGTGTGGCTGGACGACAAAAACCAGGTGCAGGTAAATCGCGCCTGGCGCGTGCAGTTCAACTCTGCTATCGGCCCCTATAAAGGCGGTATGCGCTTCCATCCTTCGGTAAACCTTTCCATCCTTAAGTTCCTCGGCTTTGAGCAAACCTTTAAAAATGCCCTCACCACGTTGCCGATGGGCGGCGGTAAAGGCGGCAGCGATTTCGATCCGAAAGGGAAAAGCGAAGGCGAAGTGATGCGTTTCTGCCAGGCGCTGATGACTGAACTGTATCGCCATTTAGGGCCGGATACCGACGTGCCTGCCGGGGATATCGGCGTGGGCGGGCGCGAAGTGGGCTTTATGGCGGGAATGATGCGCAAGCTTTCCAATAACAGCGCCTGCGTCTTCACCGGCAAAGGGCTTTCCTTCGGCGGCAGCCTGATTCGCCCGGAGGCGACGGGCTATGGCCTGGTCTACTTCACCGAAGCGATGCTTAAACGTCATGGTCTCGGTTTCGAAGGGATGCGCGTCGCCGTGTCCGGCTCCGGCAACGTAGCGCAATACGCCATTGAGAAAGCGATGGCCTTTGGCGCGCGCGTGGTTACCGCGTCGGATTCGAGCGGGACGGTGGTCGATGAAAGTGGCTTCACGCCAGAGAAGCTGGCGCGTCTGTGTGAAATTAAAGCCAGCCGTGACGGTCGCGTCGCTGACTACGCCCGTGAGTTTGGTTTAACCTATCTGGAAGGCCAGCAGCCCTGGAGCGTACCGGTGGATATCGCCCTGCCATGCGCGACGCAGAACGAACTGGACGTTGACGCCGCGCGCGTACTGATTGCCAATGGCGTAAAAGCCGTGGCGGAAGGGGCAAATATGCCAACCACGATTGAAGCGACCGATCTCTTCCTTGAGGCGGGCGTACTGTTTGCGCCGGGTAAAGCCGCCAACGCGGGCGGCGTGGCGACATCAGGGCTGGAAATGGCGCAGAACGCCGCGCGGTTGAGCTGGAAAGCCGAGAAAGTGGATGCCCGTCTGCATCACATTATGCTGGATATCCACCACGCCTGTGTCGAGTACGGCGGCGATAATAAGCATACCAACTACGTTCAGGGCGCCAACATCGCCGGTTTCGTGAAAGTCGCCGACGCCATGCTGGCGCAGGGCGTCATTTAATCCCGTCGTCAGGCCAGATGGCTTTACGCTTATTCGGTCTGACGGCCTGTCTCCTCAGCAGGCGGGCTTTTTTTGCCCGCTCGCTTGCGCGGCGCGCTCTTTTTCTTTTCTCCGCCACCTGGCGCGACTATCCCTCTGAAGCGCTTCACCGGCGTGCGCTTAGCCTGATCGATCAGTTGATATAACGTGCCGACCAGCGGTTGCATAAAATCCTGGTAACGGCACTGCTTTTCGCTGATTTGCGTCAAAACAGATTCCCAGTGCGCGGTCATATCTGGACGGGCCGCCATTTCCGGCAGCGAATGTATTAACGCTTTGCCAGCATCGGTAGAATGAATGTAGCGACCTTTTTTGGTCAGAAAGCTACGTTTGAACAGCAGCTCGATAATCCCGGCGCGCGTGGCTTCCGTCCCCAGCCCATCGGTCGCGCGCAGGATCTTTTTCAGATCTTTATCCTGCACGAAGCGGGCAATTCCGGTCATCGCGGAAAGCAATGTCGCATCGGTGAAATGACGCGGCGGCTGGGTTTGGCGTTCGACCACTTCCCCCTTTTCACACAGCAACTCATCACCTTTGGCGACAACCGGCAGCGGCGTACCGTCGTTTTCCTCGTCGCGCTCTTTACTGCCCAGTAACGTCCGCCAACCGGCCTCCGCCAGAAAACGCGCTTTGGCGACAAATTTTCCTTTGGCGATTTCCAGTTCAATAACGCATTTACGAAACACCGCGTCCGGGCAGAACTGCATCAGATACTGACGCGCAATCAGGGTGTACACTTTCGCTTCGTTTTCCGTCAGATGGACAGAAGAACTGCGCGCCGTCGGGATAATCGCGTGGTGCGCATCCACTTTTTTGTCATCCCAGCAGCGATTGCGCGTATCAGGATTAACCACAGGCTGCGGCAGTAAATCCGGGGCGTGGACGCTAATCGCGTTCATGACCGCCTGCCGTCCGGCAAAGTGTTCTTCCGGCAGATAACGGCAGTCGGAACGCGGATAGGTAATCAGTTTGTGGGTTTCATATAGCTTCTGACAAATATCAAGCACGTTTTGCGCGCTCAGGCCAAAACGTTTAGCGGCTTCAATCTGTAGCGTCGAGAGCGAAAACGGCAGCGGCGCGGATTCTGATTCCCGTTTATCATTATAACTGGTTACCAGCGCGGGCTGACCGTTGATTCGGTTCACTACATGCTCCGCCAGCGGACGATGAAGCAAGCGCCCCTCTTCATCCTGATAAGGTTCGCACGCCTCGCTCGGCTGCCAGATAGCGGTAAAACGCTCGTCGGCAGGCGTAACGATGTGCGCCTTCACTTCAAAGAAGTCTTTGGCGACGAAGTTCTCAATCTCTTCATCTCGCCGCACCACCAGCCCCAGTACCGGCGTCTGTACGCGTCCCACGGATAACACACCCTGATAGCCGGCATTACGGCCCAGGATCGTGTAAGCGCGGGTCATATTAATGCCATACAGCCAGTCCGCTCGCGCTCGCGCCAGCGCGGAGACGCACAGCGGCACGAAGTCGCTGTTCGCCCGCAGCCTGTCAATAGCACGCTCGACCGCCTGCGGGTTAAGGTCGTTTATCAGACAACGCCGTACCTGCTGGCGCTTTTCGGCAGGAAGCTGGAGATAATCCAGCACTTCATCAACCAGAAGCTGCCCTTCGCGATCCGGGTCGCCGGCGTGAATAATTTCACCGGCTTGATGCAAAAAGCGCTTAATCACATTGAGCTGTTTGGTGACGGAAGGACGAGGCTGAAGCTGCCATTTTTCCGGCACGATAGGCAGGTCAGCCAGATTCCAGCGCGCATAACGGCTGTCATACGCATCCGGCTGCGCCTGTTCCAGCAAATGACCAATACACCAGGTGACGACCTGCCCGTTTCCGCACTCAATAAAACCATCGCCTTTACGGTGCGGTCTTGGCAGCACATCCGCAATGGCGCGCCCCAGACTCGGTTTTTCGGCAATAAACAACCGCATCAGGTTAACGAATCTCAACCATAGCGCGACCGCCGCGGGCCTCGACCAGTTCACCAATCGCGGTCAGATCGATACCAAATTCCGCCGCGGTGGCTTTAACATCGTCTTCGGCGTCCGGCGTTACCGCCAACAACAGACCGCCTGACGTTTGCGGATCGCACAGCAGGCTACGAACTTCACGCGACATGTCGCCCATCAGATGACCATAGCTGGCGAAGTTGCGCTCTGTGCCGCCCGGTACGGCGCCCAGAGCAATATACTCTTCCACGCCCGGCAGTTTAGGGATGTCCTGATAGCAAAGCAGCGCCTGCACGCCTGCGCCCTGGCACATCTCGCTCAGGTGCCCCAGCAGGCCAAAACCGGTAACGTCAGTCATAGCTTTTACGCCGTCGATATTGGCAAACGCCGCGCCAGCAATGTTCATCCGACACATGACTTCCGTCGCCAGCCCCTGATGTTCAGGCTTAAGCAGCGATTTTTTCTCGGCGGTGGTCAACACGCCAATCCCCAACGGTTTGGTCAGAAAGAGTTTGCATCCCGCCTGCGCGGTACTGTTTTTCTTCACCCGTTCGGTCGGCACTACGCCTGTGACCGCGAGACCAAAGATCGGCTCCGGGGCGTCAATAGAGTGTCCGCCCGCCAGCGCGATACCGGCCTGACGGCAGGCAAAACGCCCCCCCTCGGTCACTTCACGCGCAATATCGGGCGACAGGGTATTAATCGGCCAGCCAAGGATCGCGATCGCCATAATCGGTTTGCCGCCCATCGCAAAAATATCGCTGATGGCGTTTGTTGCCGCAATGCGGCCAAAATCAAACGGGTTGTCGACTATCGGCATAAAGAAGTCGGTGGTGCTGATAATACTGGTGCCATTACCCAGATCGTAAACCGCCGCATCATCGCGGGTTTCATTACCCACCAGCAGGTTCGGGTCGACGAACTTCGCCTGCTCGCTATGCAGGATAGTCTCCAGCACTTTAGGGGAAATTTTACAACCACAACCAGCGCCGTGGCTGTATTGCGTTAAACGAATGGCTTGCTCGCTCATGGACATCTCCTGTCATTGCATTCGCGCTATGGTAGCGCTCATTCCCTGATGTGGTAAGTATCACTGTCTGAATTACCGCGCCTTTGCTCAGAATCCAGACAGTTTTATCCCTCAGCGTCAGAAATAACGCACAAACGGCGTGGGGTCGGGGGTACCGATCGTCGTTGACGCTTTGAGCTGCGGCGTGCCGAGATAGAGAAAACCAACAATTTTATCCTGCGGGCGGCACTCAAAGGCTTCCCGCACGATAGCGCTCTCCGTTAATGCGCCGCTACGCCAGATACCATTAAACCCTTGCGCAATCGCCGCCATTTGCATCGCCATCACCGCGCATCCGGCAGACATCTCCTGTTCCCACACCGGAACCTTATGGTTTTCTTCGCATTTCGCCACCACGGTAATGATCAGCGGCGCGCGAAACGGCGCATTACGCGCTTTTTCGATCGCTTTCTCATCGCCTCCGGCAGCGACAGCGCCTTGTTCAAGCACGGCGCTGAAGCGGTCGCGCCCCTCTCCTTCAATCACAAAAAAACGCCACGGCTGTAGAGATTTATGATCGGGAACACGCATTCCCGCCCGCAGAATGTTCTGTAATTGCTCTCCGACAGGCGCCGGTTCTGCGAGACGAGAGGCGCTACGACGGTTGACCAGCAGTTCTAGTGCATCCATTTGATTAACTCCAGCAATGATATTTATTCACAAAATTAACACGGGAGCGGATTTTGTTACAGCGCAGGCAGTGATTCCTGCTGACAACTGCCTGATGGGTCATTACGATAGCCACATCTTAATGCTTTATCCTCACCAAGGTATAAGCGTTGTTACTCAGATAGGGAGAATACATGCGAACCCTGTGGCGATTTATTGCCGGATTTTTTAAATGGACGTGGCGAGTGTTGAACCTCGTCCGTGAAATGGTACTCAACCTGTTCTTTATTTTTTTGGTTCTGGTGGGCGTTGGGATCTGGATGCAGATCGGTAACGGCAGCAACAGTGAGCAAACGGCGCGCGGCGCTTTGCTGCTGGATATTTCCGGCGTCATTGTGGATAAACCCTCCACCAATCACCGTCTGGGCGCGCTGGGACGCCAGTTATTTGGCGCCAGCTCCGACCGTCTGCAGGAAAACTCCCTGTTTGACATCGTCAACGCTATTCGTCAGGCGAAAGATGACCGTAACATCACGGGTATCGTTCTGGATCTGAAAAACTTCACCGGTGCCGATCAGCCGTCAATGCGCTATATCGGTAAAGCGCTGCGCGAATTCCGCGACAGCGGCAAACCGGTTTTCGCCGTGGGTGAAAACTACAGCCAGGGTCAGTATTACCTCGCCAGTTTCGCCAATAAAATTTGGCTTTCCCCACAGGGTCAGGTAGATCTTCACGGCTTCGCTACGAATGGCCTGTACTACAAAACGCTGCTGGATAAACTGAAAGTCTCTACCCACGTTTTCCGGGTCGGCACCTATAAATCCGCCGTCGAGCCGTTTATCCGCGACGATATGTCGCCCGCCGCCCGCGAGGCCGACAGCCGCTGGATAGGCGAACTGTGGCAGAACTACCTGCATACCGTTTCCGCCAATCGCCAGATTTCGCCGCAACAACTCTTCCCCGGCGCGCAGGCTATTATCGACGGGTTAACCAGCGTGGGCGGCGACACCGCCAAATATGCGCTCGACCATAAACTGGTGGACGCCCTCGCCTCCAGCGCAGATGTTGAAAAAGCGCTGACGAAGCAGTTTGGCTGGAGCAAAACCGAAAATAACTATCGCGCGATCAGCTATTACGATTATTCGCTGAAAACGCCTGCGGATACCGGCGGTACTATTGCGGTTATTTTCGCCAATGGCGCGATTATGGATGGCGAAGAAACGCCAGGGAATGTCGGCGGCGACACTACGGCATCGCAGATCCGCGACGCACGCCTTGATCCTAAAGTGAAAGCGATTGTGCTGCGCGTCAATAGCCCAGGCGGTAGCGTCAACGCCTCCGAAGTTATCCGCGCCGAACTGGCGGCGGCAAGAGCGGCTGGCAAACCGGTGGTGGTCTCAATGGGCGGCATGGCGGCCTCCGGCGGTTACTGGATCTCTACGCCGGCAAACTATATCGTGGCCAGCCCCAGCACGCTGACGGGTTCAATTGGCATCTTCGGCGTCATCAATACGGTAGAAAACAGCCTGTCGTCGATTGGCGTACACAGCGACGGCGTTTCCACCTCGCCGCTGGCGGATATTTCGATGACCAAAGCGCTGTCACCGGAAGTGCAGCAGATGATGCAACTCAGTATTGAGTACGGCTACAAACGCTTTATCACACTGGTGGCAGACGCGCGTAAGCGTACGCCGGAGCAGATTGATAAAATCGCACAAGGCCATGTCTGGACCGGAGAAGACGCGAAAGCCAATGGTCTGGTGGACAGTCTCGGCGACTTTGACGACGCCGTCGCCAAAGCGGCGGAGCTGGCGAAACTGAAACAGTGGCATCTTGATTACTATCAGGACGAACCGACGGTCCTTGATATGGTCATGGACAGTATGACCGGATCAGTACGCGCCATGCTGCCGGAGGCCATTCAGGCGATGCTCCCGGCGCCGCTCGTTTCCGCCGCCAACACGGTGAAGGCCGAGGGGGATAAACTGGCGGCATTTAACGATCCGCAAAACCGTTATGCGTTCTGTTTGACTTGCGCGAACGTTCGCTAATGCTTCATCAATAGCCATACCGGATGGCGGCGTCTGCTCATAGCCGCCATCCGATAATCATTAATACGTCCTTCGCGACACGACTGAACATTATCATGCAAAAGAAATCAATTTACGTTGCCTATACCGGCGGTACTATCGGTATGCAGCGCTCAGATAAAGGGTATATCCCGGTGTCCGGGCACCTTCAGCGCCAGCTGGCGCTGATGCCGGAATTCCACCGCCCGGAGATGCCGGATTTTACCATCCATGAATATGCCCCGCTGATGGATTCATCAGATATGACGCCGGAAGACTGGCAGCATATCGCTGCAGATATCAAAGCGCACTACGATGAGTATGACGGTTTTGTTATTCTGCACGGCACCGACACGATGGCGTTTACCGCATCGGCGCTCTCTTTCATGCTGGAAAATCTGGGTAAACCGGTTATTGTGACAGGGTCACAAATTCCGCTGGCAGAGCTGCGCTCCGACGGGCAAATTAATTTGCTGAATGCACTTTATGTCGCCGCCAACTATCCTGTTAATGAAGTAACGCTGTTTTTTAATAATCGTCTGTTCCGCGGCAATCGCACGACCAAAGCCCATGCGGATGGTTTTGACGCTTTTGCCTCTCCTAATCTGCCGCCCTTGCTGGAAGCAGGAATTCACATTCGCCGTTTAAATACGCCTCCCGCGCCCTACGGTTTTGGTGAATTAATCGTACACCCTATTACGCCGCAACCGATAGGCGTAGTGACGATTTATCCGGGGATTTCCGCCGAGGTAATACGTAACTTTCTGCGTCAGCCGGTAAAAGCGCTGATTCTGCGCTCTTATGGCGTAGGCAACGCGCCGCAAAATAAAGCGTTTTTACAGGAGCTGAAAGAGGCCAGTTCGCGCGGCATCGTGGTGGTTAACCTGACGCAATGCATGTCAGGGCGAGTCAATATGGGCGGGTACGCTACCGGTAATGCGCTGGCGCACGCTGGCGTGATTGGCGGTGCCGATATGACCGTCGAAGCCACCTTAACCAAACTGCATTATTTGTTAAGCCAGGGTCTGGACACTCAGGCGATTCGTAGCGCGATGGCGCAAAACTTGCGTGGTGAATTGACGCCGGATGATTAAAAAATCCCGACGACAAGGAGAAGATAATGACAAACCGGGCCTTATTACTGGTCGACTTGCAAAATGACTTTTGCGCCGGCGGCGCGCTGGCTGTAGCGGAAGGCGACAGCACCATCGACATCGCCAACGCTCTTATTGACTGGTGCCAGCCCCGGCAGATTCCGGTGCTGGCCAGCCAGGACTGGCATCCCGCGCAGCATGGCAGCTTCGCCAGCCAGCATCAGGCGGAACCCTATAGTCAGGGAAAGCTGGACGGGCTGCCGCAAACGCTCTGGCCGGATCACTGCGTTCAACATACCGACGGCGCGGCGTTACATCCCCTGCTTAACCAACATGCGATTGACGCCTGCATCTATAAGGGTGAAAACCCGCTGATTGATAGCTACAGTGCGTTTTTTGACAACGAACATCGGCAGAAAACTACCCTTGATACCTGGCTTCGCGAGCATGACGTTACCGAGCTTATCGTGATGGGGTTGGCGACCGATTACTGCGTAAAATTTACGGTGCTGGATGCGCTAGAGTTGGGCTATGCCGTTAACGTTATCACCGATGGCTGTCGCGGCGTGAATATTCACCCGCAGGATAGCGCACACGCGTTTATGGAGATGGCGGCGGCAGGCGCGACGCTGTATACGCTGGCAGACTGGGAAGAGACGCAGGGCCAGGCTGTCGCCAGGTAGCGTAGCAGGTATCGTATCCGGTCAATACATCACGCAACGGTGAGACCATTGCATAGATCTTTGGGCCGGATACGTCACGTCAGCGTCGCTACCAGGCAAAGCTCAACGCAGGCTGGAGAGCGCTTCTAACGAAACAGATTACAAAGCGCGGGCTGGCCGGCGCAATGTTCTGGGAATAAGGCACCGATGACAATAACCAGTTAGCGACACAGTTGGCGGACTCGCTGGACATTAAGCGTTATTCGTAAAAATATGGCGGGCCTGTGTCTGGCAGCAATGAGCAGGCCCGGTAAGCACAACGCATTGGCAATTAAACCACCGGATGGCGACTACCTCTTATCCGGCTGCCGTTACTGCATTTTCAATGTCGCAATCGGCTTTGACGTAATACCGAAATCCGCTTTGAGCTGCTGCTTGCTTTTCATCACCATCTGACCGTGAGTATCGATCGTCATATGTTGCGCTTCGGTATTGTGCCGCGCCTGCCATAGCATCACCAGCTGTAGGCTGTTTTCTTTCTGTTCCGGCGTCAACGCCACGCCATCCGGCCATTTACCCAGCTCAACGGCGGTGGATAAACGTTGATACACTTCCGGCGTCATGCTGTTAATGATCTCATCAAAATTCATGATGTGTCCGCTCCTGTGGAATAATTTGCTGAATCGTTTTTTCAACCTTTCAGTTGATCGCCGTTTTTCTCGTCAGAAAAGGCCAGCGAGGCCGAATTAACGCAATAGCGCTCACCGGTTGGCTGCGGCCCGTCCGGGAAAACGTGTCCGAGATGCGCATCACAGTTTCCGCAACGAATTTCGACACGCTGCATGCCATGAGAAAAATCGTCTATGTAACGAATCGCCTCTTCGCTGACAGGCTGGTAAAAGCTAGGCCAGCCGCAGCCTGAATCGTATTTGGTGTGGGAGTGAAAAAGCGGCGTATCACAGACCAGGCAGTGATAAACCCCATCGCGTTTATTATGTAGCAGGCGTCCGGTAAATGGCGGTTCTGTGCCACGATCCTGCGTCACATAGAATTGCATTTCGGACAATTTTTTCTTGAGTTCTTCTGCTGAAGGTTGGTTAGCCATTTGCTCACATCTCACTTTAAACGTGCTCACATTGCCTGACCGATTCTAACAAAACATTAACACCTCAGTACCAACTTTTGTTCTAAACTTGATCATTGCGAAATGGCGGCTCACGAATCGTGACTGATGTCACATTATTATCTCGGTTGCCCTTTAAAATTCGGGGCGGCGCCCCCATGTGGTTTCAAGCCGAAAGGAAGAGTGAGGCGAATCAGCCGCGCAAAGGTTGTGCAGAGGATTGATTTGTCGCAATGATTGACACGATTCCGCTTGACGCTGCGTAAGGTTTTTGTAATTTTACAGGCAACCTTTTATTCACTAACAAATAGCTGGTGGAATATATGACTATCAAAGTAGGTATCAACGGTTTTGGCCGTATCGGTCGCATTGTTTTCCGTGCTGCTCAGAAACGTTCTGACATCGAGATCGTTGCAATCAACGACCTGTTAGACGCAGAGTACATGGCATACATGCTGAAATATGACTCCACTCACGGCCGTTTCGACGGTACTGTTGAAGTGAAAGACGGTCATCTGATCGTTAACGGTAAAAAAATCCGTGTTACCGCTGAACGCGATCCGGCTAACCTGAAATGGGACGAAGTTGGTGTTGACGTAGTGGCTGAAGCTACCGGTATCTTCCTGACTGACGAAACCGCGCGTAAACACATCACCGCTGGCGCGAAAAAAGTGGTTCTGACGGGTCCGTCTAAAGACAACACCCCAATGTTTGTTAAAGGCGCTAACTTTGACAAATACGAAGGCCAGGACATCGTTTCCAACGCTTCCTGCACCACCAACTGCCTGGCGCCGCTGGCTAAAGTTATCAACGACAACTTCGGCATCATCGAAGGTCTGATGACTACTGTTCACGCGACTACCGCAACCCAGAAAACCGTTGACGGCCCGTCTCACAAAGACTGGCGCGGCGGCCGCGGTGCATCTCAGAACATCATCCCGTCCTCTACTGGCGCTGCTAAAGCGGTAGGTAAAGTACTGCCGGAACTGAATGGCAAACTGACTGGTATGGCGTTCCGCGTTCCGACTCCGAACGTATCCGTTGTTGACCTGACCGTTCGTCTGGAAAAAGCGGCTACCTACGAGCAGATCAAAGCTGCTGTTAAAGCTGCTGCCGAAGGCGAAATGAAAGGCGTTCTGGGTTACACCGAAGACGACGTTGTATCTACCGATTTCAACGGCGAAGTATGCACTTCCGTGTTCGATGCTAAAGCAGGCATCGCGCTGAACGACAACTTCGTGAAACTGGTCTCCTGGTACGATAACGAAACCGGTTACTCCAACAAAGTACTGGACCTGATTGCTCACATCTCCAAATAAGTTGAGATGACACAGTCATTGGTAAGAGCGACTCAGGTCGCTCTTTTTTTTGCTTAAAGATATACCCGTCATACTTCAAGTTGCAGGTGTGTTGGCTATGCTTTCTCACCCGAATCACTGACGGAAGTCGAACTTATCGGGATGAATCAGGGATGTCCCTGGCCGTAGGTTACCTACGGTTGTTCAAATTCGTTCCCGATGAATTTGTCGTTCACTTGCCGCGTTACTCGGCCTGCGGCCCCGCCTCTACGGGCCAGCGCAAGCACTGGTCAAGGCACAAGCGCCTTGTCATGCAACTCGAATTATTTAGGGTTAAGAGGATTGCGTAATGATTAATAAAATTTTTGCCCTCCCGGTTATCGAACAGCTTACCCCTGTCCTTTCCCGTCGTCAGCTTGATGACCTGGATCTGATCGTCGTTGACCATCCGCAGGTTAAAGCCTCTTTTGCATTACAGGGCGCGCACCTTCTCTCCTGGAAACCCGTTGGCGAGGAAGAGGTATTGTGGCTCAGTAATAATACGCCTTTCAAAACCGGCGTGGCGCTACGCGGCGGCGTACCGATCTGCTGGCCCTGGTTTGGACCTGCGGCTCAACAGGGTCTGCCGTCACACGGCTTTGCGCGTAATCTACCGTGGGCGCTAAAAGCGCATAATGAAGATGATAATGGCGTAATGCTGACATTTGAGCTGCAAAGCAGTGAGGCCACCCGGAAATACTGGCCGCACGATTTCACGCTGCTGGCACGTTTTAAAGTGGGCAAAACCTGTGAAATTGAACTGGAAGCGCATGGCGAGTTTGCAACCACATCCGCGCTCCACAGCTATTTTAACGTTGGCGACATCGCCAACGTTAAGGTCAGCGGACTCGGCGATCGGTTTATTGATAAAGTTAACGACGCTAAAGAAGGTGTCCTGACCGACGGTATGCAAACCTTTCCGGACCGTACCGATCGCGTTTACCTCAATCCTGAAGCATGTAGCGTGATCCACGATGCGACATTAAACCGCACGATTGATGTGGTCCACCACCATCACCTTAACGTCGTAGGCTGGAACCCTGGCCCGGCGTTATCCGTCAGCATGGGCGACATGCCGGATGACGGCTATAAAACGTTTGTCTGCGTTGAAACGGTTTACGCTACTGCGCCGCAACAAGCCACAGAAGAAAAACCCTCTCGTCTGGCGCAGACTATCTGCGTCGCTAAACGCTAAAAGTGAATGGATAACGGCGTTGCTATAGGCTCTGGAAGGCGTCAGCCGCCATCAGGCATGACTTGCCGGATGGCGGCGCTTACACATTTTATCCGGCGTCACACCATATCCAACGCGGTTTTCCCTTTTGGCGCAGGCCAGGCGTTGTCCAGTAAGGCAAGTTCGTTTGCTGACAAGGCGATCTCAAGCGCCGCTGCATTTTGCTTCACGTGTTCTGTACTTCCGGCTTTCGGGATCGCCATCACGCCCGGATGCGCAATCACCCACGTCAGTAAGATTTGCGCCGCCGTAGCGTTATGCGCTTGCGCAATTTCATTCACCACCGGATGATTCAGTAAACCGCTACGTAACCGGCCAGCCTGCGCCAGCGGGCTATAGGCCATCACTGGCATTCGCTGTTGTTGACACCACGGCAATAAATCATACTCAATACCGCGTGACGCCAGATGATAGAGCACCTGATTTGTCGCGCATTGCTGTCCCCCCGGGATGCGCCACAGCGCCTGCATATCGTCATAATCAAGATTAGAGACTCCCCAACGGCGAATTTTCCCCTGCGCGATTAGCCGCTCCATACCTTCAACGGTCTCTTCGAATGAAAAGCTTCCGGCCCAGTGCAATAGATAGAGATCGAGATAATCTGTTTTCAGACGACGCAGGCTTTCCTCACAGGCGGCAACTATCTTCTGGCCGCCAGCGTTCCACGGGTACACTTTTGACACCAGAAATGCCTCATCGCGTCGCCCTGCCAGCGCCTCGCCCACGACCTTTTCCGCCCCGCCGTCGGCATACATTTCCGCCGTATCAATAAGGCGCAACCCCAAATCCAGCCCCGCACGCAGCGCCGAAACCTCGCGCTGACGTTGATCCGCGCGCTCGCCCATATACCATGTTCCCTGTCCGATGGCAGGAAGCGTCACCTGCCCGCAAAACGTTACGTTTTTCACTGATTTCATTTCCTTTTCAATGTCACTCGACGGTAAAACAATACCGGACTCTTAGACCCTACGGTAATGTCCGGCATCATACCGCGCAAGGGGGCGATTTTCTTGTCACTGACGAACGTCATCCGCAATCATGTCGACGATGCGAGTAATATGCGCGGCGGGTCGCTGATTCAGTAATAATTGACGCATCACATTCATATAGGGCGTCACATGTTGAAAGAACTCCAGATATCCTTTACAGAGATAATTTTGCCGTTCGCCGCCGTCCATGCAAATTCGATGTTTCGGACAACCGCCGTGACAGGCAAAGCGCCACGTACAGTTCTGGCAGCGTGAGGAAAGGTTTGCTTTAGCCGCGCCAAACTGCTGCTGAAAAGGAGAAGCCGCCATTTCTTCTAAAGAGTGTTGCTGCAGATTGCCCAGTTTATAGGCGGGAAAAACAAAATGGTCGCAGCTAAACACGTCGCCATTCTGCTCCACCAGCAAACTTTGCCCGCAGGTCGACTGCATCGTACAAAGCGTGGCGGGCTCCCCCATCCAGACGCCAAGTAAGTTGTCAAAAAGCTGTACGAATATGCGTCCGACATCGTGACGTATCCATTGATCAAAAACATCGCACATAAAGGCGCCCCACCCTTCAGGCGTGACGGAAAAGGGCATCAGCGCAGGCGAATCCTCATTGTCAGATAACGTCAAAGAACGCTGTGCTTTTTGCGCGAGCGGCTCAACAATGGGAATAAATTGCAGGTGTTTACTTTCCAGTTCCTGGGTCAAAAAATGATAAATAGCGTTGCCATGACGGCATGACGCATCATTCACGACAGTGAGCGTGTTGAACTCGACATCATTTGCCTGCAGAAGGCGGATAGCATTAACGACTCGGGAAAAAGACGCCCGCCCTGACGGCGTTTTCCGGTAATTATCATGAACGACTTGCGGCCCATCAATCGATATACCAATCAGGAACTGATGCTGCGCAAAGAATGCCGCCCACTCTTCATTGATTAATACGCCATTGGTTTGCAGACTGTTGTAGATAGTTTTGCCGTTGGCATAGCGTTGCTGCAAGCGCACCACTTTTTGGTAAAAAGAAAGACCGCATAGCGTCGGCTCTCCCCCCTGCCAGCAAAACGAGACCTCTGAGGATGGCGTATCATCAATTACCCGACGGATATACGTCTCCAGCACATCGTCAGACATGACGCGCTGGCCCCGGGGTTTATCAAGATAGAAACAGTACTTGCAGGATAAGTTACACAGGCTGCCGCTGGGCTTGGCTACGGTATTGAATACTATGCTCATTCGTCTTACTCGCTGTGAAGAATGGGTATAGCATAAGCGGGACGTGACAGGGCGATATCAGCCAGCATTGCAACAATTATTACGCTAATTGTTAGCGCAGTTGTAATCACCTGGATTTTTCATATAAAAGGCTAGTTTTTTAAATTGATGTAACAAAGTATAAATCACATAAGGCTGCGCCATACCCGGTCAACAGCGCATTTATGCAAGCCGCCATGTTCGCGTTTCAGACAGCACAAAGCCTGCATAACGCAGGCTTTGTCATGGTTTTTCTGGCAAATTCAATCAATCAGAATCTATAGGTCACGCCAGTAGAAAGGATACCGGTCCAGGATTTATCCACCATCGGGCTATCGGTAATTTCATCCGACAGACGGGTGTAGCGCGCAGTACCATATACGCTCCAGTTACCGGCGAAATTATAGTTAGCGCTCAGTTCAAGATACGGGTTCCAGCTATCGTTCGGGTTATAGCCGCGCAGGCCGCTACGCGAAGATTCTTTACGTGATACGCCGTAATAGTAATCGTTCTGGTTCTCGCTATTCCATTCAACCCCGATACCTGGCGTTAAGGTCAGCCCGCCATTGGTATACCGATAAAGCCAGGCCAGATCCCAGACAATACCGTTACTGTTATCCAACGTATCCCCTGCCAGTGAGGTACGCAGGAATCCATATTGGGTGTGATGCGCGTAAGAAACGCCCGCCATCATAGTACTTTTACGCCTGTCCAGACGACGCAACTGATGGTCATCGCTGTCGCCCGGTTTGAAGTACATCGGGGACCAGTATGCCATGATTGACAACTTATCGGCATTGTCATTCCACAAGTAGTACCCGCCGCCCAGACCACGGAACCAGAAGTTTTCGCTTTCATAAGCGATGACCGGTATCGGATAAACATCGCTATCGTAATCTTTATAAGGGTGTTCAACCACACCAACGCCTGCGCCCAACGTCAGGTTGCTTTCAGCGTGCGCGACGCTGGCGGATGTTGCAATAAACACGCCAAGAGCCAGAAGTTTAAGTTTGGTCACAATCCATAATTCCTTATTCAAATGTTCTGCGGCAAAAGTGTAACCGCCAATACCTGTAAGCCCAACTATTTTACACAATGTAACCGTTTAATATCACCACCACCGATTATTTTCAGATGATCGGCTGATGATCGTTATGTGACCGGGAACGCTTTTTCTGATATCCACCAGCCTTTTCTACCTGATGAGTTATTGATATGTCATCGAAATCCACTGACGCGTACAGGCAAGTTTTGCAAATGCCATCTACGCTTAATGTTAAGAAGGTGTATCACCGGACACGTTGATCTTCTGACCAATAAAATGGCATGAGAGTTGCTTTTTTTGCTTAGCAGAAACGGCGTTCAGTCTACCTCTTCCGGGAGCCTCTACTATTCATATGAACGGCTCTTAACATGTGCGAAAAAACGAAAGGATGGCATATCATGAATATATTCGATCACTATCGCCAGCGTTACGAAGCTGCCAAGGACGAAGAGTTCACACTGCAGGATTTTCTTACCATTTGTCGGCAAGATCGCAGTGCTTATGCCAACGCGGCAGAGCGGCTATTAATGGCTATCGGCGAGCCTAATATGGTCGACACTGCCCAGGAACCCCGACTTTCCCGACTCTTCTCCAACCGGGTTATTGCTCGCTATCCTGCGTTTGAAGAGTTTTACGGCATGGAAGACGCGATTGAACAGATTGTCTCTTATCTGAAACATGCGGCGCAAGGGCTGGAAGAGAAGAAGCAAATTCTCTATTTGCTGGGACCTGTGGGGGGTGGCAAATCATCGCTCGCTGAACGGCTGAAATCGCTAATGCAGCGCGTGCCAATTTATGTTTTAAGCGCCAACGGCGAGCGTAGTCCGGTCAACGATCATCCGTTATGCCTGTTTAATCCGCAGGAAGACGCGCAGATTCTGGAAAAAGAGTACGGTATTCCGCGCCGCTATCTCGGTACGATTATGTCCCCGTGGGCGGCCAAACGCCTGCATGAGTTTGGCGGCGATATTACTAAATTCCGCGTGGTGAAAGTCTGGCCCTCCATTCTGGAGCAGATTGCCATCGCCAAAACGGAACCCGGCGATGAAAACAACCAGGATATTTCGGCGCTGGTCGGCAAGGTGGATATTCGTAAACTCGAACATCACGCCCAGAACGATCCGGATGCGTATGGTTACTCTGGCGCGCTGTGCCGCGCTAACCAGGGGATCATGGAGTTCGTCGAGATGTTTAAAGCGCCTATTAAGGTGCTGCACCCCTTGCTGACCGCAACCCAGGAAGGTAACTACAATGGTACAGAAGGTATTTCCGCCCTGCCCTTTAATGGCATCATACTTGCCCACTCAAACGAATCTGAATGGGTGACGTTCCGTAACAATAAAAATAACGAAGCGTTCCTCGACCGTGTCTATATTGTGAAGGTGCCTTATTGCCTGCGAATCTCCGAAGAGATCAAAATCTACGAGAAACTACTTAATCATAGCGAGCTGGCTCATGCGCCCTGCGCGCCGGGCACGTTGGAAACGCTTTCGCGCTTCTCGATTCTTTCCCGCCTGAAAGAGCCGGAAAATTCCAGTATTTACTCGAAAATGCGCGTTTATGACGGTGAAAGCCTGAAAGATACCGACCCCAAAGCCAAATCGTACCAGGAGTATCGCGACTATGCGGGCGTGGATGAAGGGATGAACGGTCTCTCCACCCGATTCGCCTTTAAGATCCTCTCCCGCGTATTCAACTTCGACCATGCGGAAGTGGCGGCAAACCCGGTACATCTGTTCTACGTTCTGGAACAACAAATCGAGCGTGAGCAGTTCCCGCAGGAGCAGGCTGAACGTTATCTGGAGTTCCTGAAAGGCTATCTGATCCCGAAATACGCCGAATTTATCGGCAAGGAGATCCAGACGGCCTATCTCGAATCTTATTCTGAGTACGGGCAGAACATTTTTGATCGTTACGTGACTTATGCAGATTTCTGGATTCAGGATCAGGAGTATCGCGACCCGGATACCGGTCAACTGTTCGATCGCGAGTCGCTGAACGCCGAACTGGAAAAAATTGAAAAACCAGCGGGTATCAGTAACCCGAAAGATTTCCGTAATGAGATAGTAAACTTTGTCCTGCGCGCCAGAGCCAACAATAGCGGCCGTAATCCAAACTGGACCAGTTACGAGAAGCTGCGCACGGTGATTGAGAAAAAAATGTTCTCTAATACTGAAGAGCTGTTGCCGGTCATTTCTTTTAACGCCAAAACGTCGACTGACGAGCAGAAAAAGCATGACGACTTTGTCGATCGGATGATGGAGAAAGGGTATACCCGTAAGCAGGTTCGTTTGCTGTGCGAGTGGTACCTGCGCGTGCGTAAATCGTCGTGATGTTAATGCCCGGTGGCGCTTGCGCTTACCGGGCCTACAAAGTAATGTTCTGTAGACTGGCTAAGCATTAGCGCTATCCGGCACTGACAGAACAGGCGCTCAGTTGGCAGTACGGGGGGCATATGACCTGGTTCATAGACCGACGTCTTAACGGCAAAAATAAAAGCACGGTGAATCGCCAGCGCTTTTTGCGTCGTTATAAAGCACAAATTAAGCAGTCGATTTCCGAAGCAATTAATAAACGCTCTGTGACCGATGTCGACAGCGGAGAGTCCGTCTCTATTCCAACCGATGATATTAGCGAACCGATGTTTCATCAGGGGCGCGGCGGTCTGCGCCATCGCGTCCATCCGGGTAACGATCACTTTATCCAGAATGATCGCATTGAGCGTCCGCAAGGCGGTGGCGGCGGCGGTTCCGGCAGCGGTCAAGGTCAGGCCGGCCAGGACGGCGAAGGCCAGGATGAGTTTGTTTTTCAGATTTCAAAAGATGAGTATCTGGATCTGCTCTTTGAAGATTTAGCGCTGCCTAATCTGAAAAAAAACCAGCATCGCCAGCTTAACGAGTATAAAACTCACCGCGCCGGTTTCACCTCAAACGGCGTGCCGGCTAATATCAGCGTGGTACGTTCGCTACAAAACTCTCTGGCGCGCCGTACAGCAATGACGGCAGGAAAACGCCGCGAACTGCACGCGCTGGAAACGGAACTGGAGACCATCAGCAAAAGCGAACCAGCGCAACTGCTTGAAGAGGAGCGGTTACGTCGGGAGATTGCCGAACTGCGGGCTAAAATCGAGCGGGTGCCGTTTATCGACACCTTTGATTTACGCTATAAAAATTATGAAAAACGGCCTGAGCCCTCCAGCCAGGCGGTAATGTTCTGTCTGATGGACGTCTCTGGTTCGATGGACCAGGCAACCAAAGATATGGCCAAGCGTTTTTACATTCTGCTCTATCTGTTTTTAAGCCGAACGTATAAGAACGTCGAAGTGGTTTATATCCGCCACCATACCCAGGCGAAGGAAGTGGACGAACATGAGTTCTTTTATTCGCAAGAGACCGGCGGGACGATTGTCTCCAGCGCGCTTAAACTCATGGATGAAGTGGTTAAAGAGCGCTACGACCCCGGTCAGTGGAACATCTATGCGGCGCAAGCGTCAGACGGTGATAACTGGGCCGACGATTCACCGCTGTGTCATGAGATTCTGGCGAAAAAGCTGCTGCCGGTAGTGCGCTATTACAGCTATATCGAGATTACCCGCCGCGCCCACCAGACCTTATGGCGCGAGTATGAACATCTGCAGGCGACGTTCGATAACTTCGCCATGCAGCATATTCGCGATCAGGAGGATATTTATCCGGTATTCCGCGAATTGTTTCAGAAACAGAGCGCCAATCAAAACGTATAAATAAACCCGCCCGTTCATATGTCGGGCGGGTTTTAATAAACCTGGTGTTCGGTTTTTATGACTGAAGCAATTACCCGCGAATAGTCTGAATGAAGGTATTCCGGCATATCGGGTAATTTAACCCATTAATAGAATTCCATCATGTTAATAACACCAAGGCCAAGACCAAGGCCCCAAATGTCCTGGTTGCTCCACTCCAGGAGGAAGAATGTGACAGGCATGGACTGTATCAAAAACATGATCCAAAACATGTGAAAAAGGATCATCCGCCATCGCCGACGACGTAAAACCTGCTGCCAGTAATGCAAAAAATAAAATCACAGCCATCTCTTTAAATCGTTTCATAGCGCCTCCGAACGGAAGTACATTATTATCCTTACCACTTCACACTCCTTTCATCATCATAATAAAGGTTATTTTCTTTTTGTCACAAATAGATCAGTATTATTGATTAAAAATTTAGTTTTTATCACAATAGTCACACATGAAAATATAAACACAGCGTATTAATTGGTTTATTAAACCGAGAATGAGTTTTATTCCTGCATAGCACACGTTTTATTTTTAAACAGTCTATTAGAGGAATTCTCATCGCTATGGTAAACTAACGCATCCGACTTTCAGGGCTGTAGTTCATCATGAATTTGCATCATAAAGCGCTCAGGCACTTTATCTCAGCAAGCGTCATCGTTTTGACATCGTCCTTCCTGATTTACGAACTTATTGCCAGCGACAGGGCAATGAATGCCTATATGCGTTATATCATGGAGAGAGCCGATTCGTCGTTTTTGTACGATAAGTACCAGAATCAAAGCATCGCCGCACATTTGATGCGAACTTTTGAAGCGCCGGGAGATCCCGTCACTGCAGAAAAACGCCGCGCGTTTTGCGACGCCTTTGAGGCCATTAACGGTACGCACGGCGTCAACCTGACCCGGCATAATTATCCGGCGCTACATGGTACCCTGCAAACCGCCGCTACACAGTGTACCGATAATCTTGATGACGCCCTTTTACTGCCTGCGTTTGATCAGGCGGTAAGCATCAACCGAGCGCAGGACGACCACAGTCACGGGCTGGGCACACTGGAGCTTAAATTCCGTTATTACGTTGATTTAAATAAACATTATGTCTATTTCTATGATTTAATCAACTCACGGCGCTTCGCCATGCATCGTTGGACTTTTTTACAAAAAGGTACAATGGGTATTAACAGAAAAGATATAGATAAACTTTTTACCGGCCGTACGGTTATTTCAAGTATTTACATGGATGATATTACCCAGGAAAACGTCATGAGCTTTTTAACGCCAGTCTATCTGGCGGGAACGTTAAAAGGTATCGTGATGGTGGATGTTAACCAGGATAATTTAAAAAATATTTTTTATACCCAGGACCGTCCGCTGGTTTGGCGCTATCTTAACGTAACACTAAAGGATATGGACTCCGGAAAAGAAATTATTATTAATCAAAGCAAAAATAATCTGTTTCAATATGTGAATTATAGCCATGATATCCCTGGCGGACTGCGCGTTTCGTTGTCCCTTGATTTAACCTATTTCCTTGTCTCGTCCTGGAAAGCGCTGGCCTTTTACTTACTGGCAACGGCGCTCCTGCTTAATATGGTACGGATGCACTTTCGGCTTTATCGCAACGTCACACGCGAAAATATTAGCGATGCCATGACCGGGCTTTACAACCGTAAAATATTAACACCGGAGCTGGAACAGCGACTGCAACGCCTGGTCAATGCCGGGACGCCGGTAACATTTGTCGCTATTGATTGCGATAGGTTAAAACTGATCAACGATACCCAGGGGCACCAGGAAGGCGACCGAATTATAACCCTGTTGGCGAAAGCGATTAAAACATCGATTCGTAAAAGCGATTACGCCATTCGCCTCGGCGGCGATGAGTTCTGTATTATTCTTGTTGATTACGCGGCGGATTTGGCTATCCATCTGCCGGAGCGTATTATTCGTAACCTGCAAATTATCGCACCGGATAAGACAGTCCATTTTTCTGCCGGGATTTATAATATGCAGCCCAATGATACGATTAATGATGCCTACCAGGCTTCCGATGCGCAGCTCTATCTGAACAAACAACAAAAACAACATCGTTCATCATAGTGCTTCGCAGTAAATGTTCATATTGCACCAGGAGTGAGAAATGGCCGAAATAACTGAAGTCGCGAAGGGTGTCGCTACACACCAACGTTTAGTGGCTTTATTAACCCAGGAGAACGCGCGCTATCGTGTGGTGAGCCATGAGGCGGTAGGAAAATGCGAAGCGGTATCTGAAATACGCGGTACTGCGCTGGGCCAGGGCGCAAAAGCGCTGGTCTGTAAAGTCAAAGGCAACGGCGTCAACCAGCACGTTCTTGCTATTCTGGCGGCCGATCAGCAAGCCGACCTCTCTCAGCTTGCTTCACATCTGGGCGGCTTACGCGCTTCCCTTGCCAGCCCGGCGGAAGTCGATATGCTGACCGGCTGCGTTTTTGGCGCGATCCCGCCTTTCAGTTTTCACCCCAATCTGAAACTGGTCGCCGATCCGCTCCTATTTGAGCGTTTCGATGAAATTGCCTTTAATGCCGGCCTGCTGGAAAAATCAGTCATTATGAATACACAGGACTATCTGCGCATCGCCCGACCAGAACTGGCAGTCTTCCGCCGCTTTCAGTCATCGCCAACGGCTTAGTCCCCTTCCCCTTCAAGGAGCAATACAGACACAACGATAATGATAAAAATGGCGAAAAACGACGCCGTTATCATCAGCGCTTCAAGAAACGGTGGATCGTACATAATTGTATCCTCAGGAAGACAACAATGACGGTTCACCTGTTAGCAATACGCGGCGTTGATGGCAATTTAATGACAACGCCGTTTTTCACGTAGAGATTGTCTTTCAGGCAGTTGCCTGAAATTCGCATCAATCGTTAAAAAGGCCTGTGCGCTTTGCCGTTTGGGCGTAAAGTAGTCAGGCTTACTTTTTGGCAAGGAAACCATAATGTTTGATGTCACTCTGCTGATCCTGCTCGGACTGGCAGCTCTGGGATTTATCAGCCACAACACCACTGTCGCCGTCTCAATTCTGGTGCTGATTATTGTCCGCGTAACCCCGTTGAATACCTTTTTTCCCTGGATTGAAAAACAGGGACTCACCGTCGGGATTATCATTCTGACCATCGGCGTGATGGCCCCCATCGCCAGCGGAACCCTACCGCCCTCCACATTGATCCACTCTTTTGTGAACTGGAAATCGCTGGTCGCGATTGCCGTCGGCGTTTTCGTCTCCTGGCTGGGCGGTCGCGGCATTACGCTGATGGGAAACCAACCGCAGCTCGTCGCCGGGCTGCTGGTCGGTACGGTACTTGGCGTCGCGCTGTTTCGCGGCGTGCCGGTCGGCCCACTGATTGCGGCAGGGCTGGTCTCTTTAATTGTGGGGAAGCAGTAACTCGCCCGTCAAATACTGGCCTGGCGTCTGCCCCAGGCCTTTTTTAAACATGGTAATGAATGCCGTGGTGGAATCATAACCCAGCATTTGCGCCGTCTGCTGTACATTACGTCCCGCGATTAGCGCTTGTAGCGCCAGAATTAATTGCAACTGATGACGCCAGCGACGAAAGCTTAGCCCCGTCTCTTTGACAACCAGCCGGGCAAGGTTACGCTCGCTCATCGCGAATACGCTGGCCCACTGCCCTAACGTATTCCATCGCGCGGGCTCCTGCGCCATTGTCTCAACCATTTGGCGAATTTTTGGATGCCCCGATACCGGTAATTGCAATTGTTCCTGCGGCTGCTGCGGCAGTTCATCAAACAACACCTGAATAAGGCGCTGCGTTGGCATTTGCGCTCTTTCGGAATCGGTTCTGCGCGCCAGCGACAAAATCAACTCCCGGCATAACGGCGAAATTTTCAGCGTACAGCAACGCTCCGGCATGACGACCGCCGCAGGTTCAATAAATAAAAAGCACAGCTCCGCCCCTGCGGTCACATGATTACTGTGCGGCAGCGAGCCGGGGAGCCAGACGGCATACTGGGGCGGAACCATCCACATCGCATTTTCCACCTCACAGGTGATCGCGCCGTGCAGAGCGAGGATCAACTGTCCCTTGCGATGCTGATGGCGAGGGCTAAACAGTTCATCATCCCTGGCGCGAATACAAAAGGCCACAGCGGCATCGTGGTGAAGGTCGGGAGCGTAACCGTCCAGTCTCAGGCCAATCATTATATTGTCCGATTTTAGCGATAAATTGTCATTTTAGCTTGATTCATCCAAACAGTAAAAACTGTTAAGGTATCGCCTCGCCTGACGAGATGAGAAAACGATGACGACAGCCCTTTCACCACGCGGCAAACAGGGCGCTTTACTGATTGCCGGTATTTTGATGATAGCCACTACGCTGCGCGTAACATTTACCGGCGCTGCACCGTTGCTGGAGACAATCCGTTCGGATTACGGTCTTTCCACCGCCCAGACGGGCCTGCTAACAACCTTGCCGCTTCTGGCGTTTGCACTGGTTTCGCCGCTGGCGGCCGGTATTGCCCGCCGGTTTGGGATGGAACGCAGTCTGTTTGCCGCAATGCTGCTGATTTGCGCGGGTATTGCCCTCCGCTCCCTGCCCTCCGCTGCATTGTTGTTTGCCGGAACTGCCATTATTGGGTGCGGGATAGCGCTGGGTAATGTGCTGCTACCAGGATTGATTAAACGCGATTTTTCACAACATGTCGCAAGGCTGACGGGCGCGTATTCATTGACGATGGGCGCCGCCGCCGCGTTGGGGTCTGCGCTGGTGGTTCCGCTGGCGTTGCACGGTTTTGGCTGGCGCGGCGCGCTGTTAATGCTAATGCTGTTTCCGCTGTTGGCGTTTCTTATCTGGTTGCCGCAGTGGCGCACTACTCGCACAGCTAACCTGAGTAGCTCCCGGGCATTACATGAACGCGGTATCTGGCGTTCGCCTTTAGCCTGGCAAGTTACGTTGTTTCTGGGACTTAACTCACTGATTTATTATGTGATTATCGGCTGGTTACCAACAATACTCATCAGCCACGGTTACAGCGAAGCACAGGCAGGATCGCTACATGGCCTGCTGCAACTGGCGACCGCGGCGCCTGGGTTAGCTATTCCGCTTATTTTGCATCGCTTTAACGATCAACGCTGGATTGCCGCGCTGGTCTCACTATTGTGCGCAGTGGGCGCGGCGGGGCTTTGGTTTGTGCCGGGCCAGGCGATCATCTGGACGCTACTGTTCGGCTTCGGTTCAGGCGCGACGATGATCCTCGGCCTGACGTTTATCGGCCTGCGCGCCAGTTCGGCGCATCAGGCGGCGGCGCTTTCCGGCATGGCGCAGTCGGTCGGGTATTTACTGGCGGCATGTGGGCCCCCCGTCATGGGAAAACTTCATGATGCCAGCGGTAGCTGGTATCTGCCGCTATCAGGCGTGACGGTTCTGGCTATCATCATGGCGATTTTTGGCCTCTACGCCGGACGCGATCGAGAGATAGCGTCATAAATAAACTTGATACCCACTTCTGAATGCCTGATGGCGCTTCGTTTATCAGGCCTGATCCATTAAAATCATTACCGCTATTCGACAAAAGTAGCGTAAGCGACACCATCACAGGAGGGAAAAATGCGAATCCAGTGTAAGCGCGTCTATTTCCCGGCGGAAAAAGACGATGGTTATCGGGTATTGGTTGACAGGCTATGGCCGCGCGGCATTAAAAAAGCAGCGCTGGTCTATGATGAATGGAATAAGGCCATTACGCCCTCAACCGAATTGCGCAAAGCCTTTCATAGCGAACTGATTGATTTTAACCACTTCGCGCAGCAATACCGGGCAGAACTTGCGCAACAGCATCAAGAAGGCAAACGGCTGGCGGATATTGCCCGACACCAACCGCTAACGTTGCTATACGCCGCTAAAGATACTCGCCAGAACCATGCCATTGTGCTGGCAGAGTGGCTACGAGAGCTGTGATTGTCGTGCCGCCGCCTGGCCTGGTTGTCTGTCCGGGGACAACGGCATCAAATGTTCTGCCCGCACCCAGGCAAAACCGTGCTGACCATCGGCGGAGGCTACATCGCCCGTGACCAGCCACAGCGCCCGAGGCGCTTCTTTCGGCAGTAAGGTGACGTGTCCATTTACCGGGTTAATGAATTCATCTCCGGGTTGACACAGGCAAAATAGCTCAACCGATTTACCAATATTCTGCCGTCCGGCGGGTGTTTTAGCGCCAATAACTATTGCCAACGCGCCCGGCTTTAACTGAAACATATTTTCTTGCGCCGCATGAAACTCATTATCAGATTGTTCTTAATCATATCCCGTCGGACCGCAGGTTGTCACTTTTTCGTATCAGGATGCTCTCTGCGCCATAATGTCCACTCATCAATGATTTCGCCATTGGGCAATTTGCAATCGGAACGCACGCCTTGTGGGGTCTGCACCGGCATCAGCGTACCGCCCTGTTGCTCACAGTAGACGGCTGCCGGATTAGGCATCCCAATACGCGGCGGCCTGGGGGCGTTGGGTTGCGACGATGAACAAGCGCTCAGCAGCAATACGCCTGGCAACGCAATCCACGTAAATTTCATAACGACTCCTTAAAGCGATATTTTGTCCAGGATAACCTGGCGGGTACGCTATTTCCATACTTTCTGTCAGCGCTTTAGCGGGTGTTTATCCCGGGTTAAGTCAGTAATAGCCACGCCCTGTCACAAAGTAACCGACCTTTTGTCGCTGAGAAAACCCTGCTATTCTGGCGCCCCCTGAACAGTGAAGGTAATAGCATGAGAGTGGGTATCCTCTTCCCTGTCGTCATTTTTATTACGGCAATATTATTTTTGGCATGGTTTTTTATTGGCGGTTACGCCGCGCCGGGAGCATAACCATGAGGAAAACAACGATGGTGTTGATGGGCATCGCGCTAATTGCGGTGGCGGGTACCGAACTGGGCTGGTGGTAAATTCATTTTGAATAATAAAGGCTACCTGTCGTAGCCTTTATTATCTCTGAAAGTTCTGCGTTTAGCTTTTGATTTTTCTGTAGATTAACAGCACGACAATCGCGCCGATCACCGCGACTGCAAAGCTGCCGAAGTTGAAACCATCCACTTTGCCAAAGCCAAAGAACGTACTGATCCATCCTCCGACTACCGCACCAACGATCCCCAGAATGATCGTCATAAAGAATCCGCCGCCATCTTTACCTGGCATGATCCACTTAGCCAAAATACCCGCAATAAGTCCAAAAATAATCCATGAAAGAATGCCCATTTTTTCCTCACTTATGTCTTAACGTTAGCGGTTTATTTGCCGTTAAAAAGAATAGCACATCGTCAGGAAAGTGAAGTTTGTGATATCCATCACCTTTTAGCGTCGTGGATAAAAGCGCATAAATATCAGGGTTGCAATCATTAATGATAACGATTATCTTTATCAACACCGAGTGGTTGAGTTTATAACCCACCTGTTCGGTACGACATTGCTCACATTGCTTCCAGTATTATTTGCCCGCCTCACCGAGTGCGGGCTTTTTTTGCTAACCGCTATCTATCCCATGTCGAATTCATGGTCTTTTTCAGCCGCGCTATTTTGCGTGATACAGGGTCATCTCCAGCGCCGTACATTCATCTTGCTTGTCCTGCTGCATAAACCCCATTGTCACCATAAACAAACCGATCATAAATGGCACTTCATAAAGCTCTTCAATCAAATCTGTGTAACGCGCGTTATGCAGGAATATCGGCGACAACCACCGATGATGCTCGACAGTGTCGGAAATCAGATATGAACATGCCGTCACGGCAAACAGCCACAATGGCAGAGAAACGTCCCGCAGACGACGAACAATCTCCTTACGTAGCCCGGCAGAAAACAGGACTGGCAAGACTAACGCAGCAATTAATAGCACTGAAATCGTTCTGAATAGCATACGCGGCTCGTCAGGGAAATAGTCACGCCCCCAACTGGTGCTTCTACCCAATAGCACCACCCACCAGACAACAGCCCATAGCCAAAACTGCTTTGCCCCTTCGGGACGGGAAAGTGGCCGTATATACCAGGCGGTAAATAGCGCCCCAAACAGTAACCATAACGCTTGTCCGTTTTCAATCCATCGGACCACCACGCCGTTAAGCAAAGGCAATTGCCAGTCCGCCGTAAACGGGATGACCACAGCGGCAAGCGCAAGAGTAAGTGCTGACGAAGTTAATCGGGTATCGAGTTTCATGATTATAAGACTCTTCTGGTTTTTAATACCCAATCATAAGTTTTATGAATACGCTCTCATTAGCAAACAATGCGATATTCTTAATGTTTTCTTAATGTTTCTTTTCAACCCATGTCTGATGTAAATAAACAGCGCTTTTCAATACGCAAAAACCGCATCACGTTGGCGACGCGCGATGCGGCTTCTGATTTAAAAAATCACTTTATATCAAATAGATACTACAATATCCTTACCAACCGCAAACGTCGTGTTCGTTTTCGGTATCGTAGGAACGCACGGTATTGACCAAATCCTTCACAACTTCTGCTGCAACTTCAGGTACCAGCAACGTCATCGGTGCTTCCGTTTCATAGTCCACAGAGACGCCGTTGCTATTATTCGTGACCGTGACGGTATAAGTAGCCTTTCCCATTATTATTCTCTCCCGGCATGAATGACTTTTCGTGAGGTCGCCCCTTCCATCAGTACTTCCGGCGCGACAAAAAAGTCGATGTTAAAATAGGTATCATCCGTCATGACCTCAATATTGTGCCACTTTTCCGGAGGAAACACGCCAAACTCGCCGGCATTGATCACTATGATCTCTTCCGGCTCAGAGCAATGTTCATCAGCGTATCCGAGATATTTGACCGCCCCCTGCATCACCGAGAGGCGAGGATAAACGCCGGGTCGCGTTCCCTTATCAAGGTGGCGTTCGAAAATTCCGGCAGGCGCCGTCTCTTTGTTCCAGAAGGGCGTGGAACGTGTATGGATATGATTTTGTGGAATTTGCCGCATTTGCTTCCCTCTTCCCGCAGGTTACTCAGCGATAATCTCATCGCTGTCGTAAAAAGGTTACGCTCCAAAAACAGCATTTTAAATACCATTTATTGGTTACTATTTTGCTGTTTTCCACGCAATAAAACCGAAAGGAGAGCAATGACCCGCCGTTGACGACGGGTCCAGGGGGTTAAGACTGGAGCGTTGCCAGCCGGGCGGCAAATCCGACGAAAAGAAGGCCAATCAAAGAATTGCCCACTTTTGCCAGTTTCTTTTTGGTACCAATATAGTGGGTTACAAAAGCGCCAGAAAGAATTAAAAAGCTCAGATAGCAAAAACTGACGATTTCAAGGGTGGTGGCCAAAATAAAAAATGACACCCCAGTATGCGGCGCAGTAACGTCAATAAATTGCACAAAAAAGGAAACATAAAAAAGTATGGCTTTAGGATTCGTCAGGCTAAGAATTAAAGCACGCTTAAAAATAGCGCCAAAAGGAACTACCGTTTCCGTCGCCGCACGCCCTTTTGAGGTCAGCGTGGCGTAAAGAATTTTTGCGCCAAGGTAGAGCAGATAAAACGCGCCGAGATAGCGAACAATGTTAAACAGAACCGGCGTTGTTTTGATCAGCGTCGCCACGCCCGCATACGCCAGAAACATTAATATCGCATCGCCGATAAACACGCCGCATGCGGCAAGATATCCTCCTTTAACCCCGCGTCCCACGCTGTTTTTAAGCACAAAAAGCGTATTCGGCCCCGGTACCAGAACGATAAAAATCGCCCCAACCAGGTACGTCCAATAATTCAGAACACCATACTCCGCGAACACATTAACCTCTTCCTGAAAACATTTACGCTTAGCTGCGAAACAGTATGCTAACGAATGCACCGGAAGATGGGAAGCGAAACCACGTCTCTCCAGCCGCTATTCCGCCACGCTTATATCCACATCACCCAAAAACGTTCTTGTATCGCAACCCCCGCAGGCAATCACCAGGTAGTGGCCCACGTTTCCTCATGGGGTATTAACGCGCGCGTCGCACCAAAGATAGGGCTGCCAACACATCACTGATATCGCTCTCATTCAGATTCGGCGCATTAAAGTGCGTTCTCAGCCACACCATATCCTCATGGCTGAAAGCGCCGACCATCAGGCGCTGGCTGATAATGATCAACATTTGATTATCAAGTTGTCGAATACGTTGCCGGGTGACCGACAAGGTTTGTATCGGAAAGGAGGGTTCTGAGCCAGTTCGCCACTGCGCTAAATAGCGGTATTGTATCGCTTTACTGGCATCCATTAGCGAACGAATAAAAGGGGTTATCGAATGCGGGTCCAGACCGTTATTTTTCGCTTCTTCTTCAGCCTCGGCGAAAACATTTTGTTCACGCGTGAAATCCTCTATCGGCAGATGGTGCTTCATTTTATAAGCAGCCACATCTTTCATTAATAACATGCGTTCATTGAGCGCGGTTAAGAGCGCGCCAAGCGATACCGATGTTACCGAATCGGCAAAAGTGGTGCTGCACATCAATAAAGAACAAAGAAAAATGGCGATATGACGAATCATTAATCAACCTCCTTTCACGGAGGCCTGACAGTAATTTACCTTCATTAAGATAACATTAAGTAATTATTACAGATGGGTATTAATGCTTATTCGTTTAAACTGGAGTGATAAAAAGAACAGGCCGTTGATTCTGCGGAATCTTCACCTTCATTTAAAGTGTATAAAATATACAACAAATCACACAAATGTGATGCATATCACGTTTTTATGATTTTTTATTACAGTTTTATGATATAGGTCTAACTTTAATAAGTCACTAATTTCTCTCCCCCGCTCAGGGAGATCGGCTTCAATTTACATCGAATATGGTGAAATATGACTACCATTACACTAGTCAACGAACAAAATAGTACTGGCAATCCTTTTTCTGCACATATGTTATGTGAACAGCGAGCTATTCAGGAAATTACTTACGAACTATTGCAATCGCAGCAGCATGTCTCAAATAAGGATATCATCGCCAAACTTATTGAAAAACTGGAAACAGAAAAAGACGTAGTGCAGCTTGATATTTACCGTAATGCCTTAGAAGCCGTTTTGTTTCAGACACCTGACGACATCTAATATATACCCAAAATAATTCGAGTTGCTTAAAGGCGGCAAGGGAGTGAGTCCCCAGGAGCATAGATAACGATGTGACTGGGGTGAACGACAAATCTGCCGGGAGCAGATGTGAACGTCGCGAGCGACGGCCCGTCAGGGCGAGGCCCATGGATGGGCCGAGTAATCCGTAGCCAACACATAAGCAACTTGAAGTATGAAAGGTATAAACAAGGGAGGGGGTTACTCCTCCCCTGTTCGTTAATAATGCAGATGCCTCAACGTGCGGTGCCTGATCTTTCGTAGCCGTTTGCATGGATTTGCGGTGCAACATGCTGCATGCTTTCTGGCATCTCATGCTGCCGGTATACGGCTGGCAGTAATGTTAAGCCTGAGCCATTTTTCACATGAAGACTAAATTTACCCGATTCTTTTAAAGCCTGAATAAGATTTTCCTGCGCGGGAGTTAATGTCTCATCATGCCACAGAACAATATGCTCGAAAGACGTTGATAAAAGATCGGGCATCGGCACCTGCCAGGGGATGACTTCAACTCGCATACCTTCACTACAATATTTAATCGTTTCGAGCCATAGCTCAATGGGGTCGTTCAGCGAAAACGCAGCAATAAGCATTGTGCCTGCTGGCGCCTTTCGTACGCTACTTAGCTGGAACGTGGCGTATTCAATAATCGCAGTATCCAGTAATGCCTTTTCAAATCGGCGTGCATCATCATCGCCTGCGGACAACCACAGCCGTAAAGGACGCAGTATTGACTCAATTACGATACCCGGCGGAATTTCCCGACCATAACGCCAGAGTAATTTTCGCAATTTGGCGGGTTCGAATTTTCTACACTGCGCTAAAATCTCTTCCTGGTAGAATAACCATCCCGAGCGGCAATGCGTTTCTTCACCATAGAGGGCAGGTTTAATCTCTTTTAATGAGAAGCCTTTGCTTAACGCGTCGATAATATGCTGTATTCTGATAGCATCTTCTATGCAATAAAAACGATTACCAGCTTCATCTTTGGTAGGTTGAAGCAGGCCATAGCGTTCCCAGGACCTGATATTTGCAGTTGTGACACCACACTGCGCCGCCATTGCGCTAATACTAAAAGTAGCCATGCCTGTCTGGCCTCATGATGATGTAAGAAAGCATAGTGAACCTAAACGCCATCAGAAGCAAATCATTATTAAGCAATGACCTTACTATTTACGCGTGAAATTACATTATCGACATTATTTATTGTAAGCCAGTGCGTAAAGGCTTTAGAGACGGACAGTATTTGATAATCCAGAACTGTTCTACAACCTAATTTAGTCAGAACATGGTAGCGTACTGAGTAAATAGTTTTTAAATGTACATTCAGCTCACAGCTTATTTGTCGGATATCCATTCCTTTAACAAGCATCGCCAAAACATTTCTTTCATTCGCCGTTAATCTGACTTTCTCTGACCTGGGAAAAAATTGACCAGCAGCGGCCAAAATCAGTAATTCACGCCACTCAGCTATAGAGGCATCGACCTTTATTCGATATATGGCATGATGTTCATCAATAAAGTTATATTCATTATGGGTAACAATCCCAATGAGTACCGTTTTAAATGTGGAAGTAATATACTGCTGTACGGTGTAGTAATCGTCGATATCAAAAATAATATAATTTACGTTGCCAGCTATTATTGCGACGTCCTTAAATAAGGACTCCAGACCATAATTAAGAAACAGGTTTTCGCTCAATAACCTTGTATCTGTCTTTAAAACAGATGATGCGGAACCAGTCATATCCACCTCAACAAAACGAGAGCCATGTGGGAATATCCATTCGATGGCCCGCATAAGATCATCTGCTTACTTCAGCGATGAGAACCTATTAAGTAGTAGTTGAGGAACGCCGTTTGCGCAACCTGACAGACGTCCTGGGGCATCTTATGTGAACTGCGTGGGGATGTGCGTTTTGGCAAAATCCACAAAGCGTACGACCGCAGGCAGCAAAATATGCCAGTCCTTTTGCTCCAGACCTAAATATTCACGCTGCGCTGCACGCAACGTAGCAGCATAATCTTCTGGCAACTGAGGTAACAGCCAGTCAGCCGCCGCATCCTTAGAGGTAAATTTCCCGGTAGAAAGGGTGTACCAGATACGCGCCAGGGTTAAAACGATATGATACTCATCTCCCTGCACATCTGCCGTGGATTGCCAAAGGTCGAGGGGATAACGCAAGGCCTTCAGCAACTGCGCCGCAGGGGCTGGCGTGAACAGCCGTTCCGCGCGTTCGCCCTTTAGCGGTATACTGGTTTCCAGAATTTGGGTTATCAGTAACACAATGTCCCAGTCCTGCTGCGCTGGTTCATAAATCCCCTGACAAATGTCCTCTCTTAGCCACTCGCCAAATTGCATTTCCCTGGAAGGTGGAAAACACCAGGGAACCAGCTGCGAATAAAGCACGACAGTGACCTCCAGAGCGCGTTTTTCTGCCGACGCCCCCGGCGGCGATGAAAGCGCCAGCAATTCCTGCATCAGCGTTGCGCGTTGGGTCTCCGTCAGCGGCTGGCATATTGTCACCAGCAGATCAATGTCGCTGTTTGGCTTCAGACCGCCCGCGACAGCGGAACCATATAAATGAATAGCACGCAACGTATCGCCTGTGACACGAGTAATCAGGCGACATGCCGCTTCCGTTTGGCATTGAATCGAGGGCGGTATGGACAGCGTCATCATCGCTCCGGGGGCGCAGGTATTTTTTATATTGATTGCCAGAAATATGGCATAACGGCAGAAAAAAAGCTCGCTATTCATAGCGAGCTTTTAACATTGCAATCAGACTTAATGATGTAGCATTTCGTCAACGACCTCATTCGCCTTTAACTGATAAGGATAATAGGTAGGCCAGTTTTCCATCTCTTGCAACAATGCCTGCTGCGAGGTATTTCCCATAAAGATATGGAAATGCGCCGATTTGCGCGGGGCAATGATATGATCGCTAAACTGAACATATTTAGGCGCTTTGCTATTCGCATCTTTACATTCGAACAGGTAGCGCACCCCTTTTTTACCCGATGCGTAAGTCAGAATTTTATAGCCGGCATAATTGTATTTACAGGATGCAACGTTATTGTCGCGATGGAATTCTATAACGCCATTTTCAATGCCAATAGTCTCAACATTCGTCGCGTATCCTTTGCGATAATACGCTTTAATATCCTCAAACGTTTTCTCTGGGTCTTTCTTCGCCTTTTGTCTGAAGACAGGGTCCAGCTCGCCGCTGACCAGATAAGGATAGACGGATTGCCACATACCATCCCAGTCGGTGAGCGCGCGATCGCGTACATTAGCGTCATCAAACACACCCGCTGCCGCTTTTTGCTCAACCTCCGTCATCGGCGCGCCATGAGCATGATGACCATGCGCGAAGGCAGGACTATTTACCAACAGCATTCCCAGAAGCATTGTCAGTTTTTTTAAATGAATCACCAAAACGTTACCCTCATCTTTTTTAGAAAGATGATTGTTATATTATAACATTACATTTATTTCAACAAAAACTCAGCGGCCACCGCGCAGGTGGCCTTTTTTGATATCAACTGGTCCGCCATCGAGGAATTGAACCCCGAACCTTAGAGGTAGAAGCTCTATGCTCTATCCGGTTGAGCTAATGGCGGAAGAAAAATTACGCGGTCATTTTAAGGCAGGCGTCTGCGCATTGGCTGCATGCCCGCGCGCAATTCTGGCAATGGTCGTGATCGTGCCTTGCACACTCTTCGGCGCAGGCTTTGCAGATATCCGCGCACAGGCGGCATAATTTTTGTGAGTACTCGCTTTCCAATGCCATAAATTGCGCCGCCAGGCGACAAATGGCCGCACATTGCATATCTAACTGGATGCAGTGCTTCATCATTTCGACGTTATCTTCACGCAGACAAGAAGAGGCGCAGATATCACACGCCGCCGCGCATTCATAACACTGCTCAATACACTCACGATGTTCTTGTTGCATAAATGACTCCTTATTTTATTAAGAGGAGTAGATAAGTCTGCACAGAAACGCCGGGATAGCCAAACGGCTACCCCTCTTTTTCATGCTTTTTGAACAAAAGTGCTGAATAAAACAGCAATAGTAAAGCCGGAAATCGGCCTCCGTGATGTGACGTCTATACTGTAATGTTCATCTGCTTTTCATCGGAGGTAAAATGGAGTATTTAGCACGACTAAATATCGTTGCGATGCTGATGTCAACGACGTTCTGGATCAATCTGGCGGTCGTTTTTTTCGTCACCCTCATTACTTACTGGCTCATCAACTGGCTACTTAATGTGGTCTATAAAGCGCTACAACGCCCGGATAAAAAGGATGATGCTCATGGGCGGCTGCGGCCTATTGTTTTCGAGATGCTGAAAAAGACCAGTAAGATGCTAATCTTTTTTGCCGCATTTCTCTTTAGCCTGCGCTTTGTCGCCCTGCCCGACCGGTTATTCTCTACCCTCTCTCACGCCTGGTTTTTAGTGGTTGCGATTCAAATGGCGATTTGGCTTGATCAGGGCGTACAGTCATGGATGCGTCATTTACTGTATGCCCCAGGCTCCAATAAAAACCCGGTGACGTTAGTCATTCTTGGTATGATTTTGCGCGTGCTCGTCTGGTCTATGATGTTGCTCTCTATCCTGGCGAACGTCGGCGTGGATATTACCGCACTGGTAGCCAGCCTCGGCGTGGGCGGTATTGCTATTGCCCTGGCGGTACAAACCGTTCTGAGCGATGTCTTCGCTTCGCTGTCGATTGGTTTCGATAAGCCCTTCGAGATCGGCGATTTCGTCGTCTTTAATGATGTAGCCGGTACGATTGAACATATCGGTTTGAAAACCACTCGCATCCGTAGCCTCAGCGGCGAACAGATCGTTTGTGCGAACGCGCAGTTGTTGCAGCAAACCATACACAACTATAAGCGGATGCAAACGCGTCGTATCGTGTTTACTTTTGGCGTCGCCACTGCGACACCGCCGGAAAAGTTACGCCTCATCGGCGATATGGTGAAAAAAATTATTACCGATGTCGGCGAAACACAATTCGACCGCGCCCATCTACTGGCCTTTAGTCAGGATCGGCTGACCTATGAGGTGGTGCATATCGTCAATACCGCGGATTACAATAAATACATGGATATTCAGCAAGAGATAAATATCCGTATTATTGAAAAACTCATTGAGAATAATATCGAACTGGCGCTGCCTAGTCTGGTCGTCAGAGCCCCTGTACAGGTTGAAGAGACCAGGGACTACAGTAATACCGCTGATGCAAAAAACGCAGATAAACGCGTCATGCAGTAAAATCTCTACCGACAATACCGGGAACCCATGGGTTCCCGGTGCGTTAACGGCGACACGGCAATGCGGGGAAACGACTTGCGGCTATTCCACCTGTAAATGGCGGGTACAGACTTGATCAAGCAGCGCAGACTGATGACTAATCACCAACATCCCTAATGAACGGCTGCGGCACACCTCAAGCACGTATACCCATATCGCTTTTTGAATAGACGGATCGAGTTGCGCCGTCATTTCGTCGGCAATCAGAAAACGCGTTCGCGGGTCAAGCGCGCGCAGTATCGCAATACGCGCCAACTCCCCGCCTGAGAGCTGCATTGGCCGACGCGTCAGCCACTCGGGCTGCACATGCAAACGCCTCATCGTTTCCGGGTCAGGCTGCCAGGCATCACGCACAGCGTCTCCGGCGCTTCGCCAGGGATTAAACGTCAGTTCAGGATGCTGGGGGACCAGCTGTACCGGACAATACTGATGCAGGGGTAACGGGCTACCGTCCAGCAGAACGTCGCCCGCCGTCGGCTTTTGCCATCCGGCCAGGACGCGCCCCAACGTTGTTTTCCCCGTTCCGCTTGGCGCATGAATTCCTACCCGTTCACCGGCAGAAATCGTAAACGTCAGGTTCTGCCATAAGACTTTCCCACCCTGACGAATAACGAGGTCGCGGCAGCTTAGCATTCTATTCCCTCTCCGGTCGGCATAAATAACGGGTTTAGTTCAGGCAATGCTTGCCATTGCCGTTTTAACGGCTCACTCATCTCTTCCGGCTGTAATCGTTCACGGCGAATATTGTCCGTGATATAACCCTGATGCAGCGCCACAATGCGATCGGCATACCGCGCCGCCAGCAGCAGGTCATGAGTCACCCACAGCACGCCGCATCCCCGCTCGCAGAGACCTCGCAAGTGCTCAAGCAACTGGTTTGCCAGTGCCGTATCAAGCCAGGCGGTGATCTCATCCGCGAGAATATAACGCGCCTGGCTAAGCGAGGCGTGGCACGCCAGAATTCGTTTAGCCATCCCACCGGAGAGCTGGCGGGGAAAGCGTTCCAGGACTGTCGGTTCAAGATCGCTTTGCTGTAATAGCTGTACCATTTGCGTCTCATCCCAGGCGCGTCCGGTCAGATGACATGCTCTGTTCAAATGTTTTCTGATATTCAGCATGGGATTAAGCGCCTGTACCCCCTGCGGCACGTAGCTAAACGTATTGCCCCTAAGCTGCCTGATGGTATGTCTGTCCAGCCGGTTGCCATCAAGCGTAATCTCCCCCCGAAAGCGTAAATTTTCCGGCAGCAGATCGAGCAGACATTGCAGCAGCAGACTTTTGCCCTCCCCGCTGCCGCCAACCAATGCCACCATTTCGCCGGGCGCGATATCAAAAGAGACATTCTGTAATAACGGCGACCAGCGTCTCGCGCCATACCAGCGATAACGCGCGCTTTCCAGCGTAACCTGTTGTAAACTCAGCATACGTCACTCCTTAGCCACAGCCGCTGAATGGCGCGCGCAAACTGATCGAAGAGCATCACCAGCGTGAATAACATTAGGCCGGGAAACAGCACCAGCCACCAGTTTCCATGGCTAATAAACCGTAACGCATCCGCCAGCAACAGCCCCAGCGAAGGCTCATGCGGCGCCAGCCCAAACCCCAGAAAACTTAACGCCGCGCTGTGCAATACCGCATGAGGAAACATCAATAACGTTCCCGTCAACCATTGCGGCAATAGCGCCGGAAAATAGTGATATCGCCAGCAATAAAGGTGTCCATGCCCCAGACGATAGGTCAATGTCAGGTAGTCACTCTGCGCTACCCGCTCCGCGTCGGCGCGCAGAATCAGCGCCAGACGGGGCCAGTGCGTTAACGCCACGGCCGCAATGACGCCGCTTTTACCGCCGCCGAGCGTAAAACAGATAAGGATCAGCAAAAGTAAATGCGGCATGGCGAGCATGGCATCGGTTATCAGCCGCATCAGGAGGTCCAGCCGGGGATGAATGCGCGCCGCTGCCGCCATCACTAGCGCGATAACGCCGCTGCACAGCGCGGCGCCAACGCCAATTTGTAAACTGGTGAAGGCCCCCTGAAAGCAACGAAGCCATACATCGCGCCCCAGATTATCGGTGCCAAACCAGTGCTGGATATCAGGCGACAGATGCCGGGCAAGCAGATTAACCTCTGGCGGCTGGCTCAACGTGGCATAACCGTATCCGGCAATAAATAGCAGGCAGGTAACGGAGAGGATCAGACGAAGCAATGTCGGGGCAGGATTATAGAGCATCGGGACGCTCCAGCGATCGATTAAGCACCACCACAAGCCAGGCTGAAATCGTATTTCCGGCAAACACTAATAGCGTACAGAATAAAACGATCCCCATGAGTAGCGGGACATCGCCACGCAGGCCGGCATCGATAGTGGCCTGTCCCAGCCCCGGATACGCAAAGACTTTTTCTGCCAGTAACGCCCCCCCCATCAGTTCGCCCAGAGAAGCAAACTGTAAACAGAGTGCTGGGGTAATCGCATGACGTAACACCTGGTGACGTAACAGCGACCATCCTTTATCCCCCTGAGCGCGCGCAAAACGAATAAATTCGCTCTTCATTACGCTGGCTATTTTTTCTCGCGTATGCAGCGCAATTTGCCCCATGCCCAACAGACTTAACGCACATACCGGCAACACAAGATGGCGTAAACGTTCCGATAAAAGAGCTGTTCCTGCATTATTTCCGGGGTCCCAGGCGCAACAAACAGGTAATACCGGCCAGCGGACGGCAAACAGCGCCAGCAGCAGCATTGCTATCCAGAAAGTGGGCAACGATGACAATAAGTAGCTGATACGGCAAATCATCTTATCCGGCCAACGGTGGAGAAAACGTCCGGCCAGAAAACCCAATGTCACGCCCAACACACCAGACAATAGCCAGGCGCCTGCCAGCAGCGCGAATGACGTCGCAAAACGTTCCCGGATCACGCTGGCGACAGGCATGTTAAACAGCATGGAATACCCCATGTCACCCTGGAGCAGACGCCAAAACCAGTGACCGAAACGCTCCCACAGCGGCTGGTCAAGCCCCCAGCGCGCCGCAATCCGCGCATATTGTTCTGGCGGAACATGGAGCAGATCGTTGCCAATATAAGCGCGGATAGGATCAACGGGCGAAAAGCTAAGCAAAATGAAGGTGCCGGCAGCCACCAGCACCAACAGAATAATCAGCCGCAAAAAATGACTGAAGAACAATTTCATCACCGACAGGTCCAGGTCCAGTCATCAAGATTGTTTAACACCGACCAGCTACCGTGGATTTCTGGCGCGCCTTTTCCCAGATCAAGACAGGGGTTGGCCAGATAGGTATGCTGAATATTAAGCAGCCATGCCCATGCCGCATCGCCCTGGACGCCCGCGCCCTGCTTTCCATCCCACTCAACCTGCTGCCAGAAAGGAATCGCCTTTTGCCAGTCAGGCGCATCTATAGCCTGTTTCAGATGTGCTTCTACCGCAGGGTTGCTGTAATAGCCCGGGTTATAATATTCCACACCAGCGGCTTTCCCGCTGTAGTGATGGAAGAGTTCCATCGGGTCCAGACTTCCCCAGCCAAACAGCGTAGGGTTAGCGTGCATATGGCGCTCTACGGTTTCCCAGCTTCCCGATTGCAACGAGACGACAATGCCTAAAGGCTGCAACATGGCGCGCACCGCCTCGGCCAGATCCCGTCGGGTGCTGTCGCCACTGGCATACCATAAGGTCAGACGCGCTTCTTTACCTGCTTTTTCACGCACGCCCGCACTGTTTATCTTCCAGCCAGCCTCTTCCAGGATGGCGCGCGCTTTTGCAATATCGCCATCGCTGAATACCACTGAAGGATTTTGCCACGGCAATCCCTGCACCGCGCTATAGGCGGGTATCGCATGGCCTTCCATCACCTGTTCCGCCAGTTGCTTACGATTAATGGCATAGTTAATTGCGCGTCTGATAGCGACATCAGCGGTCACATCGTTGCCGACAGGATAACCGTTAGCATCCTTTTTACCGGCTGGCACCATCGGGAAGACAATGCCCCGGTTTTCAACGCTATCGCGTACCCAGAGTTTAAGATTATCCTGCTGCGGGGCCACCGCCATAGAAGGGGCAATGCGCACCAGTCCCAACTGTCCGCTGCGCGCGGCGGCATAAGCATTATCTTCATCCAGAAAGACAAAAACCAGCCGGTTAAAGTCATTCTTTTTACCCGCATACCAGGGATTAGCTTCAACGATCAGTTGCTGACCCGGCTGAAAGCTGACCAGTCGGTACGGACCGGCGCCTATCGGTTCGCGGGCGAACGTTTTTTCATCATAACGGCTGGCAGGAACAATCCCTAACGATCCTAATACATTCACAAAGGTACTCTGCGGGTGGCTCAGCGTCATCTCAATTCGGCGCGCATCCAGCGCTCGCGCATGACTAAAGTTGCCCATGTCAATTTTACCGCCGCTCTTCGCCGCTTTGTTATATGTAAAAACGACATCTTCGGCAGTTAATGGCGAGCCATCGGAGAATTTCAGATCGGGTTTTAAGGTCAGTATCCAGATTTTACCGTCGGGGCTGGTATCCACTTTTTCCGTCAGTAAATTACCCCAACTCATATCGGCGTTTTGCTTGAGCAACGGCGCATGAAGCAATAAGTAACTGCCGTGGCTCCAGCCCAGCATAGGATCAAAGCCTTCCGTTGGCTCAGGGCCAATGGCCAGCTTTAAGGTATGGCCATCTGCCGTGTCCGACGCAGCGAAAAGCGGCGAGGTGAATGCCAGAGCCATCGCGCACGTTATGAGCGCCAGTTTGCCTTTAATCATCAGTTTACCCCAGATTATACGTTGTTTTTGTTCCTCCCGGCGCAGCATAAACGTCGGGAGGCCTCCTGAGGACGGCATTATGGCGAGCATTTGTAATGAAAAAATTGATGCAGAACAGAAAGTATGACGATCTTTTAAAAACATCATACGCACAAACGCCGGGAGCGCCAACGTGGGCTAAAGGCCGCTTTTGATGGGGATAAAACGCAAGAGAAATGATGCCAGGAATAGCGGGTTAATTAACGCCATCTTATTCTCTTATTTCCTTTCTATTCTGTATTACGTCTTCCCATCCGACGCTGTTCATTTTCTCAACGTTATTAGTCAGTGCTGAAACGTAAGAAGGTATCGTAATTAGCGCCTCCTGGCTTTAAACCTAAACCAATATTAAACGAACCGGGTGTTAATGAAACTTACCGGCAGAACGCCAGTCATATGGCAACCCGATGAAATGACATGCTATGGAGTCCAACCGAAAAATGTTAACGCCGCCAGGGCTCGTGATGATTTTTTTAGCCGTACTGTTCTCATTACTGACAGGATGCGCAAGTTATAAAAACACGGCGTGGGGAATATATCCGGCTTCAACGGATATTTGTCCATCAGGTACGACATCAACAGGAGGGTGCAAAGAGTAATATCGCATATTTAATATACACCACTTTTTAAATGACTGTCCGGACATTTTCGGACGGTAAGTTTTCTATTAATTTATAATGGACTAATCCCATGACAAATAAAAAACACATTTTTTCAATTATCTTTATTGGTTCTCTTTTAACGGGGTGTGCTACAGGACCATCACCGACAGGGATTGGCTTATATACGGATGTTAAAGGGCCAATTACTGCCACGAGTCTCCCGGCAACCAAAACCGGTAAAGCGTGTGCGCAAACGGTATTGGGTATTGTAAATACCGGCGACGCATCTATTGATTCAGCGAAAAAAGCGGGCGATATTTCTTTAG
Organism: Salmonella sp. 741265073_HBA; assembly: GCF_046569105.1. Lineage (NCBI taxonomy): Bacteria > Pseudomonadati > Pseudomonadota > Gammaproteobacteria > Enterobacterales > Enterobacteriaceae > Salmonella > Salmonella sp. 741265073_HBA. The sequence goes on along the minus strand of NZ_JBKFRY010000001.1, from coordinate 264,375 downwards.
TGTCGAGTGTTGATTATGAAACTACAGGCTCATATCCGTTTTATGGTAAAACCTGTGTTGTCGTAAGAGGACAATAACAACAGTAAGCCGGCGATGCCGCCGGCTTTTTATCCCATTTTACGTGCCGCTATCTCTGTCTGTTCCTTGCGACTCAGCCCCCGCTTTAAGGTTCTGTTAAGATTTTACGCATACCCTACAAGCAGTTGTTAATAAAGGATAATAATAATGGCACATTTCTCAAGACTGCAAATAACGCTTCACTGGTTAACACTGCTCCTGACAGGCATCGCATATGCGGCTATTGAGTTACGGGGGTGGGCGCCAAAAGGCTCCAGCGTTTACCTGTTTATGAAAGACATGCACTATGATATGGGCGTTCTGGTCTGGGCGCTGATGTTTTTACGGTTATATCTTAAACACAAATACCCGGATCCGGTCATTACGCCTCCCCCTCCTCACTGGCAGCACGTAGCCGCTAAATTAATGCATATCGCGCTTTATCTCACTTTTCTCGCCTTACCGCTGCTGGGCGTCGCGATGATGGCGTCAGGCGGGAAAAGCTGGAGCTTTTTTGGTTTTACTGTACCGGTATTTTTGACGCCAGATAGCACCCTAAAATCGGATATAAAGCGTATTCATGAAATGCTGGCCAATATCGGCTATTTCCTGATTGCCATGCATGCAGCAGCGGCGTTGTTTCACCATTACATACAAAAAGATGATACATTTTCAAGGATGTTACCCGGTAAATCATGACTATTCGGCCATCCCGGCGTAGCGGAGCACGCCGGGCAAGGCATTATTATTCCAGCGCTATCGGTTTCGACTTATAGCGCCTTACACCGTTTGTAATCGACAATATACGATATTTTTCCGGTTCCACGTGTAGGTGATATGTACGACGCCCCCCTCGCTAATAATAGCAGGATAAGAATACTCACCGCGGTCACTTTCCAGGTCCAGTAGTGGTAGCCATGATTCGCCATTATCCTGGGAAGCAATCAGTGAAAGCGGATAGCGCTTCCCCCAGTTGCCGTTGACCGGATTTAACGCAAGAATCAGCGTACCGTCCTGCATACTAACCAGATCGATACCACTATTATTATTCGGTAAAGATGTCGCGCGGGCAACAGACCAGGTAGCGCCATAGTCGATTGAATCACTGCGAAAAATTGCCCCGCGTGTGCTTCGTAACAACATATGGATATGCCCCGGAGAAGACTCCCACAGCGTAGGCTGAATAACGCCATCCCAGCGCAGGAGGTTTTCCAGACAACATTCCCACAACATCCCCTTTTTTACACCATCCCACAACGCTACGTTTATCCCGGAAATAGCGTTATCAGGCTCCAGCGGTACAAAAGAGATATTCCAGTGTTTTCCTTCGTCAGAGGATCGATCCACAAATGCCCTCCACCGTTCAGGACTTTCAATCGACCCTGGCGCAATCCAGGCACCATTTGATGCCAGCAGGAGTTTATTTTTCACGGGACCGCGCGGCAAAATATCATCGTTCACCAACGGAGCTGGCGTACTCCAGGTAAATCCTCTATCGCTGGAGGTGATAAACCAGGTTTTCCACACGTGTACGTCGCTGCCTACTTTATAAAATAACCACAATTTATCCGACGGGTAAAATAACACCGGATTCCAGTGCGCTTCCCCCTCGCGTGCCGCCACTCGCTGCGGTGTTGTCCAGATATTATGTTCATAGCGAGATAGCCAGATGGCTGTATCTTCGCTTCCTTCGCGCAACCCCGCGAACCATGCGGCCACGAGCGTACCGCACGGTAAGCGAACAAGCGTAGAGGCATGGCACTGGAAGAACTCGGTTCTGCTTTCCGGTAAAATGACCTGCCGATTGACGAGCGCTAATTTCATACCTGCCTCTATTAAATAAGGTAAAAAGCATCAGCTTTTTTATGTATGAAAGTAGTGTTAGCAGAAATAGCATCAACGCGGTGAAAACGATGAACCGCTATACGAATTTATGTTCAGATATCGCGCCCATAACAGGCAGAATGTCGAGAGTGGACAAAAATTGGACTGACCTCGCGGATAATTCCAACTTACCGCCGTCCAATGGCGACGAGGTCAGTGGCACGGGATAATATAGAGGTCAGGGCTATAATATTTAGCGATCTGTGCCTACAAGCATGACGGGATACTTTTCGCTACAGGCAATGAAGGCCCGTCTAAACGGGCCTCTATTAACGCGATTATGATTTGTGTTCAATCGCTTTTGGTTTGCTTTCTATGGCAATTTTTTTCGGTTTCTCGCTTTCAGGGATCTCCTGGTAAATCTCGACCAACAAGAGGCCCTGTTCCAGTTTCGCATTATTCACCTTAGCATGTTCAGGCAAAGAAAAACTCAACTGGAAATCCGCCTTACGAATACCACGATAAATCCAGTGCGTCTGATCCTCTACCGTCTCTTCAGTGTGTTTACCCGTAATATTCAGGTTGCCGCCAACCGTTTCAATTTCAAGCTCTTCCTCTTTCCAGCCAGGAACGCTCACGGTAAGCAGATAGTTATTCGCATCGCGCTTTTGCAGATCGTAAGCTGGCGTCGCAGCGACTGGCGTATCTCCTGTTAATTGACTGAAAAGTCTATCAATACGGTTGAAACGGTCAGAGAAAAGAGAATCAGCAAACACGGGAAGTGCTGACAAGGTTCTGAGTGCCATCATTAACCTCCTGAATCACTATTCAAAAGTTCAACATCAAGGCAAGCATTGCTTGTCCACTGACTACATAGGGACGGAAAAAACATTTTCAAGCCTATAAAAGCCTTTTTTTAGTCACAAATTTAAGTGGTTAACGAAAAATCTCATCCCGTTCATTGCCATTTCCGTTGTCCCTTCATCTTTACAATTTTTCTTCATCAGCACAATTGATAATGATTATCAATTGCATTAATGTATACAGGTTGGTTATGGCAGTGACCAACGCCCTTCTCCATTATCAAACCCAGCGCCGCCTTCGGGCGGCCTTTTGGGAGGAAATATGGTCGCCAAAAATAAAATTCACGGTCGTCGTATTCATCAGTCTCTGCAACAGTTACATCATCGTTGTCTTTTTCAGCAACTGGCGGTAAGTCCACCAGGAGCAAAATATGTTTCAGTCACCGCTGAAACAAAAAACTGGCTTATTCATCTTGTGACTTCAGAGGGTCGCTAGCACGCGGTAGTGACTGTCCATGTTGTCGCTAAAATTTTAATGAAATGACATTTATACACCTACAATTTGCGCCCGGCTACTCCGGGCGCCATACCTGAAGATATGACACCCGTTGCCAACTCACAGGAATTTTAGCTATCGTCTCCGACGTAGAAAAATTCGATATCTTTATTAAACCATTTATCAATGTTGTGCCACATCAGACAACCGGTCAGAAAACTTGCGATCAATATCCCTCCTATAAGCCACTTTTTCACATATACTCCTGAATAACCCCTGTTGATGCCATTATCTGATCGATAATAAAAAGACCATCATTTGAAGAAATAGTTTCACTGACAGATACCGTATGAAACGAGACAGTGAACAGTACCGTTTTCTTCGGTTTTTATGCCATAGTATTGAGCAGTGGTGACAATCATTTTCTATCGCGCCATAATGATTTGCAGCCTATAGTTTATGATTTTAAGATTTGTCTACTCATCACATATGTCAGTGATGGATAAATTATAATACGCTTTTCTGGCGCACTTTTCGTCAGTAAACAGGAATACTACAGCATTCATCGTATTGATGCCGCTTTATCTCCCGTTCTTCAGGGAATTAACGACAATTTTATGCACAAAGGATACTAATGATGAAACGTAAATTGATCCCATTTGCCCTCTTTCTCGCTGCGCTTAGCGCCAGTACCACCTCTCTAGCAGCTTCGCAGGAGATTTCTAAATCTATATACACCTGTAATGATAACCAGGTTATGGAGGTGATTTACGTCAACACTGAGGCTGGAAACGCCTATGCGATTATCAGCCAGGTAAACGAGATGATCCCGATGCGGTTAATGAAAATGGCCTCCGGAGCAAATTACGAAGCCATAGACAAAAATTATACTTATAAACTTTATACCAAAGGCAAAACGGCTGAACTGGTGGAAGGTGATGATAAACCTGTTCTCAGTAACTGTTCCTTAGCTAACTAACCTTCAGAAATGCCTGAAGGCTCATCAGGCATTTCCACTTCCACCTTCCTGTAACGTAACGTTAAAAAATATGTGAATCACTACAATAAAATAATGGCTAATTAGTAACCACTTTTAAACATGGCTAATCCTATTTTTAAAGAAAAGTTCGAACTGTCTTAATTTTCGTTGTTTAGTGTTTAAATGTTTTGCTTTATTAAGTGGCCCAGGTAGAATTCACAGCGGCTGGTAACCATTCATATTCGCACTATTGAACGATTACCAGCCAACCGCGCCAGGGTCTTGCATACGCTCTGGCGCGGTTAAATCCCCAGGCCATAAACGAAATCACAGGTTTCTGCTTTTTCTCATATCTTTCACGTTAACCTGCATTATCCTTGCCCACCTGATGTAGAAAAACACCGCTCTGAACCATAGGGTGTGAATTTCATTTTATAAAAAATTGCGGTGCCGGGTGCCTCCCGGTGAACCATACCACAGTCAATATGGTTCGCGAGGAACATTAACTATTTGACTGGACGCCCCGCCGCAAAGGGGGATTCACCGCATAAGAAAAATCTACAACTCACAAGTAATAAAAGACAATAACATTTTTGTGCATTTTTTATAAATGACTATCTTGTCACGTAATAAATGAAATTATTCTGTAACAGGGGTGCAAGACAATACTTATTCAAAACTGAAGTGGTCAGTGGGAGTCGAACCCACATCATCAGCCTGGCACTGAGGTAATAACATTATACGATAACCACATTGGACCGCCACCGAGGCCTCGAACCTCGCACCATCAACTTAGGAGGTTGATGCTCTATCCAGCTGAGCTAGTGGCGGCTGGGGACTTCTGCCAGGCGCAAAAAAGGTGCTCTCCTGGATAAGATACATACCTTACTACTTTTCAGTAGTCGTTCAACGGCAGGTACAATATGCGAAGGCGGTCACAAAATCTTGATGACATTGTGATTAATTACAGGAAAATTTTTCAGAGTGAATCTTGTGAGATCTGGCGTTATTTACACCAGATTTTCCTTCCTGCTTATCACCTACCTGAGCAACCTTGATTGCTTACCACAATCACTTAACTGTGCTAATGCTGGTGAGATGTTATGTACAGCGTCACTATGACGAAGAGAGTATGACGAAGAGAGAAAAGACAGGCAGGTACGTGTCACTGGTAAAGAAGCCCTGTTTTATTGACTGGCGGTGCGGAAGGCGAACCTTCCGCATAGCTTATGCTTTTCAGAAACGGTATCCAACCCCGACGTTGAAGCCGTTTATTTTTGTAGAGGAGATGTTGCTTCCTTCATACCCAACATCGACGACGATATTCTCCAGCGGATTCATCTGTACACCCGCGCCCCAGGCAAATCCCGTTTTCCTTGAGGAAATTTTGTTAGAAAAAGAATCGCCATCCTGAGTGGAATGTTCTTTAAACGTCGCCTTTACCGTGCCGACACCTGCCAGCGCGTATAACGAAAAATTGTCAGACAATCGATAGGCTGGTCCAACCATAAAAGAACCGTACTTCACCTCAAACTTGTCATGGTAATGAATACCTTCAGACTCAACAGACCCGGAAGCCTGGCTGTCTCCATATAAGTAACTTAGCGAGGAAATAAAACTTATCGGAGAGTCATCCTCATAACGGTATTTCACATTAACCCCTCGGATATTTTTGAAATCCTGAACTTTACTTTGTGCATACCCCACAGAAAAGGCGTTAGTATCGGCCTGTGCAACATTTACAACCAAAACGCTTGTAGTAATAACTAAAGTGGATAAAATAATATTTTTCATAACAACTCCTTAATACTACTTATTATTTACGGTGTGTTTAAACACCTGCAGTACCGATCCGGCATTCAGTTATCGCCACTATGCCGAATCGACAAAACCACGAATAATTCACCGCTATCGCTCCTGATGCGTTTACTTTCTGAAAGATATTTTTACTACGAAGTTCTCTATCGCTCCTTAAGGTAACCGGTTCTACGATGTCATCTCACTTTTATAGATTTGAATGCTAATTTTTCTCACGCATATATATTTAACAGAAACCATAAAGTGTTAAGCCACTATAGAACAACAAACTCGCCATACAACTATTTGATATTTAAAGAAAAAACCTCACAACCACATTAAGAAACCTGACGCCGAACGGCTAAAACATGTCATTAAGCACACTCGCCATATAACCAGAACATATCGCATTGTGCTTCACAGTCCTCACGTGACGCTCCAGCCGCAATACCGTATATGCCATCGCAGGCGCTGTAATCATATTCACGATGATGCTTAGCACGATTTATTCCCGCTCCGATTTAATCTTTTAATATGTCTATCAGTTACAACATTTCTTGTTATAAGAATAGAATCAACACCACAATTCCAACATAAATATCACCTGTGTTGAGAGAAAATTTACATTCCAGAAAAATAATAACGGACGCAAATATTGAACACGCGATAAAAAAGTCTATTTCGCTATAAAACCCATTATTATTAAGAGTGGTTAACTCTTCGTTGAATAAAAAATGCCAATGACGTTCCATAATTCATTAGATGAACTTCACAAGTCATTACATATAACAGGAGGTGCTATGAAACATCATGCTTTTATGCTTTGGACATTACTTATTTTTTCATTCCATGTTTTGGCCAGTTCAGACCATTGTTCTGGTTTACAACAGACATCATGGGAAATTTTTATCTACGATTTTGGTAGTAAAACCCCGCAACCACCTACAAATACCGATAAAAAGCAAGCCAGGCAGATTAGTTCACCATCCTGCCCGACGGCAAAACCCATGATGTCCGCACCAACCAACGACGCCAGGAAAGGGAATACTTTCTCCAGAACATAATGTTATTTATCTACAATGGTGCCGAGCGACTACTTTTAGCCATCCGGAAATCTTGATTGTCATCAAATATAGCTGGCATTATTTTTCCTGACGTGTATAGTGCGCCTCGTTATCCCCATTAAGGAATTTGTTTGTCTCGTAAAATGACAGGAATTGTCAAAACCTTTGATTGTAAGAGCGGTAAAGGTCTCATCACCCCCTCCGATGGACGCAAAGATGTTCAGGTCCACATTTCAGCATGTCGCCAACACGAAACAGAAGCGCTTATCCCCGGTATACGCGTTGAGTTTTGTCGTATTAATGGCCTCCGCGGACCTACCGCCGCCAACGTTTATCTTTCATAATTCGTCACTCGGCATTTTTTCAGAAAAATTTAGCGAGCCCGTATACCTCCGCAGTCTGCTATGAGGCTTTGCCTGAAAGGCTGCAGAATGTTTTCAGTGGCGAAAATCTAAAGGATTTATTTTGCTAATGACTCCTGTGACCTCTTTTATCATATATCGTGTATCCCCCCCTTCTCACTTTGTTTAACGTGAAGAAATGTACAGCCGTTTTTCACTGTGATAGCATCTAATATTGCAAAAGTATTTAACGCTATATACCCATCGTCACAGGAGTGGCTGGCTGCGCGCATTTAACCGAAGTATTTATGTGATTCTATCGGAATTATCTCTATTGTCGCTCAATGCTACGTCATATTCAGTGGGTATAAATCGCCAATATAGTTGTAACGCTATTTATTTTTAGGGTAATAATTGAATGACTTTGCTTTCAGGAAAAACCACACTGGTTCTCTGCCTCTCCTCTATTTTATGTGGATGTACGACGAACGGCTTACCCGCACCTTATAGTATTAATTTGTCGTTCCCGGTCATTACACAAAACCAAATTAATTCCGGTGGTTATTACATAAATGACGCGGAACAAATTCGGACAACTGATGGTCTGTGCCTTGATACAGGTTCAGAACAACAGAATCGTTTGACGCTGCGGGAGTGTAAGCATGTGAAATCTCAGCTTTTCTCATTTCACCGAGACAGAATCACGCAGGGTGAGAAATGTCTGGATGCCGCAGGACAAGGTACAAAAGAAGGCACACCAATCATTCTTTATTCATGCACGGGTAATGATAACCAGCGCTGGCTCACTGATGATAACAAAATTAAGGGGAAACAGAGCCGAAAATGCCTGGGCACAAATAGCATTATTGTCAGAAAAGGCGACCCTGTTGTGTTGGCCGATTGCGATTTTAGTCGCGCCCTGGAATTTACCATCAGGTAGCAGGACATCGCTGTGAAGAGAGGGCCGCTAACCTCATGACACAACAACAGGTTAGCGACCTTTACTTCCACGTGCGGTCACGTCCGCAACGTCAGGATGACAAAACGGCGGCTAAACCTTGACACCAGTTATATACCCAGCTTAAATACTGGTCATCCAACCAGTAAAAAGGAAATGGCGATGTTCGTCGAACTCGTTTATGACAAGCGAAATGTTGAAGGTTTGCCAGGCGCACGCGAAATCATCCTCAATGAACTCACAAAACGCGTACATCAACTTTTTCCCGATGCGCAAGTGAAAGTTAAGCCAATGCAGGCGAACGCATTAAACAGTGACTGTACAAAAACCGAGAAAGAACGACTGCACCGTATGCTGGAAGAGATGTTTGAAGAGGCTGATATGTGGCTGGTCGCCGAATAACGTCCCCTCCTGCGAAAGCGACATGTCCGATCGAAAACAGCGCCCTGAGGCGCTGTCTGTGACGATATAACGCAAACGCCACCACTCAGAACATGTAGCGGAAGTTGGCGTTTATCGCATGGTCAACATGCTATTTGCCAGATGCCGACTGCTCCAGCGCCAGTCCTTGCCACTGAACGTTTTGCCCAGTGCCACGCCTGTACGCTCTATCAACGAATTATACGTTTTGCTGCGCATCGACACTATTGGTCACGGTTTTACAGTAAAAACGGTACCTGTTCTCAGGTTCTTCCGGCATCAGTGCACCGTTATAATGGTGAGGTCTGACGCTATTGTAGTCGTTCAAGATGTATCCATTAATTTGTCCGGTTTTCTTGTTCATTAAGTCACCTGTTTTGTGTTGAGGTGAGAATATCACCTTTAATCAGGTGACCAAATTTACTGTGTCACTACAAGAATGAGAATAGATGAAATGTTACCTTCCACACAGGAATATAATAATCTTGGTAATGAAAAATTTATGTTTACTTATAAAGTACTAATGATATCGAATCTCTATTTCCGCATATAAATCAACCCAATACAGTTACAATGAGATAAGTGAATGTAGTTTTAAATTCAGTTAGTTGTTTATCTATAGTTATCTCTTTGGTATTAACAATAATTAATTGATTGCACTGAATAAACTATCATTTTACCTCTGTAATCGACATCTATTTTAGTTTTATTGACGTTAGACTATGTATCTTACTATCTGCACAAGACATAGAACCAGAAACAAGTCAGGCATTGCCAGAATAAAATCAACGTCATGAAACAATGGGTTATGAACACATATATCATTCAGATAAAGAAGTAATAATCGGGAGAGTAGATATCATGAAAAAACCTGTTTTTTTCCTTCTGAACATGATCATCTGCAGCTATATTTCTTTTGCCTGCGCGAATATCAGTGACTACAAAGTTATGACCTGGAATCTTCAGGGCTCATCAGCCTCCACTGAAAGTAAATGGAACATCAATGTCAGTCGGCTTCTCAGAGGTAGTGACGGGGTAGATATTCTCATGGTACAGGAGGCCGGTGCTGTTCCCACCTCAGCGGTTCCTACCGGACGACATATTCAGCCTTTTGGAGTGGGTATTCCCATTGATGAATACACCTGGAATCTCGGAACCACCAGCCGTCAGGATATAAGATATATCTACCACTCGGCTATTGATGTTGGAGCACGCCGTGTTAATCTGGCAATAGTTTCCAGACAAAGAGCGGATAATGTTTATGTCTTGCGTCCGACAACTGTCGCATCTCGCCCCGTCATTGGCATCGGATTGGGTAATGATGTTTTTCTGACAGCGCACGCACTGGCTAGTGGAGGTCCGGATGCTGCAGCTATTGTCAGGGTTACCATTAATTTTTTTAGACAACCTCAGATGCGGCATTTATCCTGGTTGCTTGCCGGGGATTTTAATCGCAGCCCAGACAGACTTGAAAATGACCTGATGACTGAGCATCTGGAACGAGTTGTAGCCGTACTCGCACCTACAGAACCCACGCAAACTGGCGGTGGTATTTTAGATTATGGGGTCATTGTCGATCGAGCACCTTATTCACAAAGGGTTGAAGCATTACGTAATCCACAACTCGCTTCTGATCATTATCCCGTAGCCTTTTTGGCACGAAGCTGTTAATGAGTAAATAGCGTTGACGACATGTACTTTGAGCGTAAGGTGCAGAATATATATTTATTATAAGGTAAAATTATGAGTTGTTTTACCAGTCCAGCAATTATGGAAATGTTAGGTCATTATAAATGGCGTGTTTATGAGCCATTCAGGTTTTATCTCAGTGAAGATAAAAATGATGTCATTGAAGTACCGGTAGGATTCGTTACCGACCTTGCCACTGTTCCGCGTATTTTCTGGTCATTATTACCACCGGATGGTGAATATGCCAAAGCGGCAATCATTCATGACTACCTGTATCATTATCCATTACGTAACAGAAAAGAGTCCGATCTCATATTCCTGGATGGGATGAAAGTTCTGGGCGTGCCAAAATGGAAAAGGATAATAATGTATTTAGCCGTAAGAATATTTGGCTGGAAATACTATCATTCTCATACCATACAACATAATTAATTTCTCGTTTTTAACACACAAAGAACTATAGAAAAACCTGACGCCTTAATATAGTAATAATGAGACTTAGTGGCTTTTACCAGTTCTCTGTGTGAATATATCATTATATGCTATCATCACAAACCGCCATAGTGGTAAGTAAGGGAATTACAACCTTACCCGTTCCTTTATCCATCCATAAACAAATGACTCATTCGCCTGGCGCTTTTCAGCTAACTCCAGATAGCGTTGTCCCTGACTACAATTCAATGCCCGGATAAGTATCATTTCGCCCTCATCTCTCCGGTGAGAGAGAAAAAATGTTAGTGCCGAAAGCGTCCGTGGCCCAATCTGACCATCTGCTATCAAATCCGGATAAATTTTTTGCTGATCATTAAAAACATTAAGCCAACGCTGGAAGTACTTAATCGGGATTGAGGGTCCCATGTTCACACCAGTATCACAAAGCTCAGCTGCGATAGAATGAGAGATAATGGCAACCTGATCAAGTCGTGGACCATACCAATAATCTGCCTCAAGGATTTTTAATGCTTGATTACGGGTAAGATTCCGCATATCCCCCATATAGCCATTAGCCCGGGCCGTCGTCAGGGTTATACCCCAATGCGTTGGTCCCCCCCTGTCGTCAGGGTGATCAACGTAACCGCCTTCTCTACTAAGGATAGCTGCAAAGATTTCATCTTTAGTCATAATGACTCCTTCTAATATTAATAAAATACGTACCTGAATGCTATGATTGATAATGCAATGAATCTGATAAAAAATTTATCGAAGTATATAAACATTTATATTTAAGTGGATAGCCAACTTAATAAACAATATTAACCAGACCACTAATAAACGGTCTGTTTAATTTAATAGGCAACATAGGTAAGTTTCATTTATTTAGAAAGTATAAGTTCTATTACAGGTCTTGCATCATAAAAAGACATGTTGTATACGTCAGCTCTTTGCCCTCGATGTGATTGACATACGCTACCTATTGAAAAGCATGAACTTATTAATGGGCCGAATGCATCAATTCGTTGTTGGGTATACGTCTGCGGTTCCGGAAGAAAAGGTATCACGCCAGGATTAGACGTAGTGCTTAAACCTAAATAACTGGAATTCATTGTGCTTACACCATCCTTTACCAGACCTGTTGCGCTATCATAAACAAGCGCCACGGCCTTTTGAATATTCTCGGGTAAAATAGATAATGTGGAAACATACTCTCTTTGCAATCGCATCATCGTTTTTTCATAAGCATTAAAGTGACCACCTTGCGTTTCCAGATAGGTGATGGATGGGAGCAAGCTGTAGAAATTATTATCTGCACGAATCTGATATCTGTATAAATTACCTTTGAATGTTGAGCGAGAATAGTACGCCCTGGCTATAGCATATGTTTGATTAACACTTGAGGTTGTTGCAATATAGCGACTGTCACTACTTCCACCACTACATGACCTTCCACTGATAAATTGCTGAAAGTTACGGTTATACCCAAGTAGTGAAAACCCATCGCGAAAAATAACGTCCGGCGGGGTTGAGTCCACACGATACACAAAATCTACTGCATAGTTATTAAAGCTAACTATAGATAAGGTTAAGAGTATTAACTTTTTCATTATTTCTTCCCCCCTCTTACTTGGGTCCAAAGCATTGTGTCGCACTGCACGATGATAGTCCCACAAGAGCATTTGCTGAAAAGGTATTTACAAAAAGCGGATAGGTCCAGATATTTTTTTGAACATGAATCCTTACGGATTGCCCTGTACTATAAAAATATCTTGCCTGGTCAAGAAGTTCTTTAAAGGAGGGTGCCCATATGCTCTGCTTTGATACCGCACATGCAACAACTGGTGTACCACTACCGTTAGCTTTAACCGTTTTTATGCAAAAATAAGGACTAGTATCTATCTGACCAACATGTATTTCACTGATAACTTCGTCTGAGTAATAGGCGTTCGTTTTATCTCCTGTCCACTCAGCGCTGGCATTAAAAGAATAAAGGAGAATTAATAATGTATAAACAGGCACAAACTTATTTATATACATGCTACTCTCCTGTACATTTAAAATAATTAACAAAGCACAAATTTATTATATCTCATCACATCTAAATCCAGTCTATCATGATTTACTTCAACACAATGTTACCAACCACAACAAACACTCAAATTACTTGTGAATAGCAATTAATACATATATAAAAAATTTCATCACTGATAATAAGCACACCTGTTTTATCAGTTACAGAATTCCTGCCACGGTAATAACACAGGTACTTCCGGCTCATATTGATCGCCGTCGTCTGTCTACTGGTTTTCATTTTCAGCAAAGCAGGACATAACTCATTAAGAAATTGACGATAATTTAACAAGTCCGCTCTTTGCAAGAACGTTCTGGATAACTATCAGATCACTATTGTAGGATCAAAGAGTGGGGAATAAATCATTATCATCCAACTGAATCATGGACGACATCTTATTAACTGGCAATCTTTTTCCGGTGTAGTGATCCTACCCGCGTAATCTATCTGTACCCTCCTGGTAAAGTGTCTGGCAATTTAGTCAGCCTATTGTTGATAACCACCAGAAAATTAATATTTTCAGAAAGATGATCTAATAAAGTTGTGAGTTGTAGGTCGCTGAGATCTAGTATAAGGCAATAATATTTCAAACATTCCCGCATCCAAGTTTGTTGAACGAAAATTTACTTAAAGAAAAAATAATAAGCCTTAATATTTTTTGCAGTATTTCAACTTATAGCAGAATAAATGTGCGTAGATGGCGTAAAAACCTGATGAACAGGAATATCGATAGCCAGCAGGCGCTTCTGCTGGTCCATATTCCTCCATTTTGCCAGGCCATACTAGAGCGCCACCAAGTATCTGCCAGATTGATCCTAAGCTAATAAATATAAACAGATAGCAGTTACTGCCTACCTTAAGAAGTATGTGCTCATGATCATTTAAAGCTCTTTTAAAGAGCCTGATAATAAGCTTGTCAATATAATATTATGCAGTCTCTATTAAGCGCTTGGTTTATTTGTTTTGCATAATCATATAGTTGACTTTCCGAGTAAGAGTTTTCTTGCAAAGACAAATAAACGTGCTTTATATCTCTGAATAAACATACATCACCATGAATATGAGCCTCTATATAATTCCCTTCATAGCCTGTACCATAATTAGAATGAGCTAAAAATTTTTCGCCCTTAGCCATTTTAACCAAACTCTTAAAGCAATTATAACCAAAAAAATCATTTTGACAGGATGCAATCAGGTTCTCCATATGGCAAAATGTAGATAATTTACTAGTATCCAGGCCAAATCTGTGGCCGTAGATATCAAAAGGTGAGAATGTACAATTTGTTTTTACATTATCATTTAATTCAAAAAATGATTTCCCATAGGCGCTGGCACCTCCATTTTCACCGTTCAGAAAGTCCAGTGCAGCATAAATTGGTCTGCTTGTAGGGCTAAAAGTTTTACTGTTGGGAGTATATGCTACGGAAAAACCGCCTGTCTGACCATATGGGGCATAAGGTGAATCTGCAAGCTTCTCCAGTTCAAATGCTTTAGTTTCAACTGAATCACGCCCGACATTATAAGCAGGTAAATCTCCCGGTCTGCAACCTAATGCATAAGAGTTCAGATATTCTTTATTTTTTAAGAGAGAGACAAAGTCAATTTTTGCTGCATTAAAATTTATTGTCAGCCGGGCATTTTGTAAAATATCCACCATCTTATTTAGTAAGAGAGCGCAATCTATTTCGGCACCACACTCACGGCTTATCCGCCTGAGCGCTTTTTCTCTTATTATGTCAGCGTCGCGCTGACACCTGGAATGAATATGCGCAAGTACTTGTTTTCCAAAAAGGCGACCATACACCTTTTTACGCTCTTCATTGCTGAGACCGCAAAACACTTCGTCAAAAGAAAGCCTGTACGCTGCGCTTACAGAACCTCTCGCCGCTCTGCTTTCTGGAAATGGCGGAACATCTTCAACAAAATTTTTAATTTGCTGAATGTCTGAAGACAGAGGAGTACGTCCGACATTTTTTTCCTTATCTGTTTCCAGATATTCCGGAACCTTCACACTTCCACTGTAGAAGATAAGTTTGAGCATATGTCTCCTGAATTTTTATGACTAATATAGCATTCACTTTCGCTGACGTATTCTTTACCAGGCTGATATTTCAACACCTCTTAACAGCCTTATAGAAGTGCAAATAAAGACACTAATAATTTCATAAAATGCTTAATCTACCCACTATTGCAGGCAATAAATCATCACCTTTTATTGAAATAATCCCCTGATAATAACAATAAATCTGGTAAGGCACTTTCAAAAAATAGCCAAACCACACATCATAAAGAAAACCACCACAATCAAAATCGGTAACTATCAGCTTTCAGGGGGTCTCAGGTTATCATGACGATCGGCGTAAAGGATGGATTACTATTGCGGTCAGAATTGAGGGAGTTTTGATAAATTTTTTTGATAAAATTTTGATAACCGTTCGAATGCTAATAATAAAAACGGGGACGTTAAGTCCCCGTTTTTGTTTTTAACAATTATCGTTATTACATATTTGCGATAATCGCGTCGCCAAACTCACTACATTTCAGCAGCTTAGCGCCTTCCATCAGGCGTTCAAAGTCATAGGTCACGGTCTTCGCGGCAATCGCGCCTTCCATACCTTTAACAATCAGATCCGCCGCTTCGAACCACTGCATGTGACGCAGCATCATCTCCGCAGACAGAATAATGGAGCCTGGGTTGACTTTATCCTGGCCCGCATATTTCGGCGCAGTCCCGTGAGTGGCTTCAAACAACGCGCATTCGTCGCCGATATTCGCACCCGGTGCAATACCGATACCGCCAACCTGAGCCGCCAGGGCATCGGAAATATAGTCACCGTTCAGGTTCATACAGGCGATAACGTCGTATTCCGCCGGACGCAACAGGATCTGTTGCAGGAACGCATCGGCGATAACGTCTTTAACCACGATCTCTTTACCCGTGTTCGGGTTCTTAATTTTCAGCCACGGACCGCCGTCAATAAGCTCACCGCCGAACTCGTCGCGCGCCAACTGGTAGCCCCAGTCTTTAAACGCGCCTTCGGTGAACTTCATGATATTGCCTTTATGTACCAGCGTGACGGAATCGCGATCGTTAGTAATAGCGTATTCAATCGCCGCGCGAACCAGACGTTTAGTGCCTTCTTCAGAACACGGTTTGATACCGATACCGCAGTGCTCCGGGAAGCGAATTTTCTTCACGCCCATCTCTTCGCGCAAGAACTTGATCACTTTCTCAGCGTCTGCAGAGTCAGCTTTCCATTCAATTCCGGCGTAGATATCTTCAGAGTTTTCACGGAAGATGACCATATCGGTCAGCTCCGGATGTTTCACCGGACTTGGCGTGCCCTGATAGTAACGAACGGGACGCAGACAAACGTACAGGTCAAGCTCCTGACGCAGGGCAACGTTCAGAGAGCGGATACCGCCGCCAACCGGCGTGGTCAACGGACCTTTAATCGCTACGCGGTAATCACGAATTAAATCAAGGGTTTCAGCGGGAAGCCAGACATCCTGGCCGTAAACCTGTGTGGATTTTTCTCCGGTGTAAATTTCCATCCAGGAAATTTTACGCTCGCCTTTATAGGCTTTCTCGACGGCGGCATCGACCACTTTAAGCATGGCTGGAGTGACATCAACACCGATACCATCGCCTTCAATAAACGGGATAATCGGATTCTCAGGAACGTTGAGTTTGCCGTTTTGCAGGGTGATCTTCTTACCTTCCACCGGAACAACTACTTTGCTTTCCATTCACCTCTCCTTCGAGCGCTTCTGGTTTGCTCGTCTGTCATCGCGCTGCATGTGCAATGGCGTCCTGCTGCACGACTGCGTTAGAGCAATTTTTTGTTAATGTTTTGTAATGAGCATGTCAATACTACCCTATTGTTTGCCGCCATGAAAGACACTCATTATTGCGCTATAATGCGGCAATTAATAAGTTCTGAAAACACCATGCAAAAAACTTCTTTTAGAAATCACTACGTTAAGCGATTCAGCTCACGACAAGCATCTAAATCACGGAAAGAAAACCAGCCAAAACGCGTGGTTTTGTTCAATAAACCTTACGATGTGTTGCCGCAGTTCACGGATGAAGCAGGTCGCCGCACGTTAAAAGATTTTATTCCTGTGCAAGGCGTTTATGCCGCAGGCCGCCTGGACCGCGACAGCGAAGGGCTTTTGGTGCTGACTAATGACGGCGCGCTGCAGGCGCGCCTCACGCAACCGGGCAAACGCACCGGCAAGATTTACTATGTTCAGGTAGAAGGTATACCGGATAATGCAGCGCTGCAGGCGCTTCGTACTGGCGTCACGCTCAACGATGGCCCTACCCTGCCCGCCGGTATTGAGATTGTCGCGGAGCCTGACTGGCTGTGGCCGCGCACCCCGCCGATTCGCGAACGGAAGAATATTCCCACCAGTTGGCTAAAAGTCACCTTATATGAAGGCCGCAACCGCCAGGTAAGACGCATGACAGCGCATGTCGGTCATCCCACTCTACGATTAATTCGTTACAGCATGGGCGACTACACGCTCAACGGCCTCGATAATGGACAGTGGCGCGAGATCGTACAGGAGAAAGACAGATGAAACGGCTTCTCATTGCTTTTGCTTTATTAACACCGTTATCCGTTAATGCGGCCAGCTTCGACTGCCAGAAAGCGCAGGCTGCGGATGAAAAGGCTATCTGCGCGCACCTGACGCTGAATGATAAAGACGTGGAAATGCACACCAAATATCAGTTTCTGAAAGGGTTGTTCGCGATGGGCAGTCGCGGCGCCCTGCAGGACGCCCAGCAGAGCTGGCTTAAACAGCGTCAGCAGTGCAAGGCCGACGTCACCTGCCTGACAAAAGCTTATAACGAGCGTCTGAAACAGCTTGACGCGATCTATGACCACATTGATAAACCGCTGTAATAAGGATGCCTATGTTCAAGCCGCACGTGACCGTTGCCTGCATCGTACATGCCGAAGATAAATTTCTGGTGGTGGAAGAGACCATCAACGGTAAATCGTTATGGAATCAACCTGCCGGACACCTGGAGGCAGATGAAACGCTGGCGCAGGCCGCCGCGCGTGAACTGTGGGAAGAGACTGGCATCACGGCGCAACCACAGTATTTTATCCGTATGCATCAGTGGATTGCGCCGGATAAGACCCCGTTCCTGCGCTTTTTATTCGCTATCAAGCTTGATCATATTTGCGCGACTGCCCCCCATGACAATGACATCGATTGCTGCCATTGGGTGAGCGCCGACGAGATTCTGAACGCGCCGAATTTACGTTCTCCGCTGGTGGCTGAAAGCATTCGCAGTTATCAAACGGGGCAATGTTACCCCTTATCTATAGTGGGCGAATTTAACTGGCCGTTTACAGAGGGTGTCAAGTAAAGGGCTGCGTGGTAGAATACGCCGCCTTGAAGTTCAATGTCGCGAGTATTCCAATGTCAGAAAGCCCAAAAAAAGTGATCGTCGGCATGTCCGGCGGTGTCGATTCCTCCGTTTCCGCCTGGCTGTTGCAACAACAGGGTTATCAGGTAGAAGGCCTGTTCATGAAGAACTGGGAAGAGGACGATGGTGAGGAATACTGTACCGCGGCAGCCGATCTGGCTGACGCGCAGGCCGTGTGCGACAAGCTTGGCATTGAACTGCATACCGTCAATTTTGCCGCAGAATATTGGGATAACGTCTTTGAACTGTTCCTTGAAGAGTACAAAGCGGGCCGTACGCCGAACCCGGATATTCTGTGCAATAAAGAGATCAAATTTAAAGCCTTCCTTGAATTTGCCGCAGAAGATTTAGGCGCCGACTATATCGCCACCGGTCACTACGTCCGACGCGCGGATGTAAACGGCAAAAGCCGGTTGTTGCGCGGGCTCGACGGCAACAAAGATCAGAGCTACTTCCTCTATACGCTTGGCCATGAGCAGATTGCGCAAAGTCTGTTCCCGGTTGGCGAGCTGGAAAAACCGCAGGTGCGTAAAATCGCCGAAGATCTGGGGCTGGTAACCGCCAAGAAAAAAGATTCTACCGGTATCTGCTTTATCGGCGAGCGCAAGTTCCGCGACTTTTTAGGGCGCTATCTGCCTGCGCAGCCGGGGAAAATTATTACCGTTGACGGCGATGAAATCGGCGAGCATCAGGGTCTGATGTATCATACGCTCGGTCAGCGTAAAGGGCTGGGAATCGGCGGCACCAAAGACGGTAGCGAAGACCCCTGGTATGTGGTGGATAAAGACGTTGAAAACAATGTGTTAATTGTCGCCCAGGGGCATGAGCACCCACGCCTGATGTCGGTAGGCCTCATCGCCCAGCAGCTACATTGGGTCGATCGCGAACCGTTCACCGGCACTCTGCGCTGTACGGTAAAAACCCGCTACCGCCAGACCGATATTCCGTGCACGATTAACGCGCTGGATGACGATCGTATCGAGGTCATTTTTGACGAGCCGGTTGCCGCCGTTACGCCGGGCCAGTCCGCTGTCTTTTACAGCGGCGAAGTCTGCCTGGGCGGCGGCATTATCGAGCAGCGACTGCCGCTGACGGTCTGATTATTCAATACACAACACCATTCAAGTCGCCTCAAAGCGGCTTAAAAGATGAAGTGTATTTTATTTGATACAAGGAAGCAGTGATTGTGGCAAAGAATTATTATGACATCACCCTCGCGCTGTCTGGCATTTGCCAGTCGGCACGCCTGGTGCAACAACTGGCGCACCAGGGGCACTGTGATGCCGACGCGTTGCACGTTTCACTCAACAGTGTCATTGATATGAATCCCAGCTCTACTCTGGGCGTGTTCGGCGGCAGCGAAGCTAACCTGCGTCTTGGTCTGGAAACACTGCTCGGCGTGCTGAATGCCAGCAGCCGACAAGGACTTAACGCCGAACTGACGCGTTATACGCTTAGCCTGATGGTGCTGGAGCGCAAGCTGTCATCCGCCAAAGGCGCATTGAATACGTTAGGCGATCGCATTAACGGCCTGCAGCGCCAGCTTGACCATTTTGATTTACAGTCAGACACGTTAATGAGCGCCATGGCGGGCATCTACGTGGATGTGATTAGCCCATTGGGCCCGCGCATTCAGGTGACGGGCTCCCCGGCCGTTCTGCAAAGTCCGCAGGTTCAGGCCAAAGTCCGCGCTTCGCTACTGGCAGGCATCCGTGCAGCCGTGCTCTGGCATCAGGTAGGCGGTGGTCGCCTACAGCTTATGTTTTCTCGTCATCGCCTGACGACTCAGGCAAAACAAATTCTTGCTCATTTAACCCCGGAGTTATGATCTATGGAATTATCCTCACTGACCGCCGTTTCCCCTGTCGATGGACGCTACGGCGATAAAGTCAGCGCGCTGCGCGGAATTTTTAGCGAATACGGTTTGCTGAAATTTCGTGTACAAGTCGAAGTACGTTGGCTGCAGAAATTAGCCGCGCACGCAGCGATCAAGGAAGTTCCTGCTTTTGCTGCCGACGCAAACGGTTACCTGGATACGCTTGTTGCAAACTTCAATGAAGAAGATGCCGCGCGCATTAAAACCATTGAGCGCACCACGAATCACGATGTGAAAGCGGTTGAGTATTTTCTGAAAGAAAAAGTCGCCGCGATCCCGGCGCTACATGACGTTTCCGAGTTTATCCACTTTGCCTGCACGTCAGAAGACATCAACAACCTGTCTCACGCGCTGATGTTGAAAACCGCTCGCGACGAAGTAGTCCTGCCATACTGGCGTAAGCTTATCGATGCAGTGAAAGATCTGTCCGTACAGTATCGCGATATTCCTCTGCTCTCCCGCACCCACGGCCAGCCGGCAACACCTTCCACCCTGGGTAAAGAGATGGCGAACGTGGCGTATCGTATGGAGCGTCAGTTCCGCCAGCTCAACCAGGTGGAGATCCTCGGTAAAATCAACGGCGCCGTAGGCAACTATAACGCGCATATCGCCGCCTATCCGGAAGTTGACTGGCATCAGTTCAGCGAAGAGTTCGTCACCTCGCTGGGCATCCAGTGGAACCCTTACACCACCCAGATTGAACCACATGATTATATTGCGGAACTGTTTGACTGTATCGCGCGCTTTAACACCATCCTGATCGATTTCGATCGCGATGTCTGGGGCTATATTGCGTTGAACCATTTCAAACAGAAAACCATCGCCGGGGAGATCGGTTCTTCTACCATGCCGCATAAAGTTAACCCCATTGACTTTGAAAACTCAGAAGGCAACCTCGGTCTGTCTAATGCAGTGTTGCACCATCTGGCAAACAAACTGCCGGTTTCCCGCTGGCAGCGCGATCTGACCGACTCAACCGTCCTGCGTAACCTGGGTGTCGGCATCGGCTATGCGCTTATCGCTTATCAGTCCACCCTGAAGGGCGTCAGCAAGCTGGAAGTAAACCGCGATCATCTGCTTGACGAACTGGATCACAACTGGGAAGTATTAGCTGAACCGATCCAGACCGTCATGCGCCGCTATGGTATTGAAAAACCATATGAAAAACTAAAAGAGTTGACCCGTGGCAAGCGTGTTGATGCCGAAGGAATGAAACAGTTTATTGATAGTCTGGCCCTGCCGGAAGCAGAAAAAACGCGCCTTAAAGCCATGACGCCGGCAAATTATATCGGTCGCGCTGTGACTCTGGTCGACGAACTTAAATAATGTCTGCCTCACCCTCTTTTCTTCAGAAAGAGGGTGACTATTTGTCTGGTTTATTAACTGTTTATCCCCAAAGCACCATAATCAACGCTAGACTGTTCTTATTGTTAACACAAGGGAGAAGAGATGATGCGCGTACTGGTTGTAGAGGATAATGCATTATTACGCCACCACCTGAAGGTTCAGCTCCAGGATTCAGGTCACCAGGTCGATGCCGCAGAAGATGCCAGGGAAGCTGATTACTACCTTAATGAACACCTTCCGGATATCGCTATTGTCGATTTAGGTCTGCCGGATGAAGACGGCCTTTCCTTAATACGCCGCTGGCGTAGCAGTGATGTTTCACTGCCGGTTCTGGTGTTAACCGCGCGCGAAGGCTGGCAGGATAAAGTCGAGGTTCTCAGTTCCGGGGCCGATGACTACGTGACGAAGCCATTCCACATCGAAGAGGTAATGGCGCGTATGCAGGCGTTAATGCGCCGTAATAGCGGTCTGGCCTCCCAGGTGATCAACATCCCGCCTTTCCAGGTGGATCTCTCACGCCGGGAATTATCCGTCAATGAAGAGGTCATCAAACTCACGGCGTTCGAATACACCATTATGGAAACGCTTATCCGTAACAACGGTAAAGTGGTCAGCAAAGATTCGCTGATGCTTCAGCTGTATCCGGATGCGGAACTGCGGGAAAGTCATACCATTGATGTTCTCATGGGGCGTCTGCGGAAAAAAATACAGGCCCAGTATCCGCACGATGTCATTACCACCGTACGCGGACAAGGATATCTTTTTGAATTGCGCTAATGAATAAATTTGCTCGCCATTTTCTGCCGCTGTCGCTGCGGGTTCGTTTTTTGCTGGCGACAGCCGGCGTCGTGCTGGTGCTTTCTCTGGCATATGGCATAGTGGCGCTGGTCGGCTATAGCGTAAGTTTTGATAAAACCACCTTTCGTTTGCTGCGCGGCGAAAGCAACCTGTTTTATACCCTCGCCAAATGGGAAAATAATAAAATCAGCGTTGAGCTGCCTGAAAATCTGGACATGCAAAGCCCGACCATGACGCTGATTTACGATGAAACGGGCAAATTATTATGGACGCAGCGCAACATTCCCTGGCTGATTAAAAGCATTCAACCGGAATGGTTAAAAACGAACGGCTTCCATGAAATTGAAACCAACGTAGACGCCACCAGCACGCTGTTGAGCGAAGACCATTCCGCGCAGGAAAAACTCAAAGAAGTACGTGAAGATGACGATGATGCCGAGATGACCCACTCGGTAGCGGTAAATATTTATCCTGCCACGGCGCGGATGCCGCAGTTAACCATCGTGGTGGTCGATACCATTCCGATAGAACTAAAACGCTCCTATATGGTGTGGAGCTGGTTCGTATACGTGCTGGCCGCCAATTTACTGTTAGTCATTCCTTTACTGTGGATCGCCGCCTGGTGGAGCTTACGCCCTATCGAGGCGCTGGCGCGGGAAGTCCGCGAGCTTGAAGATCATCACCGCGAAATGCTCAATCCGGAGACGACGCGTGAGCTGACCAGCCTTGTGCGCAACCTTAATCAACTGCTCAAAAGCGAGCGTGAACGTTATAACAAATACCGCACGACCCTGACCGACCTGACGCACAGTTTAAAAACGCCGCTCGCGGTTTTGCAGAGTACGTTACGCTCTTTACGCAACGAAAAGATGAGCGTCAGCAAAGCTGAACCGGTGATGCTGGAACAGATCAGCCGGATTTCCCAGCAGATCGGCTATTATCTGCATCGCGCCAGTATGCGCGGTAGCGGCGTATTGTTAAGCCGCGAACTGCATCCCGTCGCGCCGTTGTTAGATAACCTGATCTCCGCGCTCAATAAAGTTTATCAGCGTAAAGGGGTGAATATCAGTATGGATATTTCACCAGAGATCAGTTTTGTTGGCGAGCAAAACGACTTTGTCGAAGTAATGGGCAACGTACTGGACAACGCTTGTAAATATTGCCTGGAGTTTGTCGAGATTTCGGCTCGCCAGACCGACGATCATTTGCATATTTTCGTCGAAGATGACGGCCCAGGCATACCCCACAGCAAACGTTCCCTGGTGTTTGATCGCGGTCAGCGCGCCGATACCCTGCGACCAGGACAAGGCGTGGGGCTGGCTGTCGCGCGCGAGATTACGGAACAATACGCCGGGCAGATCATTGCCAGCGACAGTCTGCTCGGCGGCGCCCGTATGGAGGTCGTTTTTGGCCGACAGCATCCCACACAGAAAGAGGAATAAACATTTCTGCGCGTTCTTCCACGCATCTCGTTAAGCATCCGTTATAATCGGTGTCAGATACCAGCCTGCGGATACTTAACATGGAATACCAATTAACTCTTAACTGGCCCGACTTTCTTGAACGCCACTGGCAAAAACGCCCGGTGGTCTTAAAACGTGGGTTTAGCAACTTTATCGATCCGCTCTCGCCGGATGAGCTGGCGGGGCTGGCGATGGAAAGCGAAATCGACAGCCGACTCGTTAGCCATCAGGATGGCAAATGGCAGGTCAGCCATGGCCCTTTCGAAAGCTACGATCATCTGGGTGAGAGCAACTGGTCGCTGCTGGTACAGGCGGTAAACCACTGGCATGAACCCACCGCCGCCTTGATGCGCCCGTTCCGCGCTCTGCCGGACTGGCGTATCGACGATCTGATGATCTCCTTTTCCGTTCCCGGCGGCGGCGTTGGCCCGCATCTGGATCAGTATGATGTGTTTATTATCCAGGGAACCGGTCGCCGTCGCTGGCGCGTGGGCGAAAAGCTGCAAATGCGTCAGCACTGCCCACATCCCGACCTGTTACAAGTCGATCCGTTCGAGGCCATTATTGATGAAGAGCTGGAGCCGGGCGACATTCTGTATATTCCGCCAGGATTCCCGCATGAAGGCTATGCGCTGGAAAACGCCATGAACTATTCGGTCGGTTTTCGCGCGCCCAATAGCCGTGAGCTGATCAGCGGTTTTGCCGATTACGTCCTGCAACGGGAGTTGGGCAATACATACTACAGCGATCCGGATATGCCGTCCCGCAAGCATCCGGCGGATATCCTGCCGCAGGAGATGGATAAACTGCGTAATATGATGCTCGATTTGATCAATCAACCCGCGCATTTCCAACAGTGGCTTGGCGAGTTTCTCTCTCAGTCACGCCACGAACTGGATATTGCGCCGCCGGAGCCGCCGTATCAGCCTGATGAAATTTACGATGCCTTAAAGCAAGGCGAGGTATTAGTACGTCTCGGCGGGCTTCGCGTATTGCGTATCGGCGATGAGGTCTATGCGAATGGCGAAAAAATAGACTCTCCGCATCGCCCTGCTCTGGAGGCGCTCGCCAGTCATATTGCACTGACCGCTGAAAACTTCGGCGATGCGCTGGAAGACCCGTCCTTCCTCGCGATGCTGGCGGCGCTGGTGAATAGCGGGTACTGGTTCTTCGAAGGATAAGAACATCGCAATGCCCGGCGACCGCCGGGCTGACGCAAACTATCCACAACGATCGCCGCCAGGTTTGGCGAAATCGTTATATTGCGGATCGCCCGGATAAATCGAGTGGGCCATTCGATGGCGAAATGACATTTGCCGATAGCGCCGCGCCAGTACGTTATCTCCAAGACCTTCGGCAATATTAGCCAGTTGCTGTAATCGTTCATACTGCATCTTTGCTGGATAAGCTACGGCATCAAGCGTAAAGGCGCGTTCCGCAAAGTCTTTTGCTTGTTCAAGTTCTTGATTACTCTGATAAAGCAGCGGAATACCATACAACACCATTGATACGTCAGACTGCCGACGTTTATATTCTGCCAGCAATGGGAGATAGAGGGAGGTACTGTCCAGGTCGATGTTTTCGGGCAAATAAAAGCGTAATCGTGATATTACCGTCGCCATTGGTGTTAAACGGCTCTGGTAATACACGATAAGTTTAAGGTAGAGATCTTTCGCTTCCTTATAATGATGGCCCTGTGCATAAAAGCCAGCAAGATTATTGCTGTCAACCGTCATTTCGCCGAATTCGGCGCCATAAAGCGTTTGCTCAATTTTTAGCGCCTGACTTAGCGCATTAATCGCCTCGCTAATATGCCCTGCATTATAAGCAATATCCGCTTTCTGCTGCAAAAAAGAGGCGATGCGCTCACGATTATCCCAGGTTTTATCTCGTAAAATAACGCTCAGCCACTGCCGCTCCGTTGCGTCTACCTTCGCCAAATAATAGGCTTTACGCGCACTATCACATTCGACATCCCGCTCTTCCAGCGCATCAGAATAAGCGTCGCGCATCCTGTTTAAGGTATAAACCAATGCCTCCGTCGATGCCTTTTTGTCTTTAAGACGCCACGTTAATGCCTGCTCTTGCCAGGCTATCCGCTGACGGTAATCAACCTTGATCTCGTATCGCCACTGCTCTGTAGATGAATACTCTATATGGCGATCGTCACTGTAAACATTAAAGGCCGCCAGGTGTTCAAACATATCGGCCCGATCGCCCGGATAAGCGCCCGCCGGAAATGTTTTCATGATTGCCCGCGCTCGCAGCAGCATTTGCGGCGTTAATTCAGGTTTACCCAGCCATTGATAAATATCGCTTTGTAATAGCAGGCTACGAACAAGCTGTATTGAGCGTTTGCCATATTGCCGCGAGGCCAGCCTCACCGCATCATCAATAAACGTTATGCAGGTTTCATCGCCGGTCATAAAACATGCTGCAGATTGTTGCTGGCGCTGGGACCAGGAAGGCGGATCTTCGGCGCTCCAGGCAGAAAAATTTATGGCGGAAAATATCCCGCCATAAATAATAAAACGCTTCACCACAATGCGTAACATTCGCTACTGGCCGCGCTTCGCCGTCAGCTCCGCGATACGTACAATCACCTGTACCGCTTTTTCCATCCCCTCCAGCGTCACAAACTCATGTTTACCATGATAGTTATATCCGCCGGTAAAGAGATTAGGACACGGCAGGCCCATAAACGACAGTTGCGCCCCGTCTGTGCCGCCGCGAATCGGTTTCATCTCCGGCGTAATATGACAGTCGCGCATGGCCTGTTGGGCGATATCGAGAATATGCGGATGTTCAACCACTTTTTCGCGCATATTGTAATAACTGTCTTCAATCACAAGTTCGATATAGCAGTCCGGATGCAGCCCCTTACCGACTTTTTTGGCAATCTCCATCATTTTGCGTTTACGCGCTTCAAACTGCTTACGGTCGAAATCACGAATGATGTAGTGCATTTCGGCCCGATCAACGGTGCCTTTCATACTGGCCAGATGATAAAACCCTTCGTAACCTTCGGTGGTTTCAGGCGCTTCATCCGCCGGCACTTCCGCGTGAATCCTCGCAGCCAACGACAGCGCATTGACCATGACGCCTTTCGCCGTACCGGGATGCACGTTATTGCCGACGATTTTGATATTCACCGAGGCGGCATTGAAGTTTTCAAACTCCAGTTCGCCCACGCCGCCGCCGTCGACCGTATAGGCCCACTGTGCGCCAAACTCCTCAACATCGAAGTGCTTCGCGCCTTTCCCTACCTCTTCGTCAGGCGTAAACGCCACTTTAATGTCGCCGTGGGGAATAGGATTACCTTTCAGCACCGCCAGCGCGGTCATGATCTCCGCAACGCCGGCTTTATCGTCCGCGCCCAGCAATGTCTTACCATCGGTAGTAATCAGCGTCTGTCCCAGTAATTGATGCAGTACCGGGAACATCACGGGTGACAACACCTCATCGCCAATCCCTAATGCTATATCGCCGCCGCGATAATTCTCGACAATCTGCGGGTTAACGTTTTTACCGCTGAAATCCGGAGAGGTATCCACATGGGAGATAAAACCAATGGCGGGAATATCCCCCTCAACATTGGCCGGGAGCGTCGCCATCAACGTCCCTTTTTCGCTTAATGTAATGTTAACCAGCCCCATCTCTTCGAGCTGCTGTTTGAGCAAACGTAGTAACTTCCACTGCCCCTCAGTGCTGGGAACCTGCCGAACACCCGACTTTGATTGGGTATCCAGCGATACGTAGTGTAAAAAACGCTCAAGTAGTTTATCCATGCAGTCACCCTCACTTTTCGTGACAACATTATTAATAAGCAAGAAAAGACAAATATTGCGTCAGGTCACTTTTATCCCTGCAAACAAGAATATTTCACTTTGACACGCTTTCTGACTATAAAGCTAAGTCAGTAATTCGCAACAAGGATTGGCGATTACAGTGGTTTGCCGTAGAATGACCGCCCTCATTAAGAGTGATTAAGGTGGTTAACCACAAACCCCGCAGCGGTCAGCCATCCGTTGCGTTTACATGGGACAGAGTAAGAAATTGAATAAACAACCGCGTTCGCTTTCACCGCTGGTGCTTTTGTCGGGAATTAGCAAAAGTTTCGATGGCAAAGAGGTCATTTCACAACTGGATTTGACCATTAACAATGGCGAATTCCTCACGCTGCTTGGCCCTTCCGGCTGCGGTAAAACAACCGTTCTTCGCCTGATTGCCGGCCTGGAAACCGTTGATGCCGGGCATATCATGTTGGATAACCAGGATATCACCCACGTTCCCGCCGAAAATCGTTATGTGAACACCGTATTTCAAAGCTACGCTTTATTTCCGCATATGACGGTGTTTGAAAATGTCGCGTTTGGCTTACGAATGCAAAAAACGCCAGCCGCCGAGATTGCGCCCCGCGTGACCGATGCGCTGCGTATGGTGCAGCTTGAAGAGTTTGCACAACGTAAACCGCACCAGCTTTCCGGCGGACAGCAGCAGCGTGTGGCTATCGCTCGCGCGGTGGTGAATAAACCTCGCCTGTTATTACTGGATGAATCGCTCTCTGCGCTGGACTATAAATTGCGCAAACAAATGCAGAACGAGCTTAAAGCATTACAGCGTAAACTCGGTATCACGTTTGTTTTTGTCACTCACGATCAAGAAGAAGCGCTCACCATGTCCGATCGTATCGTGGTAATGCGTAATGGCGTGATTGAGCAAGACGGCACGCCGCGTGAAATCTATGAAGAGCCAAAAAACCTGTTTGTCGCCGGTTTTATCGGCGAAATTAACCGCTTTGACGCGACAGTCATTGAACGGCTTGATGAACAGCGCGTCCGCGCCAGCGTAGAAGGTCGGGAGTGCAATATATACGTCAATTTCGCTGTCGAACCAGGCCAAAAACTGAACGTCCTGCTGCGACCGGAAGATCTACGCGTCGAAGAGATCAACGATGATAACCACATCGAAGGGCTTATCGGCTACGTGCGCGAGCGCAATTATAAAGGTATGACGCTGGAGTCGGTGGTTGAACTGGAAAATGGCAAAATGGTGATGGTCAGCGAATTCTTCAACGAAGACGATCCTGACTTCGACCATTCACTTGACCAAAAAATGGCCATTAGTTGGGTAGAAAGCTGGGAGGTCGTACTGGCTGATGAAGAACACAAGTAAATTCCAGAATGTAGTGATTGTCACTATCGTCGGTTGGCTTGTGTTGTTTGTTTTTCTGCCCAACCTGATGATCATTGGCACCAGCTTTCTGACCCGTGACGACGCCAGTTTCGTCAAGATGGTCTTTACGCTGGATAACTATGCACGCCTGCTCGATCCGCTCTATTTTGAAGTGCTCCTGCACTCTCTGAATATGGCGCTGATCGCCACCCTCTCCTGCCTGGTGCTGGGTTATCCTTTTGCCTGGTTTCTGGCGAAGTTACCGGAAAAGATACGTCCGTTATTGCTGTTTTTGCTGATCGTTCCTTTCTGGACCAACTCACTGATCCGCATCTATGGGTTGAAAATATTCCTGAGCACTAAAGGTTATCTCAATGAATTCCTGCTGTGGCTGGGCGTGATTGATACGCCGATTCGCATCATGTTCACCCCGAGTGCCGTTATTATCGGCCTGGTTTACATTTTGCTGCCGTTTATGGTCATGCCGCTCTACTCCAGCATTGAGAAGCTCGACAAACCGCTACTGGAGGCCGCACGCGATCTCGGCGCCAGTAAAATGCAAACGTTCATCCGCATCATTATTCCATTAACCATGCCGGGCATTGTCGCCGGTTGCCTGCTCGTGATGCTACCGGCAATGGGCCTGTTCTACGTCTCCGATTTAATGGGGGGAGCGAAAAACCTGCTGATTGGTAACGTCATTAAGGTACAGTTCCTGAATATTCGCGACTGGCCGTTTGGCGCGGCGACCAGCATTACGCTGACCATTGTGATGGGACTCATGCTGTTGATTTACTGGCGGGCTTCCCGCTTATTGAATAAGAAGGTGAGTGATATAAGCGATTAATTGCACAACGCTAACAAATCCACACGCATCCAGGCATGAAGTTTATTCAAGGGTAAACTTCATGCCTCCGGCATAAAAAACGCATGAAAGAAGTTGCCGCCAGTATTGCAAATCTACAACATCATCCGCGCCAGGCCTTCTTTTACTTTTACCTGTACCGACGCTAGCACAGACAGTAATGCGTTTATACGCGAAGCTCTCAGGTTTTATACTGATTGCCAGTCTCTTTTAAAAATTATATTACATCCGATGCGCCCGCAGTTGAGATAAAAAGGGTCGATTTAATCAATTATGTAGTCATTTTTACTCCAGTATAAGTGAGATTAATATGCCGATTACTATAGGGAATGGTTTTTTAAAAAGTGAAATCCTTACCAACTCCCCAAGGAATACGAAAGAAGCATGGTGGAAAGTTTTATGGGAAAAAATTAAAGACTTCTTTTTTTCTACTGGCAAAGCAAAAGCGGACAGTTGTCTACATGAGATGTTGTTTGCCGATCGCACCCCCACACGAGAGCGGCTTACAGAGATTTTTTTTGAGTTAAAAGAGTTAGCCTGCGCATCACAAAGAGATAGATTTCAGGTTTATAATCCTAATGAAAATGATGACACTATTATTCTTCGCATCATGGATCAAAACGAAGAGAACGAATTGTTACGTATCACTCAAAATACCGATGCCTTTACCTGTGAAGTCATGGGGAATGCTTATTTTTTAATAAAAGATCGCCCCGATATTTTAAAACCGCATCCACAAATGACGGCCATGATTAATACAAGATATAGCGACATCGTAGATTACCCCCTCCCTTCGACATTATGTCTCAATCCTGCTGGCGCGCCGACATTATCGGTTCCATTAGACAACATAGAGGGGTATTTATATTCTGAATGGAGAAAAGGACATTTAGATGAGTGGAAAACGCAAGAAAAGGTAACCTACCTGGCAGCGAAAATTCAGTCTGGGATTGAAAAGACAACGCGCATTTTACAGCATGCGAATATATCCGAAAGTACTCAGCAAAACGCATTTTTAGAAACAATGACAATGTGTGGCTTAAAACAGCTTGAAATACCACCACCACATACCCACATACCTATTGAAAAAATGGTAGAAGAGGTTTTACTGGCGGATAAGACGTTTCAGGCGTTCCTTGTAACGGATCCCAGCGCCAGTCTAAGCATGTTAGCTGAGATAATCGAAACCCTCTCTGATCAGGTTTTTCACGCCATTTTTAGAATAGACCCCCAGGCTATACAAAAAATGGCGGAAGAACAGTTAACCACGCTACACGTTCGCTCAGAACAACAAAGCGGCTGTTTATGTTGTTTTTTATAAAATCAGACGACGCTTTCTCAGACGTCACGTTCAGGGTTTACTCACGTACTTCATGTTTGCCTACAGAGTAACCTCTTGCCTGGCGCAATAATGCCGCATCTGACCGGATCGGATGAGAATAGTCATTTAAATGGCCTTTTTTTCCCGCTCGTCTGGCAATTTGTTGTAAAATTCGCGGCTTCAAGCGGCAGCTTGCTTCTTCCTGGCTGCTGATAACCGCGAGACGTTTTGGAGAGATTTTGGAGAAGAGAAAAAATTGATCATTTTCAATACTCTAAAAGCACCCCATCCTCTGAATAAGAAGGTGGAACTTGAATGATCGGTCGGCTGCTCCGTGGCGGTTTCATGACTGCCATCTATGCGTATCTGTATATTCCTATCATTATTCTGATTGTGAACTCCTTCAACAGTTCGCGGTTCGGCATTAACTGGCAGGGCTTTACCACTAAATGGTACGAACTACTGGTCAATAACGACAGTCTGTTGCAGGCCGCTCAACATTCACTGACGATGGCGATTTTCTCAGCGACCTTCGCTACGTTGATTGGCTCGTTAACCGCGGTGGCGCTTTATCGCTACCGCTTTCGCGGGAAGCCATTCGTCAGCGGGATGCTGTTTGTAGTAATGATGTCGCCGGATATCGTGATGGCGATCTCCCTGCTGGTGCTGTTTATGTTACTCGGCATTCAACTGGGCTTTTGGTCGTTGCTGTTCTCGCACATCACCTTTAGCCTGCCGTTTGTGGTCGTCACGGTCTATTCGCGCCTGAAAGGCTTTGATGTCAGAATGCTGGAAGCCGCAAAAGACCTGGGGGCCAGTGAGGTAACGATTTTACGCAAAATCATTCTGCCGCTGGCGATGCCGGCGGTGGCGGCGGGCTGGTTGCTGAGCTTTACGTTGTCGATGGACGATGTCGTGGTCTCGTCGTTTGTCACCGGGCCGGGCTATGAAATTTTACCCTTAAAGATTTATTCCATGGTAAAAGTCGGCGTTTCACCAGAAGTGAACGCGCTGGCGACCGTTTTATTGGTGCTGTCTCTGGTAATGGTCATTGCCAGCCAGCTTATTGCTCGTGATAAAACCAAGGGCCGATAAGGCCCATAATTCAGGGGACGTTAAATGAAAAAATGGTCACGCCACCTGCTCGCGGCGGGCGCCCTGGCGCTGGGTATGAGTGCCGCTCATGCCTCCGATAACGACACGCTCTATTTCTATAACTGGACTGAGTATGTGCCGCCGGGCCTGCTGGAACAGTTCACTAAAGAGACAGGCATTAAGGTGATTTATTCGACCTACGAGTCGAACGAAACCATGTATGCCAAACTCAAAACCTATAAAGATGGCGCGTATGACCTGGTTGTTCCTTCTACATACTATGTCGACAAAATGCGCAAAGAAGGCATGATCCAGAAGATCGATAAGTCGAAATTAACCAATTTCCACAACCTCGATCCGGAAATGCTCAACAAACCGTTTGACCCCAACAACGATTATTCTGTTCCGTATATCTGGGGCGCAACGGCGATTGGCGTGAACAGCGATGCTATCGATCCCAAAACCATTACCAGCTGGGCTGACTTGTGGAAACCGGAATATAAAAACAGCCTGCTTTTAACCGACGATGCGCGAGAAGTCTTCCAGATGGCGCTGCGCAAGCTAGGTTATTCCGGTAACACTACCGATCCGAAAGAGATCGAAGCGGCATATGAAGAGTTGAAAAAACTGATGCCGAACGTAGCGGCCTTCAACTCCGATAATCCGGCGAATCCGTATATGGAAGGAGAAGTCAATCTGGGGATGGTGTGGAACGGTTCGGCCTTCGTTGCTCGTCAGGCTGGCACGCCGCTGGAGGTCGTCTGGCCGAAGGAAGGCGGTATTTTCTGGATGGATAGCCTGGCTATTCCGGCGAACGCGAAAAATAAAGAGGGCGCGCTGAAGCTAATCAACTTCCTGCTGCGTCCTGACGTCGCGAAAGAGGTGGCAGAAACCATAGGCTACCCTACCCCCAACCTGGCGGCGCGTAAGCTGTTAAGCCCGGAGGTCGCCAATGATAAGTCGCTCTATCCGGATGCGCAAACCATCAGCAAAGGCGAGTGGCAAAACGATGTCGGCGACGCCAGCGCCATTTATGAAGAGTATTATCAGAAGCTAAAAGCAGGACGCTAATTCAGCCAAAGCACCTGTCGGGCCTACAGATGAACGTAACGTGAAATGTAGGCCGGATAAGGCGTTACCGGGCAAACAGCACTACAGCCCTTTCAGGAATTTATCAACAAATTCCGGCACAACCTGGCTTGCCGGGCCGTAGTGCTTCTCTTCAAACTCGCTGCCGACCTGGCTTGGCTCAAGATTCAGTTCCACCGTATGTGCGCCGTGCAGTTTTGCTTCATGCACAAACCCCGCAGCCGGATAGACATGACCGGATGTGCCAATGGCGATAAAAATATCCGCCATCGACAGCGCCATATAAATTTCATCCATGCCAAGCGGCATCTCGCCAAACCACACCACGTGCGGACGTAGCGGCGCCGGGAACTGACAGCAGTGACATTTATCTTCCGGCATCACATCGCCGTTCCATTCCAGAATCTGGCCACTTTGCGAACAGCGCACCTTCAACAGCTCGCCATGCATATGAATGATGTTGCGATTGCCCGCGCGTTCATGCAAATTGTCGATGTTTTGCGTCACCAGCAAAAAGCGATCGCCAAGCGCTTCTTCAAGCTTCGCTAACGCCAGATGCGCCGCATTAGGTTGTATTTCCGGCTGTTGAAGCTGCTGACGGCGGGCATTATAAAATGTCTGCACCAGCCCCGGATTACGGGCGAATCCTTCCGGCGTCGCCACATCTTCAACCCGATGCTCTTCCCAAAGGCCATCCGCCGCGCGAAACGTACGAATACCAGACTCTGCAGAAATTCCTGCACCTGTAAGGACTAATACTCTTGGGTTTTCCATCATTTCCGGCACCACTCTGTCTCTGAAAAAGATCCGCTGGCGCAGACGTTCACGCAACAGACGTTTATTTTTACGAAAGCGGCTTAATCGATGAAACCGACGCGACTGCATAACAACCTCTTTTTTTGATTAGTCGGTAAGATGTAAAAAAGCAGCACCGCGCATCCCACCTGCATCCCCATGCCGCGCACGCTCAATGCGCGGCGCGCGGGCAACAGGGAGGAGATGGCGCGGCAGTCTTTCCGCCAGTTGCGTTGTTATTGCCGTAAAGTTCGATAGTCCGCCGCCGATCACCAATAAATCGGGATCAACAATCGTCAGTATATTCCCCAGACAAACCGCCAGTAAATCCAGATAGCGCTCAACATGCGCGTGCGCCTGCTCATCGCCCTGCTCCCACAACGCGATAATCTCCGGCGCCTGCAGCGATTGATCATAATAATGCTGATATAGCCACGCAAACCCGCGCCCGGACAGATAATTCTCAATACAACCCATCTGACCGCATCCACAACGGCGGAGAGGAAAATCAAATCCCATCAACGTTAGCGCGTCAACCGGCAAACGCATATGACCAAACTCGCCGGTGATATAGCTCTGACCGGTAATCGGCTTCCCATTTAGCACCAGGCCACCGCCGACGCCGGTGCCGAGGATAAGCCCCATAACCAAAGGATATTGCGTGAATTCATCATCCCAGGCTTCGGACAAGGCAAAACAGTTAGCGTCATTGTCCAGACGCACATCGCGATCCAGTCGGGCGCTGAGATCGGCGCGCAACGGCTTACCGCTGGCTGCCGGGACATTCGCGGCGTACAGCGTGCCGTCTTCAGTTTCCGGCATACCGGGTATGCCAATCCCTACCGACCCTTTTACGCCAAATCGCTGGTCGGCTTCCGCGACCAGTTCGCACACGGCGTCTAAAAAGGCGCTATAGCTGGTATGGGGCGTGGGAACCCGTTTTTCCCACTGCAGCCGCCGCGTTGAGTCAAATACGCCTAACGCAATCTTTGTTCCGCCAATGTCAAACCCGTAATACATCACCGCTCCTTGTTTTTATATTCCGCGATTACTGGCCGCTCAATACTCGCGCAGGGTCAATGTTGCTCGCCCGCCGCGCCGGATACCAGCTCGCCAGTAAGCTTAATAACAACGCCGTGACCAGTACGTAAACAACGTCCAGCCAATGTAATTCGGATGGCAGGAAGTCGATAAAATAGATATCGCCGGACAAAAACTGATGCCCGATCTCCTTTTCAATCCCATTAATAATGGCGGTAAGCTGAAGCGAAACGACAACGCCGATCGCCACGCCAATCAAGCTGCCCAGCAAGCCCGCCAGTAGTCCGTACCAGACGAAAATGGCACGAATCAAACCATCTTTCGCCCCCAGCGTTCTTAATACCGCAATGTCGCCGCTTTTATCTTTTACCGCCATCACTAAGGTGGAAACGATATTAAAACAGGCCACGCCGATCACCAGAATCATCGCCAGATACATAATGGCGCGAATCATCTGGATATCGCGATACATATAGCCGTAGGTGCCGATCCAGCTCTTAATGTAGACATAGCTGTTAGTCACTTCACCCGCATCACGCACCAGTTTGTTCGCATTAAACACGTCGTGGACTTTAAGCGCGATACCGGAAACGCTGGACCCCATATCCAGATACTGCTGCGCATCCTCAAGCGGGATCATGGCGAAGCTGTGATCGAGCTGGCCGCTCAGTTGCAGAATCCCGATGACATGCAAACGCACGCGTTTGGGCTGGAGCAGCTTATGGTCGGCATTCGCATTGGGGATCATGATGGACACCCAGTCGCCCTGTTTCACGTTCAGCGCATCGGCGACGCCTTTACCGATAATGATCTGCTGCTCGCCCGCTTTGAAATGATCCCAGGCGTGATTTTGCACAAATGACGGTAACGCGCTAAGCTGCTGCTCTTGCTTAGGGTCGACGCCTTTAACCTGAATGGCGCGCAAATTCGCCCCGCTCTCTACCAGGCCGGTAAAATTGATATACGGCGCGGCGGCGGCAATGCCCGGCACCTTCTGCACTTTTGCCAGCGCTTCACGCCAGTTGGTCCACGGCTGATTGACCGCTTCAATCTCCCCGTGCGGAACCACCGCCAGAATACGGTTATTCAACTCGCGTTCGAAACCGTTCATCGCGCTTAAACCGACAATCAATACCGCCACGCCCAGCGCGATACCGATGGTAGAAATGACGGAAATGAGCGAAACCATACCGCCGCGCCGCCGTCCACGGCTGAAACGCAAGCCAATTAACAATGATAAAGGCGACGCCATTACTCCGCCCCCATCAGGCTCAGTTCCGCCGTCAGGCGGCCATCGCGCATCTCAAGCTGGCGGCTCATACGTTTCGCCAGTTGCAAATCGTGAGTCACCACCAGAAACGCGGTTCCCTGCAGACGATTTAACTCGCCCAGAAGCTCAAAAATACTGTCGGCATTACGCGCATCCAGATTACCGGTCGGCTCATCCGCCAGTACCAGACGCGGATTATTCACCAACGCGCGCGCTATCGCGACACGCTGGCGCTCACCGCCGGAAAGTTCCGAAGGTCGATGGGTTGCGCGATGCTCCAGCCCTACAGCATGCAACATTTCTCGCGCCCGAGCGTCAATCTCCGCCGGTTTCTTTTTGCCAATCAATAATGGCATCGCCACGTTTTCCAGCGCCGTAAAATCCGGCAGGAGATGATGAAACTGATAGATAAACCCCAGTTTCTGGTTACGTAATTCCGCTTTTGCCGCAGAAGAGAGTTTGCTCATCGGCTGGCCGCTAAAAATCACATCGCCAGAGGTAGGCGTATCCAGCCCGCCTAACAGATGCAGCAACGTACTTTTACCCGAACCGGAACTGCCGACGATCGCCATCATTTCGCCTTCGCCGATACTGAAGCTGACATCGTGCAACACGTCGGTTTGTACGGTGCCTTCCTGATAGCGTTTGCACAGGTTGTCGCATTGCAACAGGATCTTATTCATAACGTAAAGCCTCAGCGGGTTGAGTGGCGGCAGCGCGCCAGGAAGGATAAAGCGTAGAAAGCAGCGCGATGGCCATTGCCACCAGAGCGATAACGATCACCTGTAACGGCTCTATCGCCACGGGCAACGCAGCGCCATCCAGAAACGCGCCGATGATCGGCATCAGGTTATTCAGTTGGCTGGCAAGCAATGCGCCCAGCGCGGCGCCCAACAGCGCGCCGATAATCCCGGCGCTGGCGCCCTGCACCATAAAGACCATCATAATTTGTCGCGGCGTCAGCCCTTGAGTTTGTAAAATCGCCACTTCGCCCTGCTTCTCCATGACCATCAGGCCCAACGAAGTAATAATGTTAAAAGCCGCGACCGCCACGATGAGGCTCAGCAACAATCCCATCATATTCTTTTCCATGCGCACAGCCTGGAACAACTCGCCTTTGCGTTCGCGCCAGTCCTGCCACTTCGTACCTTGCGGCAGCGTCTGTTGGCTGAGGGTATCGACTTGCAGCGGTTCATCCAGCCACAGACGCCAGCCGGTAATATTGCCTGCCGGATAGCGCATTAAACGCGACGCGTCCTGAATATTGACCAGCATTTCATAGCCATCGACCTCGCTATTGGCGGCAAATGTGCCAATCACCGTAAACAGACGCTGACTGGGCAGGCGTCCCATTGGCGTAAACTGGCTGGCAGATGGCACCATTAGCCGAATCTGATCGCCGCGGTTGACCCCTAACTGTCCGGCGAGCTGCTCGCCGAGGATGACATTATACTTACCCGGCTGTAATTCGCTTTGCTTCACATTGACCAGATACGGCGTTAATGGATCTTTTTGCGCCGGATCGATACCCAACATCACGCCAACCGCAACGCTACGCGCGCTTTGCAGTACGACATCGCCCGTCGTCAGCGGCGCAATACGGTTAACGCCTTGCAGATTCACCGCTTTTTCCGGCATCTGATTCGGGTTAAGAGAGCCATGTTCAGCAGAGAGGATGGCCTGAGGCATCAAACCAAGAATGTTATTTTGCAGTTCGCGCTCAAAACCGTTCATCACCGACAATACCGTGACCAGCGCCATCACCCCCAGGGTAATGCCGATAGTGGAAAGCCAGGAAACGAAGCGACCGAAGCGATCTGCTGCACGCCCGCGCATGTAACGCAGGCCAATGAATAGAGCGACAGGTTGATACATGTAATCCGTCTGGTTGCTGTTAGCAAAGTCCCGAGTATATAAGCGAAAGCGGAATGCGTAAATGTCTGAACCGTAAGAGTTCGTCAGCGTTATTCTGAAAAAGGCCGACAAATCAAGTCACTTACATGTTCATACTTTACCTGTTCGGCGTGTTATCCGGCGGATTCAATTTGCTAATAAACAACGATCGCGGATAATAAAGAACATTGCTTATCAGTCATATGCCCCTGAATACCTGAGTCCTTCATGCTGTCCCGGCGCGCAGCCAACCATGAAGCAGCCTGAAGGGTGACGCGTAGAGTGCGGCGTAAAACAAAAAGAGATACTGACAACCGTTATGCCTGAAAAACAACGTTACACGCTGCCGACAAAAGCGGGCGATCAGCGCCAGTTGGGCGAACTTACCGGCGCCGCCTGCGCTACGCTGGTGGCGGAGATAGCCGAACGCCATGCCGGTCCGGTGGTACTCATAGCGCCTGACATGCAAAATGCTCTGCGATTGCATGATGAAATCCGCCAGTTTACCGATCAGATGGTCATGAACCTGGCGGACTGGGAAACGCTACCGTATGACAGCTTCTCCCCGCATCAGGAAATTATCTCTTCGCGCCTGTCCACGCTCTACCAGTTGCCGTCAATGCAGCGCGGCGTCTTGATTGTACCGGTAAACACCCTGATGCAGCGCGTTTGTCCGCATAGCTATCTGCATGGTCATGCGCTGGTGATGAAAAAAGGCCAGCGGCTGTCCCGCGACGCTCTGCGCGCGCAGCTTGACAGCGCCGGTTATCGGCATGTCGATCAGGTGATGGAGCATGGCGAATACGCGACGCGCGGCGCGCTGTTGGATCTCTTTCCGATGGGCAGCGAACAGCCTTATCGCCTCGACTTTTTTGATGATGAAATCGACAGCCTGCGTCTGTTTGACGCGGATACCCAACGTACGCTGGAGGAGGTCGAGGCCATCAATTTGTTGCCCGCGCACGAATTTCCTACCGACAAAGCCGCTATTGAGCTTTTCCGTAGCCAGTGGCGCGATACCTTTGAGGTAAAACGCGACGCCGAGCACATCTATCAGCAGGTCAGCAAAGGCACCCTGCCCGCCGGGATCGAATACTGGCAGCCGCTCTTTTTCAGCGAACCGTTACCGCCATTATTTAGCTATTTCCCCGCCAATACTCTGGTGGTGAATACTGGCTCGCTGGAAACCAGCGCCGAACGCTTTCAGGCCGATACGCTGGCGCGTTTTGAAAATCGCGGCGTCGATCCTATGCGCCCGCTTTTGCCGCCGGAAGCCCTCTGGCTACGGGTAGATGAGCTCTTTTCCGAGCTTAAACGCTGGCCTCGCCTCCAGCTTAAAACCGACCATCTGCCGGAAAAAGCCGCCAATACCAATCTTGGTTTCCAGAAATTACCGGATTTGGCTATCCAGGCGCAGCAGAAAGCGCCGCTGGACGCGCTGCGTAAATTCCTCGAATCTTTCAGCGGTCCGGTGATTTTTTCGGTGGAAAGCGAAGGACGCCGCGAAGCTCTGGGAGAGCTCCTGGCTCGCATAAAAATCGCGCCGAAGCGAATATTACGCCTGGACGAGGCGCAGGATGCGGGACGCTATCTGATGATTGGCGCCGCAGAACATGGCTTTATCGACACCCAACGCAATCTGGCGCTGATTTGTGAAAGCGATCTCTTGGGTGAGCGGGTCGCGCGTCGCCGCCTGGATTCCCGCCGCACGATCAACCCGGATACGTTGATTCGTAACCTGGCGGAGCTCCACGTCGGTCAACCGGTAGTGCATCTGGAGCACGGCGTCGGACGCTATGCCGGCATGACCACTCTGGAGGCTGGCGGCATCAAGGGTGAGTATCTGATGCTCACCTACGCCAATGACGCCAAACTGTATGTGCCGGTTTCCTCATTGCATCTGATTAGCCGCTATGCCGGCGGCGCGGAAGAAAGTGCGCCGCTGCATAAACTGGGCGGCGACGCCTGGTCGCGCGCCCGGCAGAAAGCGGCGGAAAAAGTGCGCGATGTCGCAGCGGAACTGTTGGATATTTATGCGCAACGGGCGGCAAAAGAGGGTTTTGCCTTTAAGCATGATCGTGAGCAGTATCAGTTATTCTGCGACAGCTTCCCGTTTGAAACGACGCCCGATCAGGCACAGGCGATTAACGCCGTATTGAGCGATATGTGCCAACCGCTGGCGATGGACAGGCTGGTGTGCGGCGACGTCGGCTTCGGCAAAACCGAAGTGGCGATGCGCGCCGCGTTCCTGGCGGTGGAAAACCATAAACAGGTGGCGGTACTGGTGCCGACTACGCTGCTGGCGCAGCAACACTATGACAACTTCCGCGACCGTTTCGCCAACTGGCCGGTACGCATTGAGATGCTGTCTCGCTTTCGCAGTGCCAAAGAGCAGACGCAAATCCTGGCGGAAGCCGCCGAGGGTAAGATCGATATTCTGATCGGTACGCATAAACTGCTACAAAGCGATGTGAAGCTGCGCGACCTCGGCCTGCTGATTGTCGATGAAGAGCACCGTTTCGGCGTGCGCCACAAAGAGCGAATTAAGGCGATGCGCGCCGATGTCGATATTCTGACGCTCACGGCGACGCCGATCCCGCGGACGCTGAATATGGCGATGAGCGGTATGCGCGATCTCTCCATTATCGCCACCCCCCCTGCCCGTCGTCTGGCGGTAAAAACCTTTGTCCGTGAGTATGATAGCCTGGTGGTAAGGGAAGCGATTCTGCGTGAAATCCTGCGCGGCGGTCAGGTTTACTATTTGTACAATGACGTCGAAAATATTCAGAAAGCCGCAGAGCGGCTGGCGGAACTGGTGCCGGAAGCGCGAATCGCTATAGGCCACGGGCAGATGCGCGAACGTGAGCTGGAACGGGTCATGAATGATTTCCACCATCAACGTTTTAACGTGCTGGTGTGTACTACCATTATCGAAACGGGGATCGACATTCCCACCGCTAACACGATCATCATTGAACGCGCGGATCATTTCGGCCTCGCGCAGTTGCACCAGCTGCGTGGCCGCGTTGGGCGCTCGCACCACCAGGCCTACGCCTGGCTGTTGACGCCACATCCTAAGGCCATGACCACCGATGCGCAAAAACGGCTGGAGGCGATTGCGTCGCTGGAGGATTTAGGCGCCGGGTTTGCGCTGGCGACCCACGATCTGGAGATCCGCGGCGCGGGCGAACTGCTTGGCGAAGAGCAAAGCGGCTCAATGGAAACCATTGGCTTCTCACTCTACATGGAACTGCTGGAAAACGCCGTCGATGCGCTGAAAGCAGGCCGCGAACCCTCGCTGGAAGATCTCACCAGTCAGCAAACGGAAGTCGAGCTGCGAATGCCGTCGTTACTGCCGGATGATTTTATTCCGGATGTTAATACCCGACTGTCATTCTATAAACGCATTGCCAGCGCGAAGAACGAAAACGAGCTGGAAGAGATCAAAGTGGAATTGATCGATCGCTTCGGCCTGCTGCCCGATCCAGCGCGTAATCTGCTGGATATCGCCCGCCTGCGCCAACAGGCGCAAAAGCTCGGCATCCGAAAACTGGAGGGTAACGAGAAAGGCGGAACGATTGAGTTCGCCGAGAAAAACCACGTTGACCCTGCCTGGCTTATCGGGTTGCTGCAAAAACAACCGCAGCATTTCCGTCTGGATGGCCCGACGCGCCTCAAGTTTATTCAGGATTTAAGCGAACGTAAAACGCGTATAGACTGGGTACGCCAGTTCATGCAGCAACTGGAAGAAAACGCTATTGCATAAGCGTCAGGCCGGGCGTCATTACCCTGCGTCCGGCCTAATCTTTACAAATTCTTTGCACTTCCCTGCAGTTCCAGACACAGCCAGCCGCCATAATTCTTATTTCCTCTTTTATAAAAATAACCACATAATAATCATGGGTTTATTATAATGTTCAACAATACGCGACTCTCTCGCTGGTGGGCGTTGTTTGCGCTTACCGCGACCATCATGCTTGCCCTTCCCGCGCAGGCGAATACGTGGCCTCTTCCACCCCCCGGCAGTCGACTGGTGGGAGAAAATAAATTCCATGTCGTTGAAGACGACGGCGGCTCGCTGGAGGCGATCGCCAAAAAATATAACGTGGGCTTTTTAGCCCTGTTACAGGCCAACCCCGGCATTGATCCTTACGTGCCACGCGCAGGCAGCGTGCTAACGATTCCGCTGCAAACGCTGCTACCGGACGCGCCACGTGAAGGTATCGTCATTAACCTCGCGGAATTACGGCTTTACTATTATCAACCGGGGAAAAATACGGTCACGGTCTACCCTATCGGGATTGGCCAACTAGGCGGCGATACCCTGACGCCAACGATGGTGACGACCATTTCGGATAAACGCGCCAATCCAACCTGGACGCCGACCGCCAATATTCGCGCCCGTTATAAAGCGCAAGGCATCGATCTCCCCGCCGTGGTGCCTGCCGGTCCCGATAACCCAATGGGGCATCACGCGATTCGTTTAGCGGCCTACGGCGGCGTCTATCTGTTACATGGCACGAATGCCGATTTTGGCATTGGTATGCGCGTCAGTTCCGGCTGTATCCGTCTGCGCGACGGTGATATAGAGACATTGTTCCGTCAGGTCACGCCGGGAACCAAAGTGAATATTATCAATACGCCGATTAAAGCCTCGGTGGAGCCAGGCGGCGTGCGACTGGTGGAAGTTCATCAGCCGCTGTCTAAAAATATAGGCGACGATCCGCAGGTGTTGCCGATTGTGCTGAATGGCCCGATGCAGGCCTTTAAGGACGCGCCGCAGACCGATGCTGCGGTGATGGAACATGTTATGGAAGTGCGCTCCGGAATGCCGGTGGATATAACCCGTCAAGCAGAGGCGAAACCGCAGTCGCTGTAAGCGTGAATAGCTGACCGACAAAAAAGCCTCGCGATGCATCGCGAGGCTTTTTCTTTTTATTGTGGCAATCGCAGCGGCATTAATGAGGGTTAATGCTTACTTATAGATTACCGCCGTACCGTGGAGGGTATTCGGGCCGGTAACAGAGGTAATACGGAAAGACTTCGCCCCCATCTCCTGCGCTTTTTGCGCCAGCTGATCTTCCAGCGAGCCCAGATTCGTGCCGCCATTCGCGGAAATGGTGCCGAACTTCTGTTGACCTTCTGGCGTTGCCTGAACTTCAACAGCGGCGAAGCTGGCGAATGAGAGCGAACTCAGTACGGCAGCAGCGATGAGTTTTTTTACGTTTTTCATAGTGATGACCTTTAGCAGATGAATGGGTGTCGTAAGCATTAACTTAACGATCGATAAATTAATCATAGATGTGATCTGCATCACACGTCAACCTCTTTTTATAATGATCGTTATATAATTTATAAAGATGTTATTTTTCATGTGAATAGAATTGATTTATTTTTCTAATGAATACTCTGGAGCCAGAAGTGGTTTGTTTTTATAATAGAGAGACCGCTCTTTAAACAGGTACAACGGCATCATGACAACGGATACCACGAGTTGCGCGAAGAAAAGCCGTGGCCGACCAAAAGTGTTCGACAGGGAAGCCGCGCTTGATAAGGCCATGACTCTCTTCTGGCAGCACGGCTATGAAGCAACTTCGCTTGCCGATCTCGTAGAGGCTACCGGGGCGAAAGCGCCTACTCTCTATGCGGAATTCACTAACAAAGAAGGATTATTTCGCGCTGTCCTGGATCGCTACATCACTCGCTTTGCCTCAAAGCACGAAGCCCAGCTCTTTTGTGAAGAGAAAAGCGTGGAATCGGCGCTGGAAGATTACTTCACAGAAATTG
This sequence comes from Salmonella sp. 741265073_HBA, assembly GCF_046569105.1. Taxonomy (NCBI): domain Bacteria; kingdom Pseudomonadati; phylum Pseudomonadota; class Gammaproteobacteria; order Enterobacterales; family Enterobacteriaceae; genus Salmonella; species Salmonella sp. 741265073_HBA. The sequence continues at coordinate 220,180 of NZ_JBKFRY010000001.1, read as the reverse complement.
CCGCCTGCTTTACCAGTACAGACACGCCGGCTGGCTGCTTTATGATTAATACGTCCGCCACCCTGGCCGCCTCCTCGCGCGATATCGCCCGCACGGTAAAATCACGCCACGCCATGCAGGAACAGACGCTCATCCAGTTTTTGCGCCAACGTCAGGAGCGCGGTGAAATTCCGGCGCACTGTAACCCGCAGGCGCTCGCAGAATATATAAACTGTATTTTACAGGGAATGTCGATCAGCGCCCGTGAAGGTGCCACCTTCGAACAACTGATGCAAATTACGCGTACGACTCTGCGCATCTGGCCTGAACTGCTCAAGTCCTGAACGACGCGGCTTCGGATAAAAAAAAGCCCCTCAGCCTGAGCGAATGAGGGGCTAACTTGCAGAGTACAGCTTTTTTATGCTTTGTTATTCAGAACCAGTTGGCCATTGCCGTCGAGGGGAATTTGCGTTCCGGGGTCTTTATCCATGCGGATTTTGCCCTGCTGATCGCCAATTTTGTAGGTCACGTCGTAGCCAAGCATCTTTTCAGATTTGTCATACACCGTCTTACAGCGTTGCTGCGTGGTAGTGTAGGTATCACTTTCTTGCATTGATCCCTGGATTTGATTGCCAGCATAACCGCCGCCCAGCGCCCCGACGACCGTCGCCACATCTTTACCACGACCGCCGCCAAATTGATGTCCAATCACGCCGCCTGCTACTGCGCCAAGCACCGAGCCGGCAATACGGTTTTCGTCCTGAACCGGTCTGCGATGCGTGACCGTGACATTACGGCACTCCTGACGCGGCGTTTTTACCGTCTCTTTAATCGGTTTAGCCGATATCACCTGCGCATATTGCGGACCACGATCAAATACGTTGAGACTGGCCACTGCCGCCACACCCAGCGCAGCCGCTACGCCAATCCCTATACCCGCCAACATTGATTTATTCACGGGAGTTCCTCCTTCGTTGCTATTGGTAACAATTTTGCAACCAGTATGCGAACAAAGCCAATCGGAATGAGGATGAAAAATGCGGGATGAGGCGGTAAAGCTGAAGGATTCGGACAACTCCGAAGCGAGTGATGGAGAAGCGCTCACCGGCGCGAGCAGCCGGTGAGGCGCAGAGAAATTAATGCAGTTTCAGGCGCGGACGAATGACGCGGTTAATACTGCCCACCAGCATCATCAGGCCGGTTTTAAAATATCCATGCAGCGCTATCTGGTGCATACGGTATAGCGAGATATACACGAAGCGGGCGATACGTCCTTCAATCATCATTGAACCGCGGGTCAGGTTCCCCATCAGACTACCCACGGTAGAGAAGTTGGACAGAGAGACCAGCGATCCATGATCTTTATACTGGTAAGCTTTCAGCGGTTTGCCATTCATCTGCGCCAGAATGTTATTCATCGCGCAGGTAGCCATCTGATGCGCCGCCTGAGCGCGAGGCGGCACAAAACCTCCCTCCGGACGTGCGCAGGAAGCGCAGTCGCCAATCGCATAAATATCAGGATCGCGCGTGGTTTGCAGCGTCGGTTCCACCACCAGTTGGTTAATGCGGTTCGTTTCCAGACCACCAATTTCTTTCATAAAATCCGGCGCTTTGATACCCGCCGCCCACACCATCAGATCGGCCTGAATATATTCACCTTCTTTCGTATGCAGACCGCCTTCGTCGGCGCTGGTGACCATAGTTTGCGTCAGCACGCGAACGCCCAGTTTGGTCAGTTCATTATGCGCGGCGCTGGAGATACGCGGCGGCAACGCAGGCAGAATACGCTCGCCAGCCTCAACCAACGTCACGTTCAGCGCGTCGTTGGTCAGCCCCTTATAACCATAGCTATGCAACTGTTTTACCGCATTATGCAGTTCAGCCGACAGCTCAACCCCCGTCGCACCGCCGCCAACGATGGCGATATTGACCTTACCGTTCGCGCCCAGATTAGCCGAATACTTGAGGAACAGGTTCAGCATCTCCTGGTGAAAACGGCGCGCCTGATGCGGGTTATCGAGGAAGATACAGTGCTCTTTCACGCCCGGCGTGTTGAAATCATTAGAGGTGCTGCCCAGCGCCATCACCAGCGTGTCATACGCGATTTTGCGCTCCGGCACCAGCAGTTCGCCCTTTTCATCACGCAACTCGGCAATGGTGATGGTTTTCGCTTCGCGATCGATATCCATCACCGACCCCAGTTGGAACTGGAAACCATGATTACGCGCATGAGCCAGATAGCTCAGCGCATCCACGCCTTCGTCCAGAGAGCCAGTCGCCACTTCGTGCAGCAATGGTTTCCACAGATGGCTGTGATTTCTGTCTACCAGCGTGATTTTCGCTTTTTTCTTGCGCCCCAGTTTATGGCCTAACTGCGTCGCCATTTCCAGCCCGCCAGCGCCGCCGCCGACAATCACGATCTTTTTTAATGGTGTAGTCAACGTGACCCCCTTAAATTTATTAACCAATTGTTAATTAAAAGTTATTAGCATAGCCTTTAATTAACAACAAGTTACGTTAATGAGAATAAGCTTCTGATATGAGAATAGCATGAACGGTGCATTGGTCATACCAAAATTGATGTGCATCAAGTTTTCATGCTGAAAAGATAGACAGTTTGCGAGAATTGAGCATAAAAAAACCAGCCGCAAGGCTGGTTATCCGGTCACTGATAACGCCATATTGCCGGGGGCGTTACCCCAGCGTTTTAAACGCTTTGATACGTTGCAAGTGCGGCGAAATATTTTTGAATTTGTGAGTCTGTTCCTCATCCCACACAATTTCATAATACGGGTGAAGCGCTTGCGCTGAGCGTTGGCTATCCAGCGCTTCATCATGACGCGAGAGGATCACCAGACAACGATCGCGATTTTTTTCGCGAAAGTTGGTCACGCACTTTGTAGCGATGTCCGCATATTCTTCCGGGCGATCGATTTTCCCCTCCATGTTTTCATAGGGGAACAGATTCGGGTTAAAAACCACCTGACGGATATCGCACAAAAAGCCAATCCGCTCCGCCCAGTAACCGCCCAGCCCCACGCCACAGATTAAAGGGCGCTCGTCCACATTCAACTGCAACATTTTGTCCACTTCTTTCAGCAGATGCTGCATATCGTGCTTAGGATGCCGCGTACTGTAGCTTACCAGCCGAACATCCGGGTCGATAAACTGTAATTGCAACACTTTTTCATGGTTGCCCGGACTATTTGAATCAAAACCGTGTAAATAAATAATCATCTGGCACCCTCACGAAAACTCGAGTTAATGACCTGCTTTTTCTTCCTGCCAGCGTTCATGTAACTGGTTGAGCTGGGCGCTGGCTGTTTTCCAGCGTGCTGAGTCCATGAGCTCCCGGCGTGAAAATGAACCTTTATGATACAAACGTGTAACACGTTCTGCTTTGATCGGCGACAGATTATCCAACACGCTGACTGCGCCTTTACGATTATTGCAGACCAGAATCATATCGCAACCCGCATCCAGCGACGCCTGAGCGCGCTCAGCATAGCTGCCCATAATCGCCGCGCCCTCCATAGACAGATCGTCGGAGAAAATGACGCCGTCAAAGCCTAACTCCTGACGCAGCACCGTTTTCAGCCAGTACGGCGAACCGCTTGCCGGACGCGGATCGATAGCGCGGTAGATCACGTGGGCAGGCATAATCGCATCCAGTTTATTCTCGCTAATCAGCGTGCGGAACACCGACATATCTTTGCCACGGATGTCCGTTTCAGGACGTGGATCGCACGGCGTCTCTTTGTGGGAGTCCGCCGTGACTGCGCCGTGGCCGGGGAAATGCTTACCGGTCGTTTTCATCCCGGCGTCATGCATGCCGTCAATAAAGCGCGTTGCCATTGCCAACGCTTTTGCGGGATCGGCATGATAAGAGCGCTCGCCAATTGCCGCGCTGATATGCCCGACGTCCAGCACTGGCGCAAAACTGATATCAATATCCATCGCGATCATTTCGCTGGCCATTAGCCACCCTGCCTCCTGCGCCAGTCGTCCCCCCTCTTGCAGTCCATGCAGCGCAAAAAAAGATTGCGCCGCGGGCAGGCAGGTAAACCCGTCACGGAAACGCTGTACGCGCCCGCCTTCCTGATCGACGGCCACCACCAGATGGTTACGCGATGCCGCCCGAATCTGGCGCACTAATTCGCGCAGCTGTTCCGGGTCATGGTAATTACGCGTGAACAGAATAAGCCCGCCAACCAGCGGATGCGCCAGTATCTCGCGCTCCTCCGCATCCAGCTCACATCCTTCGACATTCAACATTACTGGGCCCACACTGCTCTCCTTATCCTTTCATACGTAGCTGGCGCCAGGTTTCATCGGCCAGCCTGATAAATTGTTGCTCGCCGGTTTGTCGCCAGCGATATTCGAACCACCCTGCTTTTAGCATAATGACCCAGGGGTGCCATAAGCGTATCTGTCGCCATAGCTGCCGGGCGTCGATTCGCGCGCACGCGGCATAAGCGTCTGCCAGTTGTCGGTGCTGGCGTTCATCCTCAACCCATACTGCCGCCAGCTCCAACGCAATATCGCCGTCGCCGGCATACTCCCAGTCAATCAGTTTCAACCCGGCGGACGTTAATACTATATTGTCGCCATGGACATCCATATGCAAAGGCGCGAGCCGCAGCGGGCGAGGTTCACCGTTTTTTTGCAACTGTTTGAGCCGCCGCAACCAAAACGGCGTACGCCTTGCCGGATCGCAACACGACCAGTACTGCGCCAATAGTGGCGATAGCGCGATACGCCAGCCAAAACGCGGCTGTTGATGCAAATGATACAGTAAGGCCGCCAGTTCGTCGGCATCTGGCAGAGCGGAATTTACCACACCATGCAGATATTCTACCGCCATCCAGCCTGGCGTATAAAAAAGCGCTCGCGGCGCAAGACTGGCCGGCAATTGGGATAAGGCGCGGTAATGACGTAAAAAATGGGCTGGTGGAGCGTCGGGGTCGTGATGACGGCGCAGCACGATACGGTGAGTATCGTGGGCAATAATACCGCTCCCGCCGCTTAGCCCCTGCGATGCGGCGACGGCGGGACGATACTGGGGAAAATAGCGCGACAGGATCTCGTCGCGCGTTAAGGGATTATTGTTGTTGGACCGCACCTTTACCTGACCAGATTATCTCGCCAGTTTGCACCAGCATTAACTGCATCTGTAATGCAGGCGCGTTAACGTTACCGGATGCGCTGGAGTAAAGTACATATTGCGCCCCGACATTGCGCGCAATGCCAATAGCTTTACTGCGCGTTCCCAGACTATCCTGCGGAGACAACCCTAACTGCTGTTTTGCCATCGAGAGTTGCTGTACGGAGACCAGCGTAAATTTACCGTTGTTCGCCAGCGCATTACGTAACGTTTCCGTTGCCTCGTTCGCATTTAATGACCCATTCGTCCGGTTATTCACGCTGTCGACAAGCAATACGCTTCCGGCCGTCACGCCATCAGCCTGCAACATTTTGCTGACCAGCGGTTGCATCGCGCCGTTCCAGTCATAGTGGCGCACCTTAGGCGCTGGCTGGCCCGTTTGATCTTCATGTTCGATCGGCCCCGGTTGCTGTGGAATGGTTGGCACAGACGGCACAACAGGAGGCTGCGGCGGCTGCGCGGGTTGTTCTGGCGCTGGTTTTACCTCTTCAACTGGCGCAGGTTGACGTTGCGCCATACACCCGGAGAGAAATATCGCCAGCGCAGCAATGGCAGCGTAGCGATGCATTTTTGTCATCAAAATTCACTCCTCACAAATAAAGATAAAGCCTGACCTTATGCGCCCCCAGATAATTGGCGCTGCCAAATAGCGTTACCGACGAACGCGCGGGTATGGTTACGCTACGCGGCGCCTCCAGCGGATGCATCTCCAGCCCCCGCGCGTCATACCAGTAAAACCGATAATGAACGGTTATGGGCTCTTGCCTTTCGTTATAGACGCGGGAAGAGGCTGATGGCTGGATATCAGACGCCGTCAGTTCAGGCGGCTCTGCGGTGACACCCGCCGCCAGAACCGTGGACTCCATCACCAGCGACTGCGCGTCGCTTACCGGAATTTCAGGGTGTGACCGGCAGCCGGTAAGCAGCAGCAAGCCCAGAGAAACCGCGATGCATCCTTTGATCATACTTACAAGCCTTTATGCGCCAGCATCGGGCCTAGCGGGCGGCCGCCCAGTAGGTGCATATGGATATGATAAACCTCCTGGCCCCCATGACGGTTGGTATTCATGATTAAACGATACCCATCTTCGGCAATGCCTTCCTGTTCGGCGATTTTCGCCGCCACGGTGATCATCCGACCTAACGCCTGTTCATGTTCCGCCGTCACGTCATTGACGGTTGGGATCAGGATATTGGGAATAATCAAGATATGCGTCGGCGCCTGCGGTGAAATATCACGAAAGGCGGTGACCAGCTCATCCTGATAAACGATATCCGAAGGGATTTCACGACGAATAATTTTGCTGAATATAGTTTCTTCTGCCACGACGTTTTCCTTTTTCATAATAGCCCTTGCAGCGCACATGCTACGCCGAGCCATACTGCGAGTATAGAGTATGAGCGAGTTACCGACGCTCTTTCAACTTTAACCCACGATTTATTAAGCGAAAAATGACTACATGCTGGACTTACCGCCATATCCCCCTGCCATGACGCCTTTGTACGCTTAAAAAATATTTCTAGTTTCCCTGGTTATACCGTTTTACACATTTAATACAAATGCGTATATTTCTCATTTGCATTTTTATGCGCATTAGCCAGCAAAGAATGAAAAGGTTCAACGTCATACGTCCTGAACTTACCCCAATAACAAGCAAGGATTTTCAGATGTCTTTCATTCAATACCGCCGGGATAAACACCTTCAGTCCACCGCCGCACCGTCGCTGTTAGCTATGGGTATGGCGATGGCATTTATGCCTGCCGCCTTCGCGGCTGAGGATACCGTTATTGTCGAAGGCGCGACGACCGCTGACGCCGTAAACCGCGAAGAACAGGATTACAGCGTGAAAACGACCGCAGCGGGCACCAAAATGCCGATGACTCAGCGCGATATCCCGCAGTCAGTCAGTATTGTCAGCCAGCAGCGTATGGAAGACCAGCAGTTGCAAACCCTGGGCGAGGTGATGACCAATACACTGGGGATCAGCGGAAGCCAGGCTGACTCCGATCGCATCAGCTATTACTCGCGCGGGTTTGAAATTGACAACTATATGGTTGACGGTATTCCAACGTATTTTGAGTCCCGCTGGAATCTGGGCGATGCGCTAACGGATACCGCGCTGTATGAGCGCGTGGAGGTGGTTCGCGGCGCGAATGGGCTGATGACCGGAACCGGCAATCCTTCTGCCTCAATTAATATGATTCGTAAACACGCCACCAGTCGGGAGTTCAAAGGTAACGTCTCCACAGAATACGGTAGCTGGAATAAGCAGCGTTACGTCATGGATCTGCAAAGTCCGCTCACCGCGGACGGCAATGTCCGTGGGCGCATCGTGGCGGGTTATCAGAATAATGATTCCTGGCTGGACCGCTATAACAGTGAGAAAGCGTTCTTTTCCGGAATTGTCGATGCCGATCTGGGTGCAACCACTGGTCTTTCAGCCGGTTATGAATATCAAAAAATTGATGTCAACAGCCCAACCTGGGGCGGTCTGCCACGCTGGAACACCGATGGCAGCAAAAATAGCTATGACCGCGCGCGTAGTACCGCCCCGGACTGGGCTTATAACAACAAAGAGATAAATAAATTCTTCGTCACGCTTAAGCAGCGTTTTGCCGAAAGCTGGCAGGCGACCCTGAATGCGACCCATACTGAGGTCAAATTCGACAGTAAAATGATGTATATCGATGCGTTAGTCGATAAAGAGACAGGTACGCTGGTGAGTCCTTATGGCGCAAGCTACCCCGTGGTCGGCGGTACGGGCTGGAACAGCGGCAAGCGCAAAGTAGATGCCATAGATCTCTTTGCCGATGGCGCTTATGAGCTGTTTGGCCGTCAGCACAATATGATGTTTGGCGGCAGTTATAGTAAGCAGAATAACCGCTATTTTAGCGCCTGGGAGAACGTCTTTCCGGACGACATTGGCAACTTCAGCGCCTTTAACGGTAATTTCCCCCAAACCCACTGGGCGCCACAAAATCTGGCGCAGGACGATACCACGCATATGAAATCGCTGTATGCCGCTACGCGCATTTCGCTGGCCGACCCGCTGCATCTGATTCTTGGCGCTCGTTATACCAACTGGCGTGTTGATACACTGACCTACAGCATGGAGAAAAACCATACCACGCCGTATGCCGGGCTGATTTATGATATCAACGACAACTGGTCCGCTTATGCCAGTTATACCTCTATCTTTCAGCCGCAAAATAAACGCGACAAAGCGGGTCAATATCTGGCTCCAATTACCGGTAATAACTATGAAGCGGGCCTGAAGTCCGACTGGATGAACAGCCGCCTCACCACCACGTTGTCCGTGTTCCGCATTGAGCAGAATAACGTCGCTCAGGCAACCACTATTCCCATCCCTGGCAGTAATGGGGAGTTTGCCTGGAAGTCTACTGACGGAACGGTGAGCAAAGGCGTCGAATTCGAAGTGAACGGCGCAATTACCGATAACTGGCAGATGACTTTCGGGGCTACCCGGTATGTTGCCGAGGACAATGAAGGTAACGCCGTGAACCCTAATCTTCCGCGCACCAGCGTGAAGTTATTCACCCGCTATCGTCTGCCGGCGATACGGGAGCTGACGGTCGGCGGCGGCGTGAACTGGCAGAATCGGGTTTACAAAGATACCACGACGCCGTACGGCACTTTCCGCGCCGAACAGGGCAGCTATGCGCTGGTCGATCTGTTTACCCGCTATCAGGTGACGAAAAATTTCTCCGTACAGGGGAACATCAACAACCTGTTCGATAAAACCTACGACACCAATATTGATGGTTCCATTGTTTACGGCGCGCCGCGTAACGTCAGCCTCACCGCCAATTATCAGTTCTGACAGACTGTCGGAGAGCGGCATGTAAAGCGCCATTAAAAAAAGGCAGCCGAATGGCTGCCTTAATTCTCCCCAACATCATTACTGCTTAGCTGTTACGGATGTACTCATCCATTTCCGTTTTCAGGTTATCGGATTTCGTACCGAAAATAGCCTGAACGCCGGAACCCGCGACGACAACGCCTGCCGCGCCCAGTTTCTTCAGGCCAGCCTGATCCACTTTCGCTACATCGGCTACGCTCACACGCAGACGCGTGATACAGGCATCCAGGTTAGTGATGTTCTCTTTACCGCCAAACGCCGCAACCAAAGCCGGCGCCATTTCGCTGGTCGCACCCGCTTTTGCGTCATCAGTAGTGTCTTCACGACCCGGCGTTTTCAGATCCAGCGCTTTGATCAGCACGCGGAACACGGTGTAGTACACAATCGCATAACCGGCGCCAACAATCGGGAACAGCCACAATTTGCTGCTGTTACCGGACAGCACGATAAAGTCGATCAGACCGTGGGAGAACGACGTACCGTCACGCATCCCCAGCAGGATACAGATCGGGAATGCCAGACCTGCCAGAATCGCGTGAATGATGTACAGGATCGGCGCCACGAACATGAAGGAGAACTCGATAGGCTCGGTAATACCCGTCAAAAACGAGGTCAGCGCGGCGGAAATCATGATACCGCCCACTTTTGCGCGGTTTTCCGGTTTAGCAGAGTGCCAGATAGCAATGGCCGCAGCCGGCAGACCGTACATTTTGAACAGGAAGCCGCCAGACAACATACCTGCCGTCGGGTCGCCCGCCATATAACGCGGAATGTCGCCGTGGAATACCTGGCCCGCTGCGTTGGTGTATTCGCCGATCTGCATCTGGAAAGGAACGTTCCAGATATGATGCAGGCCAAACGGCACCAGGCAACGCTCGATAAAACCGTAAATGCCAAACGCGACAACCGGGTTCTGATAAGCCGCCCACTGCGAGAACGCCTGGATAGCCGTACCGATTGGCGGCCATACGAAAGACAGCACCACACCGGTAAAAATAGCGGCCAGACCCGAAATGATCGGCACGAAGCGTTTGCCCGCAAAGAAGCCCAGATACTCAGGCAGTTTGATACGGTAGAAGCGGTTAAACATATACGCTGCGATCGCACCGGAGATAATCCCCCCGAGAACACCCGTATCAGCAAGGTGTTTAGCGGCGATCTCTTCAGCAGGTAAATGCAGAACCAGCGGCGCAACCACAGCCATGGTTTTCACCATGATGCCATACGCTACTACCGCCGCCAGAGCCGAAACGCCGTCGTTGTTGGTAAAGCCCAACGCCACGCCGATAGCGAAAATCAGCGGCATATTGGCAAAAACAGATCCGCCCGCTTCTGCCATAACGTGCGATACAACGGCTGGCAGCCAGCTGAAGTTAGCGGAACCGACACCCAGCAGGATACCTGCGATAGGGAGTACGGATACCGGCAGCATCAGCGATTTACCGACCTTTTGCAGGTTAGCAAATGCATTCTTAAACATAATTGAGAGTGCTCCTGAGTATTTGTGCTTTTCTACGTTCTCACGCATTGGCGAGGGGGGAGAACCCCGCCGTGGACAGGACATCTAAGTGCCCTTTTATTTATTACACAGAGTAAAATAAATACGTCTGATTTTGTTTGACGGCTATCACGTTTCAGCGCCAGATAGCCTAAAAAGTATCACATTCTGCCAAAATGAGTTTCCGAATGTTTCTATAATCTCGCTCACCGCCCCTTTTGTGGCGGTGAACTTTACGCGCTTTGCTTATTAATTACGAGCTTTAAAAAAACTCGTTTAACGGATTGATGACAGGCGAGACGCGTCAATATGGAACAGGCGAGCAAAGTTATCGGTGGTGATCTGCGCCAGTTCTTCAACGGCAACCCCTTTCAATACCGCCATATATTCTGCGACGTCGCGTACCATCGCAGGCTGGTTCTCTTTACCGCGATGCGGCACCGGTGCCAGATAAGGAGAATCGGTCTCGACTAATAACCGATCCAGCGGCACATAGCGCGCCGCATCACGCAACTGCTCAGCGTTACGGAACGTTACGATGCCGGAAAAAGAGATATAAAACCCCAGATCCAACAATTTGCCGGCCGTTTCTCTGTCTTCTGTAAAACAGTGTAGTACGCCGCCGCAATCCGTCACTTTTTCTTCGCGCAGGATAGCCAGCGTATCGGCACGCGCGTCGCGAGTATGGACAATCACCGGTTTATGCAATTCGCGGCCAATCTGGATATGATGAATAAAAGACGCCTGCTGGCGGATTTTGGTCTCAGGCGTGTAAAAGTAATCAAGCCCGGTCTCGCCCATCGCCACCACATCGTCTTCTGCAGCAAGGAGGCGCAGTTCTTCTACGTCATATGCTTCATCCTGATTTAACGGATGCACGCCACAGGAAAAGACCACATTATCGCGCTTGCCCACCAGCTCGCGCATATGGCGATACCCCGGCAGCGTCGTCGCCACCGCTAAACAGAACTTCACATCGCGCGCGGCGGCTTTTGCCAGCACATCGTCCACGTCCTTATGCAAAGATTGATAATCCAGACCATCAAGATGGCAGTGTGAGTCGACTAAAAACATAATGTCTCTCTCAAAGATGAGGAACAGGCAACAAGGTGCCTGGTTGCAGGTAATGCTCGATGCGGAGAATGAGATCGGTTAATACCAGTTCGCGGTTTAATCCGGTCACATGAAGTAATTGATCACGACAATGGCAAACATCGTTCAGGATTGCCTGAATACGCGCCGGGGATAGCGGCCCCGCCAGCGCGGCAACAACCGCGTCCGCATCAACGTTTGTCAGGTACGACGCGCCGTGCTGACGTTTAAGCGCGTCTACCAGCAGCGTCGCCAGCCAGTGCAGGCGCGCCGGAGCTTGCTCATGATTGAGCGCCGTTAATAACGCATACCAGTCGCCCGTATGTAAACTGTCCATCAACGCCTGACACAGCGCCTCACGCTGCGCCCAGCGTTCAGACTGCAACAGCGCCAGCGCGGCGCCGGGCGACCCCGCATTCAGGCGTAGCGCCGTGAGCAATGCTTCTTGTGACGCTGTCACTTCTCGTGACAGCCATGACATCGCATACGATTCGGACGGCGGCGCCAGATGATGCAGCCGGCAGCGGCTGCGTAATGTCGCCAACAGACGAGCAGGCTCCGGGCTGGCAAGGAAAAACCAGGTTTGCTCCGGCGGCTCTTCCAGCGTTTTGAGCAACGCATTGGCAGCGGCGTCGGTTAATAGCGCCGCATCCGCAATCCACACCACCTTCGCACCGCCCAGACGGGAGTGCTCGTACAATTTCTCGCTGACCTCGCGTACCGCATCTACGCCGAGGCTGCTTTTGCCTTTATCCGGCGTCAGCGTGTAATAGTCCGGATGCGTGCCAGCCTGCATAAGCTGACAGCCACGGCAATGCCCACAGCTTTTGTGGCCCTCAGGCTGCTGGCATAACAGATAACGGCTCAGCGCATAGCACAGCGCCTCGTCGCCCATGCCAGGTAAGGCCTGAATCAGTAGCGCATGGTGCCCACGTCCCGCCTGGTAACTTTCTACCAGTTTTTCATAGGCGGGCCGTAACCATGGATACCATTTCATGCCGCTTGCTCCTGCACCCACTTCGTCACCGTGGCGCGAATGTCGCGCATGACGGCATCCAGCGGCTGGGTCGCGTCAATGGTGCGGATACGCGAGTCTTGCGCCGCCAGTTCCAGATAACGCGAGCGAGTCCGGTTAAAGAAATCAAAAGATTCCTGCTCAATGCGATCCAAATCGCCGCGCGCTCTGGCGCGTTTTAGTCCGACTTCCGGCGTGACATCCAGATACAGCGTCAGGTCAGGGCGAAAATCGCCCAGCACGGCATCGCGTAGTGTCGCCAGCATGGTTTGATCAATGCCGCGCCCTCCCCCCTGATACGCCTGGGTCGAGAGGTCGTGGCGATCGCCGATCACCCATATGCCTTGCGCCAGCGCGGGTTTGATTACCGTTTCGACGAGCTGTACGCGAGCGGCATAAAACATCAGTACTTCCGCTTTATCGGTAATCACTTCGTCGCCTACCGATCGGATATCCAGCACCAGACTTCTTAGTTTTTCGGCAAGCTGCGTACCGCCCGGCTCACGGGTAAAAATCATGTTACGAATACCCAGTTGCTCAAGGGTCTCCACCACCACGTCGCGCGCAGTGGTTTTTCCGGCGCCTTCCAGGCCCTCGATGACGATATAATTACTGCCCATTTTTTTCCTTAAGCACTTTCAGATACTCCTTCACTGACCGATTATGGCTGGCAAGATTGGTGTTAAATGTGTGACCGCCTTTACCGTCGGCCACAAAATAGAGATACGGCGTTTTCGCCGGATGCGCCGCCGCCTGCAATGACGCTTCGCTGGGCGATGCAATCGGTCCTGGCGGCAGCCCGGTTATGGTATACGTGTTATAAGCCGTCGGCTTTTCCAGATCCGCACGCGACAAGTTACCATTATAACTCGTCCCCATCCCGTAAATCACGGTGGGATCGGTCTGAAGGCGCATACCGATTCTCAGGCGATTAATAAAGACTGAGGCCACCTGATCGCGTTCGCTGGCGACAGCCGTTTCTTTTTCAATAATCGAGGCCATTGTCACCAGTTGGTTCTGATCTTTATAAGGCAGCCCCTCGGCCCGGCCTTTCCAGACAGTATCGACAGCTTTCACCATCTTTTGGTGCGCTCGCTTGAGAATAGCGACATCGCTGGTGTTGGCGGTATACATCCAGGTATCAGGCCAGAACCACCCTTCTACCCATTCCGGATGCGCAAGCTTTAATGCCTGAGCGACAGTGGCGTAGTCATCATCCGGCAATGTATGGCGAATATACGGCGCCTCTCGTAGCTGTTTCAGGTAATCGCTAAGGCGCATCCCTTCCACAAACCGCAACGGGAATTGCGCTTCTTTGCCGCTCTCCAGCAACTCAAGCATCTCCCGTACGGTCATCCCGGGCGTAAAACGGTAAGTTCCCGCTTTAAAGTGCGATAACTCAGGCTCCACGCGCAGCAGCCACTGAAATACCCGGGGGCGATTAATGATTTTTTCATCATAAAGCTGGTCGCCAAGCGCCAGCCGCCCCGTTCCCGCCTTGAGCGTAAAGATAGTCTCGTTTTTAATAAGTAACGTGCTGTTTGCCAGATGGCGAACTTTCCACATCCCCACGCCCGCGGCAATACCCAGCACAACCAACAGCAGAAGGAAAACGCCTGACAATTTTTTCATAACTAATTCGGATGCTCACAAAATGGGGCTAAAAATTGAAACAGTGTTCGCGAAGAATACGACGTCCCGTGATAGGCGCGTATGGGAATAATCGGCATTAGCGCGTTGCAGATGATAACCTCATCCGCCTGCCTGACCGCCTCCTCTCTCGCCTGTACTTCAAGAACCTGGAAAGGAGATTGCGCCAGTTGGCGTAAACAAAATTGTCGCATAATGCCGTTCACCCCGGCCTGATCCAGACGCGGCGTAAAAACAATATCGCCTGTACGCCAAAACAAATTAGCCGCACAGCATTCCGTAACCCATCCCTCGCTGTCAAGAACCAGCGCCTCATCGGCGTCCGTCTGCTCAAGATGAGAGCGAATCAACACCTGTTCGAGGCGGTTCAGATGTTTTAATCCGGCAAGATAAGGATTGCGCCCAAGCGGTATGGGACTAAGGGTGAGAGTGATGCCCTCGTTTTTCCAGCGGGCATAGTGGGCAGGATAAGGCGACACGCTAAGAATCCGTGTGGGTAATTGACAACTGGCGGCGCTGTAACCGCGTCCGCCTGCGCCACGAGTAATCATCACTTTCAGCACGCCTTCCCGATGCGGTTGTGCCAGGCGGCGCATCTCTTTTGCTAATACATCCCAATCGTTAAAGGGGATCGCCAAACGAGAGCACGTTTCTTCCAGGCGAGCCAGATGACGGGAAAATAGGGCAATCTCCCCCGCCGCGATCCGAGCAGTGGTAAAGCAACCGTCTCCGAACTGCACCCCCCGGTCATTCACCGCGAGTCGTTCAGTGGATTGGCCGTTAATCAGATACATTCATCCTCCAGATAACAGCCCATCAGAGTGTCAGGGGAATGGCCTGCGCGCAAGGGCTTTGCCAGCAAGATAACACGTTATTTTTCGGATTTTCCTTATTTTAATAAGAAAAGGCATATTTATGTCAACCATGACAAATAAATTATAGCAATAATATTAATCACAACATCTTAAATTACGAAATTGATTTATCGAGCGAATATATTTAGCAAAACAAAAAGCACTAATTAGATATTATTTATAGCCATAACTTTCATATATGGTCAAAATGCAATTGGGTATCGCCTGACGTTACCCTATCATATTTAATACTGCAATTAGAAAGTCATAATTAATATATTTATTACTCAAAGCCTATTTATCGTGCGCTGAGTAATATCTACGTATCGAGTCGACCATGAAAGGACATTTTTAATGAAAGGAAAATTTGCCGCTGCTGTATTATTCACCGCAATGGGGCTTGCTTCGACTGCAATGGCTCAGGATGGCCAAGTTAATTTTACCGGCAAAATCATCGAAGCAGGTTGCAAAATTAACGGCAGTGTCACCAGTTCTCAGGATGTCAAGCTGGGCGAGGTCTCTAAAACAGCGTTTACCAACGCTGGCTCAACGGCAGCAACCACCAAGTTTTCACTGGTATTAACCGCCTGCCCTGCAGAGCTGCTGGGAAAACCGGTTTCCGTAAAATATGACGGTACGCCGGACACCCTTAATAACGACTATCTGCAAATCACCGGTTACGGCACTACCGGCGTCGCTAAAGGTGTCGCTATCCAGTTATTGAATAGCGATACCAGCGAACTGCCGCTGGGTACTGAGTCTAAATCCGTTACTATTGCCTCCGATGCGGCAGAAGAAACAAACCTCGACTTTTTCGCCCGTTATATCGCGACAGAAGACAGCGTATCAGGCGGCGATGCCAACGGCGTCGTTAACTTTACTCTGACCTACAACTAATCGCGCGGAATTTATTCTCTCGTTTTAGTAAACCAATAAAGCCGGATGGACCCGGCTTTGCTTTGGAGATACTCCATGAATAAATATAGTTTACTCACTGCCGCCACGCTTATATTCACTACGGCAACCGTACAGGCTGGTGTTATTATCGGCGGAACCCGTATTATTTATAACGGCGATAAAAAAGAAACGTCGATTAGCGTTAAAAATCCGGACCAATCTTCTTATCTCATTCAATCATGGAGTGACGCTGGGGAAAAAAGCAGCGATAAATCGCCGTTTATGGTCACGCCGCCGCTTTTTCGTTTAGGCGCAGGGCAGGAAAATAATCTGCGAATTCTCCGTACTGGCGGCAATCTGCCGGAAGATCGTGAGTCCCTCTACTGGATGAATATTAAGTCGATCCCATCGACGACGGAAAAGCAGGATAACGTTAACACTCTGCAAATTGCGGTGAAAACCCGCATTAAATTAATTTACCGTCCGCAGGCGTTGACGGAGCAACCGGAAAACGTCACCGCGAAGCTGACCTGGCAGCACAGCGGTAACCGTCTTACCGTGACCAATCCCACAGCCTACTATATGAACTTCAGCACGGTGAAGATAGGAACCAGCACCGTGAAAGACGCTACCTATGTCGCGCCGATGAGTTCCGCCAGCTTTACCGCGCCCGCCGAGGCCAGCGGCGACGTAACCTGGACACTTATTAACGATTTCGGCTCTATCGGGTCTGAACACCACAAACGCCTGTGAGACCACACCGAAAGGATATCGGGATGAATGCAGACGCATACAAAAAAATAATGACGCTCAGTCGAATCGCCTGCTTTATCGCCCTGCAGTGCGCACTGCCAGCCGGTAACACTGCGTTTGCCCGCGAATATTTTAACCCAGCGCTGCTGGGGATCGACGGGCCGGGAAAAGAGCTTACCGATCTTTCCGCTTTTGAAGAAGGCATAGGCCAAATGCCTGGCACCTATCGCGTTGACGTCATTGTGAATAAATCGTCCGCTGGCGTGCATGACGTTAATTTTGTTATGCAAAAGGATACTACAGGCAACACCACTTTGCAGCCCTGCTTCAGCGTTGACTCGCTGCGCGAGTTCGGTATTCGTACCGACGCGTTTCCAAATCTTGCTGGTCACGGCGACTGCGCTAACCTGGCGGCGATCCCGCAGGCCAGCGCCGAGTTCGCCTTTGAACGCCAGCAGCTACGGCTGTCTATTCCGCAGGCCGCCGTAGACAGCCATGCCCGCGGCTACATTGCCCCGGAACGGCTCGATGAGGGCATTAACGCCCTGCTGCTCAACTATAGCTTTTCCGGCGCCAACACCAAAGCGCGCCGCGGCGATATGATCGACTCCGACAGCTATTATCTGAGCCTGCGTCCGGGCCTGAATATTGGCCCCTGGCGCATTCGCAACTACAGCACCTGGAATCGCAACGTCAACGGCGATAGCGCCGATGAAAGCTGGGATTCGCTCTACACCTACGCCCAGCGCAATATTATCGCGCTGAAAAGTCAGCTGACGCTCGGCGACAGCACCGCGCCCTCCGAGCTGTTTGATAGTGTGCCGTTCCGCGGCGCACAGCTGGCCTCCGACGATGATATGTTGCCCGATAGCCAGCGTGGCTACGCGCCGGTGGTGCGCGGCATCGCCCGTACTAACGCGCAGGTAATTATCAAACAGAATGGTTACACCATTTATCAAAGCTATGTTTCGCCGGGCGCATTTGAGATTACCGATATGTACCCGACCGGCAGCAGCGGCGATCTTGACGTCACAATTAAAGAGGCCGACGGTAGCGAACAGCATCAGACGGTGGCCTTCGCCTCTCTGCCTATTCTGCAGCGCGAAGGGCGGCTAAAGTACAGCGTGACCAGCGGCCAGTATCGCCCCTATGAGAGCGATATCGACAAAAAAATGTTTACCCAGGCCACCCTGATTTATGGCCTGCCAGCCGGGCTTACGGTATACGGCGGGGGCCAGTTCTCACAGCACTACAAGTCCCTGCTCACCGGGCTTGGAAAAAACTTCGGCGAGTTGGGTGCCGTCTCGGTGGATGGCACTCAGGCATGGTCAACGCAAAAAGATCAGGATAAAGAGAGCGGCCAGTCCTGGCGCATCCGTTACAGTAAAAATATTCTCGAAACCGGCACCAATGTCTCTATTTCGGGTTATCGCTACTCTACATCGGGCTACTACACCCTCCAGGAGGTGCTGGACACCTGGCGGGACGACGACTGGCAGAACACCACGGATCGTAAAAAGAACCGCGCCGAAATCCAGCTCAGCCAGAATTTGTGGGAGAACGGCGGCTCCGTCTCACTTAACGCCATCAGCCAGGATTACTGGAACAGTGACCGAAAAATGCGCTCCATCGGTGTGGGTTACAGCAACAGTTGGAACGGCATCACCTACAGCCTGAACTACAGCTATAACCGTAATACCAACGCCAGTGACGATAGCAATAACAATGGTCACGACAGCACCAAAACCTACGAAGAGGATCAGATTTTCTCTCTGAACATCAATATTCCGCTCGATTACTGGCTGAAGAACAGCTGGGCCAGCTACAACCTGAATACCAGTAAACAGGGCGATACCAGTCATACGGTGGGACTAAACGGGGCTGCGCTGGAAGATCAGAATCTCAACTGGAGCGTGCAGGAGAGCGAAACCAACCACGGCGAGGGCAACGGCGGTTATGGCAGTCTCGATTACCAGGGTTCCTATGCTCGGGTCAATGCGGCATACGGTTATGACCACGATCAGCAGCGCGTGAACTACGGCATTGAAGGCGGCGTTGTGGCCCATGCCCACGGCATTACCTTGAGTCAGCCGCTGGGCGAAACGATCGCGCTGGTAGAAGCCCCGGGCGCCAGCGGCGTCAGCATCAATAACCAGACCGGAGTCAGCACCGACTTCCGCGGTTATACCATCGTGCCGTACATCAGCCCCTATCGGGAAGGTGCGATTTCACTGAACACGGAAGAGTTACCTGACGATGCCGACCTGACGCTCTCCAGCCAGACCGTCACCCCAACGCGCGGCGCGGTGGTTCGCGCCCGATTCGATACTCACGTGGGCAAGCGCGTCCTGATGACGTTAACCCGCAGCAACGGCGATGTCGTACCGTTTGGCGCGATGGTGTCCGATAGCCAGTCCACCACCGCCTCGGCGGCGATAGTTGGTGATGGTGGTCAGGTTTACCTGTCAGGGATGACAGATCAAGGGACACTAACCGCAAAATGGGGCCAGACAGGCAATGAACAGTGCCGCATCACCTATCAGCTACCTGAAGCCACGCCCGCCAGTGGCGTTGTGGAAATGAATGCGCGTTGTCAGTAATAAAGGAGAACCTGATGCAAAAGTCTTTTTTAACCATACTGCTCATCGTCGGTAATTTTTTATTATCGAATACGGCTAGTGCTGATTATTTTTACGATGCGACTATCACGCCTAAACAGTATAAATTTATCGATTTGACTATCCCGGCCAACGCCGGTCAGGACAATGGCTGGTGGGCCGAAAATGGCTCAACGCCTATTAAGATATATGTTAACGATGACACGCATAACTCTTATGCCGATCTATCCATCAGCGGCACTCAGCTTGGGGATAATCTTTATGCGACCAATAACGCCGGCATTGGCATTAAATATAGGCTGAAGATCACATCATCTTCCACCGATCCGGTTGATGGCTCAACTACCTCGCCAGATTATCGTGTAAATCTTTCTGGAAATATCTCAACCGATACACTGAACACATATATTCATGTGTATTACCAACTTGTTAGATTGACTGATAACGTTCCTGCTGGGAATATCACATCGGCCCCCATTGTGACACTAAACATTCATAACCCAGATGGCGTTGGTACCCCTTTATTTTCTGGTGTTGTTTATAACGGTATTTCTGGTAGCCAACCGAAGATGACGGCATGCACAATTAATGCACCTACAGAAATCAAACTACCTCCATTGTATGGCAGTAATCTGGTTAACGGGGCGCAGAATGTCATTGATATCACGCCACCGCTCAAGCTCACTAACTGCCCCGGCGCGATTAACGGCATCAGTTATGAACTGAAAGCCGTTTATGGTGCCCATGATGCTTCGAATGGCGTGATGAAAACGGAAACCGGCACAGGTTATGCCAATGGGGTATATGTGCAATTACAAAATGCCGACGGATCTGGCTATGGAAAATTTAATACAGATATCCCCCTCGATTATACCGGTTCGGGAGATTATGACATCCCGAATTATAAAATTGGCTATTACATTGATAACAGCAGCACCGTCACTGCGGGCAGAGTGAAGTCAGCACTGGAGTTTGATGTTAGCTATAACTAAACGTTAAGGAATAACAATGAAAATGATCGTAAATAAAAAACTGGCGCTGGCAACACTGATCTGTAGTGGTTTGTTTTCTGCGACCAGTCAGGCCGTGAATATTGATATTACTGGTACTGTTGTCGCTTCCCCCTGCGTGGTCAATGGGGGCAACGACTCACTGGAAGTAAACCTGGGGGATAATATTCAGGCGGACAGTTTATCCGCTGGTGGCAGTTCTACCGGCTGGAAAGAATTTACCCTGAGGCTGACCGCCTGCCCGGCCTCAACTTCCAGCTTTAGCGTCGCCTTCAGCGGTACCACAGATACCGACGCTACCAAATATCTGAATACCGGTTCCGCCACAAACCTGGCGTTGGAGTTAACCACCCAGGATGGTGCGACAACATTAAGCAATGGCACTTCTCTGGAAAACGTTACCATTCCATCAGGTACTCATGCTTACGATCTGCAACTACGTACCCGTGCAGTTTCGAAGGGCGGCGTGGGGCCAGGTACGATTGTAGGCCAGGTACAGGCTACATTTACCTATCAATAAGACGAGGTAGCATGATCATGCAACAGGCAACCAGAACACGCGCCGCCATTGTTGTCAGCCTGTGGATTATCCTGGCCTGCACGCATGCCCGGGCAGCCGATATTAACCTGAGCGGCACGGTGGTCGCTTCCGCTTGTACCGTCGATGCCGAAACGAAAGACCAGACAGTGACGTTTGAGCAGGCACGCGCTGTCGATTACCCCAATGTTAGCGATACCAGCGAATGGCAAGATTTTGCACTAACACTCTCCGCCTGTCCGGCCTCCACCACGCAGGTCACTGTCACGTTTACCGGCGACGCCGATAACGACGATCCGACTAAGTTTGCCAATACGCAGGGGGATGCCACCGGAATGGCGCTACAGATCATGAGCCGTGACCACATCACGGAGATCTCACCGCAGGGGGCGTTGGCCGTCAATGTGGATAGTATCAGCCGTAGTGCCACGTTCCCGCTTTCCGCTCGCTTATATACGCCAACCGGCTACGTCACCGCCGGGGAGTTCAAAGCGGTAGTGCAATTCTCCTTCACTTATCAGTAAACACTGCCCATAAGATCGAGTAGGAGGCGCGGGATTGCTCCCGCCGTCCTCTCACACCACCGTACGTACGGGTTCGTATACGGCGCTTCCAGTTCGTCAGGCCAGCATTTTGCTTCCGGCTTCCTTCAGATTCTCCTCGCGGTAGACACCCTTGCCTTCGGCCAACACTTCCTCTCACCGGGTGTGTGGAGGTCTTTCACCTCTTAGTCGTTCTTTAGCCACCACAGCTGAAGAACAGCGTCTGTCACGGCGCACGTAAAAAAAAACAGAGCGCATCGCGCTCCGTTTTTATAGGCTTTGAAACCAACTACACGCGTTTGAAAATCAACGAACCGTTAGTACCGCCAAAACCAAAGGAGTTACACAGAGCGTACTCCAGATCGCTGACCTGGCGCGCTTCATGCGGCACGAAGTCCAGATCGCAACCTTCATCCGGGTTATCCAGATTAATGGTTGGCGGAATGGCCTGATCGCGTAGCGCCAGAATAGAGAAAATAGACTCTACTGCGCCTGCGGCACCCAACAGATGGCCGGTCATCGATTTGGTCGAGCTCACCATCACTCGGCTTGCGGCATCGCCAAAGACTGACTTAACCGCCTGCGTCTCAGCTTTGTCGCCGGCAGGCGTCGACGTGCCGTGTGCGTTGACGTAGCCAATCTGAGCAGGCTCAATCGCGGCATCACGCAACGCGTTAACCATCGCCAGCGCAGCGCCTGCGCCATTTTCCGGCGGCGACGTCATATGGTAAGCATCGCTGCTCATACCAAAGCCGACGATTTCAGCATAGATTTTCGCACCACGCGCTTTTGCATGTTCGTACTCTTCAAGCACCAACATACCGGCACCGTCGCCCAGTACAAAACCATCGCGTTCTTTATCCCACGGACGGCTCGCCGCCTGTGGGTTATCGTTGCGGGTCGACAGCGCGCGCGCTGCGCCAAAACCACCTACGCCCAGCGGCGTACTGGCTTTTTCTGCGCCACCTGCCACCATCGCGTCCGCATCGCCATAGGCGATGATACGCGCGGCATGGCCGATGTTATGCACGCCTGAAGTACAGGCAGTCGCAATAGAGATGCTTGGCCCACGCAGGCCATACATGATAGTCAGATGGCCTGCTACCATGTTAACAATCGTCGACGGGACAAAGAACGGGCTAATCTTACGCGGTCCGCCTTTTACCAGCGAACTGTGGTTTTCTTCGATCAGACCGAGACCACCGATACCGGAGCCGATAGCGGCGCCAATACGGCTTGCGTTCTCTTCCGTCGCTTCAAGGCCAGAATCCTGCATGGCCTGTACGCCAGCGACAATTCCATATTGAATGAAGGCATCCATCTTGCGCTGTTCTTTGCGCGAGATAATGTCATCACAGTTAAAATCCTTTACTAAGCCAGCAAATTTCGTTGCATAGGCGCTAGTATCGAAATGGTCGATCAGGCTGATGCCACTCTGACCGGCAAGGAGAGCTTTCCAGGTAGACTCTACGGTATTGCCGACAGGAGACAACATGCCCAGTCCGGTCACAACTACACGACGCTTAGACACGGTTGTCCTCCAGGGAGGGAAAATGATTCTAGTGGGACAAAAAGATAAAACTCAGGCGGTCGAACGACCGCCTGGAGATGTTCACTTACGCCTGGTGGCCGTTGATGTAATCAATGGCAGCCTGAACGGTGGTGATTTTCTCAGCTTCTTCGTCCGGAATCTCAGTATCAAACTCTTCTTCCAGAGCCATTACCAGCTCAACGGTGTCAAGAGAATCTGCGCCCAGGTCTTCAACGAAAGAAGCATTGTTGGTTACTTCTTCCTGCTTAACGCCCAGCTGTTCGCCGATAATTTTCTTAACGCGTTCTTCGATAGTGCTCATACTCTTAAATTTCCTATCAAAACTCGCTTTCGCGATGGTTTTCGTAGTGTATAAAATGTTGAAAAATTTGCAACTAAATCCCGGCAGGTCTTACCACGATTTTACGTTATTTTGCGGCCTTTCGCCCTAATAACGCAAATATTTTTCAATCGTGATTAAACCATGTACATTCCGCCGTTGACGTGCAAAGTCTCACCAGTGATGTAACTCGCTTCGTCAGAGGCTAAAAATGCAACCGCACTGGCGATTTCCTGAGCGCCGCCGAGGCGACCCGCAGGCACCTGCGCCAGAATACCCGCACGCTGATCGTCAGACAGCGCACGCGTCATGTCCGTTTCAATAAAACCCGGAGCCACAACATTGACAGTAATACCACGGGACGCAACTTCACGCGCCAGTGATTTACTGAAACCGATCAGGCCCGCTTTCGCCGCAGCGTAGTTTGCCTGACCTGCATTTCCCATGGTACCAACCACAGAACCAATAGTGATAATGCGACCACAACGCTTTTTCATCATAGCGCGCATTACCGCTTTTGACAGGCGGAAAACGGATGATAAATTGGTTTCGATAATATCGTTCCACTCATCATCTTTCATTCGCATCAACAGATTATCACGAGTGATACCGGCATTATTAACCAGGATATCCACTTCACCAAATTCTGCGCGAATATTTTCCAGAACAGATTCAATAGATGCAGGATCGGTCACATTCAACATCAAACCTTTCCCGTTAGCACCTAAATAGTCGCTAATGTTCTTCGCACCATTTTCACTGGTCGCAGTCCCGATAACTTTCGCGCCGCGGGCAACGAGAGTCTCTGCAATTGCGCGGCCTATGCCACGGCTTGCACCAGTCACCAGCGCAATCTTTCCTTCAAAGCTCATGGTTTTCCTCTTTTATTGCGTAAGTGCCGCAGACAGCGCCGCCGGCTCGTTCAGCGCCGACGCTGTCAGGGTGTCGACAATACGTTTCGTCAGACCAGTGAGGACTTTACCTGGACCCACTTCATAAAGATGTTCAACGCCCTGCGCCGCGATAAATTCCACGCTCTTCGTCCACTGTACCGGATTGTACAACTGGCGAACCAGCGCATCGCGGATAGCGGCGGCATCGGTTTCACATTTCACGTCAACGTTGTTTACTACCGGCACCGTTGGCGCGCTAAAGGTAATTTTGGCTAATTCAACCGCCAGCTTATCTGCCGCTGGTTTCATCAGCGCGCAGTGCGACGGTACGCTCACCGGCAGCGGCAGCGCGCGTTTCGCGCCAGCGGCTTTACAGGCTGCGCCCGCGCGTTCTACCGCCTCTTTATGCCCGGCGATAACCACCTGTCCAGGCGAGTTAAAGTTAACCGGCGAAACAACCTGCCCTTCGGCAGATTCTTCACAGGCTTTAGCAATAGAGGCATCATCCAGCCCGATGATCGCAGACATGCCGCCAGTACCTTCCGGAACCGCTTCCTGCATGAATTTACCGCGCATTTCCACCAGACGAACGGCATCAGCAAAGTTGATGACGCCAGCGCAAACCAGCGCGGAATATTCGCCCAAGCTGTGACCTGCCATTAACGCAGGCATTTTACCGCCCTGCTGCTGCCAAACGCGCCAAAGCGCGACGGAAGCGGTTAATAACGCCGGCTGCGTCTGCCAGGTTTTATTCAGTTCTTCCGCTGGACCTTGCTGGGTGAGCGCCCACAGATCATATCCCAGAGCCGCAGAAGCTTCAGCAAACGTTTCTTCTACGATAGGGTAATTTGCCGCCATTTCGGCCAACATCCCAACGCTCTGAGAACCCTGACCGGGGAACACAAATGCAAATTGCGTCATGTTTAAATCCTTATACTAGAAACGAATCAGCGCGGAGCCCCAGGTGAATCCACCCCCGAAGGCTTCAAGCAATACCAGCTGACCGGCTTTAATTCGCCCGTCACGCACGGCTTCATCCAGCGCGCACGGCACAGAAGCCGCGGAGGTATTGCCGTGCCTGTCCAGCGTGACGACGACATTGTCCATCGACATGCCGAGTTTTTTCGCTGTCGCGCTAATGATACGCAGGTTAGCCTGATGCGGCACCAGCCAGTCGAGTTCTGAGCGATCCAGGTTATTAGCCGCCAGCGTCTCATCGACAATATGCGCCAGTTCAGTGACCGCCACTTTAAAGACTTCATTGCCCGCCATCGTCAGGTAAATCGGGTTATCCGGATTTACGCGATCGGCATTCGGCAGGGTCAGTAATTCACCGTAACGGCCATCGGCATGAAGATGAGTGGAGATAATACCCGGTTCTTCAGAAGCGCTCAGTACGGCCGCGCCTGCGCCATCGCCGAAAATAATGATCGTACCGCGATCGCCAGGATCGCAAGTGCGGGCTAATACATCGGAACCGACCACCAGCGCGTGTTTAACCGCGCCGGATTTAACGTACTGGTCGGCGATGCTTAACGCGTAGGTGAAACCTGCGCACGCTGCCGCGACATCAAACGCCGGGCAACCTTTAATACCGAGCATACTTTGAATCTGACATGCCGCGCTTGGAAATGCATGCGTTGCTGATGTGGTAGCCACCACAATCAAGCCAATTTGGTCTTTATCGATCCCCGCCATCTCAATCGCGCGATTCGCAGCGGTAAAGCCCATCGTCGCGACAGTTTCATTCGGCGCGGCGATATGGCGTTCACGAATACCTGTACGAGTGACAATCCACTCGTCAGAGGTCTCAACCATTTTTTCCAGATCGGCGTTAGTCCGCACTTGTTCGGGCAGATAGCTGCCAGTACCAATAATCTTCGTATACATGTACGCTCAGTCACTTTTCGGTTATATACCGTTACCTGTAAACGTCTGGCACGCTGGCGGCGCCGGGGAGACAGCGATATTATCTGTGCGCCCGCAGGTTTACGCCTTTGCCATCGTCCAGCGGTTCAAATCCGGCTGGGTATACAGATTCCAGGCGAGCGGCAATTCGCTGAGGAACTTGTCGCTGCACCGCCTGCACTGCCTGTTCAATCGCGACTGCAAATGCTCGCTGATTGGCCGCACCATGACTTTTTATCACCGTGCCGCGCAATCCTAACAGACAGGCGCCATTATACTGGTCGGGGTTGAGGTGACTGAATCGCCTCGTCAGGCTTTTTTGTAACCAACGTTTTAATAACAGC
Organism: Salmonella sp. 741265073_HBA; assembly: GCF_046569105.1. Classification (NCBI taxonomy): domain Bacteria; kingdom Pseudomonadati; phylum Pseudomonadota; class Gammaproteobacteria; order Enterobacterales; family Enterobacteriaceae; genus Salmonella; species Salmonella sp. 741265073_HBA. The sequence continues at coordinate 193,672 of NZ_JBKFRY010000001.1, read as the reverse complement.
AGCCACCACGACCGTTTTTTCCCCTCGCCCTGTGATTTCAGCAGTGAAAGGAACATTCTGACAACCCCCTCCATCGTTTTAAGTGTGACATTGCCTGTAAAGCCGTCACACACCAGTACATCGGTTTTTCCCGTCAGTAACTCATTCGCCTCAAGGTAGCCGATGTAATTGATGGTTGGGACTGTTTTTAACATTAAAGAGGCTTCGCGAATACTGTCGAGACCTTTGGTTTCTTCTTCCCCGATATTGAGTAGCGCCACGCGGGGATTTTTGATCCCGACGACCTCTTCCGCCAAAACGGCGCCCATCACGGCAAACTGCACCAGCATGGTACTGTCACAGTCGACGTTGGCACCCAAATCAAGCACTACCGTTTTGCCCTTTTGCTGATGCGGTAATACCGTCACCAACGCCGGACGCTCAATCCCCTCAAGAGGCTTGAGCAATAATTTCGCCAGCCCCATCAGCGCCCCGGTATTACCGGCGCTAACGCAAGCTTCGGCTCGGCCTTCTTTCACAAGCTCCAGGGCCACACGCATGGATGTCCCGCGACTGGCGCGGATCGCCTGCGAAGGCCGGGCATCACTGGCAATAACTGACTGTGCAGGGATAATCTGCAGACGCGAACGTTGTTCAAAGTCAGCTTTGGCAAGTAATGGCGTGATAATATCGGGATTCCCGACTAAAAGAAGAGTGAGCTGCGAATTAGCGTTCAGTGCCTGCAATGCTGCAGGCACCGTCACGGAAGGACCAAAATCGCCCCCCATGACATCTAACGCCAGGGTTAGACGTGTCAAGGTATCGTCGCTGCCTGGTTCGGTGTTCTCCGCTTACGCGGAGAAATCCTCACTAAGCTTTATCACGCTTGTACTCTTCGGCTTTTACACCACAGGCACGCCTGTGATGCAAAAGGCATCGAGTATCGCGCGATTACTTAGCGATGACCTTACGGCCGCGGTAGTAACCGTCGGCAGTGATGTGGTGACGCAGGTGTTTTTCACCAGAAGTTTTGTCTACAGACAGGCTGGTGACTGCGGTCAGAGCGTCATGGGAACGACGCATGCCACGTTTGGAACGGGTTGGTTTATTCTGTTGTACGGCCATGGACCTTACTCCTCAATTACGGTTTATCCCTGCGTCCGCGGGGAAGACCTATTACTTACGCTTTAAGCTGGCTAATACGGCAAATGGGTTTGGCTTTTGCGCTTCATCAGGCAGTTCGCCAAAGACCATGTCCGCCTCGGACACTTCACAGTGTTCAGAATCATGCACCGGAACTACCGGCAAGGCGAGGATGATTTCATCTTCAACCGTCGCCAGCAGATCGATTTCGCCGAATTCGTTTACCTCAATCGGCTCATACGCTTCCGGCAGTGCTTCAGCCTGCTCGTCGGAACGGACAGGGCTAAAACAATACGTTGTGTGAACCTGATGGGTAAACGGTTTCCCGCAACGCTGGCATTCGAGCGACACCGTAACGACCGCATCGCCGGTTAAAACGGCGAGACGCTGGTTATCGATAGCGAACGACATGGAGCATTCCACATCACTGTCCACACTGACTACAGACTCGGCAACGCGCTCAACCTGATCGGGGGTATAGATACCCTGGTAATCAAGGCGTTTTTGAGCGGTACGAACCGGATCAAGAGTCAGGGGTAATTTTACCTTTTGCATAGGGCGCGCATATTAACTTCGTAACGTCATATAGTCAAAGAAAAAGGCAGCCTGCGGTTGCCTTTTGCCAATAATTCGCACACATTGCGGGTTACAGACTTATTTTCGCTCAAGACGAGTCAGTATGACAGGCTTGAAGACCGAAGAGCATAGTTTAAGATGGCTCTCATCATTACGCTATATCTGAGGGAAAAAATATGCCCCGTCTCATCCTTGCGTCTACCTCTCCCTGGCGTCGCGCGCTGCTGGAAAAGCTGACGATTCCTTTCGAATGCGCCGCGCCGGATGTTGATGAAACCCCCATGCCGGGCGAAGCGCCGCGTCAGTTGGTGCTGCGGCTGGCGCAGGCGAAGGCGCAATCGCTCGCCGCGCGTTTCCCGAATCATTTGATTATTGGCTCCGACCAAATTTGTGTTCTGGACGGCGAAATCACCGGCAAACCGCTGACGGAAGAAAAAGCGCGTCAGCAATTAGCCAAAGCCAGCGGAAATATTGTGACGTTTTATACCGGACTGGCACTGTATAACTCCGCCTCCGGGCACTTACAAACCGAAGTGGAGCCTTTTGACGTTCATTTTCGCCATTTAAGCGAAGCGGAAATAGACGACTATGTCCGTAAAGAGCATCCGCTGCACTGCGCGGGAAGTTTTAAAAGCGAAGGTTTAGGCATTGCATTATTTGAACGCCTGGAAGGTCGTGACCCAAATACCTTGATCGGTTTGCCGCTGATCGCGTTGTGTCAAATGCTGCGGCGGGAAGAGATGAACCCGCTGAATGCCTGATTAATCTGCCTGATGGCGACGCGATGCGTCTTATCAGGCCTACGGTGCATCACACGATTGTAGGCCTGATAAGCAACGTGCATCAGGCTTTACTACGTAATACCTCAAGGCAGCGCTTCAATTGCTTATCCATTGGCGCTTCAATGCGCATGACTTCGCCCGTTCCCGGATGCGTGAACTTCAGCGCCGCGGCGTGCAGAAAGAGACGTTTAAGACCAGTTCCCGCTTCGGTAAGCTGTTGATCAAACTCACGGTCGCCGTAGCGATCGTCGAACGCAATAGGGTGACCGGCATATTGGGTATGTACGCGAATCTGATGCGTACGGCCCGTGACCGGGCTACAGCGCACCAGCGTGGCGAAGGCATAGCGCTCTTCCACCTTGAAGCGCGTTTCTGACGGTTTGCCTTCCTGGCTCACGCGAACAATGCGTTCGCCGCTTTGCAGAATGTTCTTTAATAATGGCGCCTGTACGGTTTTAACGTGCGATTGCCACTGGCCGCGCACCAGCGCCAGATAATCTTTCTGCATTCCCTTTTCGCGCAGTTGCTCATGCAGCGAACGCAGCGCGGAGCGTTTTTTCGCCACCAACAGCACGCCGGAGGTATCGCGGTCAAGACGATGCACCAGTTCCAGGAATCGCGCTTCCGGACGCAACGCCCGCAGCCCTTCGATGACGCCAAAACTTAACCCGCTCCCGCCGTGTACGGCGGTGCCGGAAGGCTTATTCAGCACCAGAATATGCTCGTCTTCATACAAAATGACGTCCGCCAACGCCGCTACTTTTTGCAAATGCGGCGACACGGCCTCTTCTTCCCGTTCAGCAACGCGAACCGGCGGAATGCGGACTTCATCGCCCGCTTCCAGTTTGTATTCCGGTTTAATGCGTTTTTTGTTCACCCGCACCTCGCCTTTACGCAAGATGCGATAAATCATACTTTTTGGTACCCCTTTCAGTTGGGTGCGCAAAAAGTTATCAATGCGTTGCCCCGCTTCGTCAGCGGCGATAGCAACAATTTTTACGGATGGCGTTTCTGTTTTCATGGGGGGCGATTCTAAATAGCCTGTGAGATTCGCGCCACACATTTTTCTATGCTTATAGAGACGTCTACGCCAGTGGATGAACATTTTTCACTGCGGTTTTGCTGGTTATTAAAGCGATTGGCTCGCGCTGGTGAAAAAACTGTGAGTAAGCGGGTGATAAATGGTAAAAGTCATCTTGCTATAACAAGGTTAGCAGTGGAATAATGATGCGGTTTCCGCACCGAAACTTGTTAAAACAAAAAGTTTAGCGGAATAACCCATTTTGTCTGACCGATCATCAACGCAGCAATGGCGTAAGACGTATTGATTTTTCAGACAGTTAGCGGGCTGCGGGTTGCAGTCCTTACCGGTAGATAGGATCTTCTCTGGAGAGTAATGCCCAGGCTGCTTCCCTGATAATTGCGCTGTGTTTCCGTATGAAATACAGGCAACCGACACTCTGCGCCTCTTTGAGCTGACGATAACCGTGAGGTTGGCGACGCGAAATAGTCACGAGGCCATCGGTTCATGCCCGGTAAGGCGTCACCATGCCCGCAGCTTAGTCGTCAACGTAAGAATAATGAGTAAGTTACGATGAAAAGAATGTTAATCAACGCAACTCAGCAGGAAGAGTTGCGCGTCGCCCTTGTAGATGGGCAGCGTCTGTACGATCTGGATATAGAAAGCCCCGGACACGAGCAGAAAAAAGCGAACATCTATAAAGGCAAAATTACCCGTATTGAACCGAGCCTGGAAGCGGCTTTTGTTGATTACGGCGCAGAACGCCACGGTTTCCTCCCGTTAAAAGAAATTGCCCGCGAATATTTCCCCGCTAACTACAGCGCTCATGGTCGCCCGAACATTAAAGACGTGTTACGCGAAGGCCAGGAAGTCATTGTTCAAATCGATAAAGAAGAGCGCGGCAACAAAGGCGCGGCGTTAACCACCTTTATCAGTCTGGCGGGCAGCTACCTGGTACTGATGCCGAATAACCCGCGCGCGGGTGGTATTTCCCGTCGCATTGAAGGCGACGATCGTACCGAGTTAAAAGAAGCGTTGGCCAGTCTGGAACTTCCTGAAGGGATGGGGCTTATCGTACGTACCGCGGGCGTGGGTAAATCCGCCGAAGCGTTGCAGTGGGATTTAAGCTTCCGCCTGAAACACTGGGAAGCCATTCAGAAAGCCGCTGAAAGCCGTCCCGCGCCGTTCCTGATCCATCAGGAAAGCAACGTCATCGTACGCGCGTTTCGCGACTATCTGCGTCAGGATATCGGTGAAATCCTGATCGACAATCCAAAAGTGATGGAAATGGCGCGTCAGCATATCGCCGCGTTGGGCCGCCCGGATTTTAGCAGCAAAATTAAGCTGTACACCGGTGAAATCCCGTTGTTCAGCCATTACCAGATCGAATCGCAGATCGAGTCAGCGTTCCAGCGTGAAGTGCGCCTGCCCTCCGGCGGCTCCATTGTCATTGACAGTACCGAAGCGTTAACCGCCATCGATATCAACTCCGCCCGCGCGACTCGCGGCGGCGATATCGAAGAAACCGCGTTCAACACTAATCTCGAAGCGGCCGACGAGATTGCCCGCCAGCTGCGTCTGCGCGACCTGGGCGGCCTGATCGTTATCGACTTTATCGATATGACGCCGGTACGTCACCAGCGCGCGGTAGAAAACCGCCTGCGTGAAGCGGTACGTCAGGACCGGGCGCGTATTCAGATTAGCCATATTTCCCGCTTCGGCCTGCTCGAAATGTCGCGTCAGCGCCTGAGCCCGTCGCTGGGCGAATCCAGCCATCACGTGTGTCCGCGCTGTAGCGGTACCGGCACCGTGCGCGATAACGAATCTCTGTCGCTGTCCATTCTGCGCCTGATTGAAGAAGAAGCGCTGAAAGAGAATACGCAGGAAGTCCATGCCATTGTTCCTGTGCCGATCGCCTCTTATCTGCTTAACGAAAAACGGACGGCAGTTAACGCTATTGAGACGCGTCAGGATGGCGTCCGCTGTGTCATCGTCCCGAACGATCAGATGGAAACGCCGCACTATTCCGTGCTGCGCGTACGCAAAGGGGAAGAAACGCCGACCCTGAGCTACATGCTGCCGAAGCTGCACGAAGAAGCGATGGCGCTGCCTTCTGAAGAAGAGTACGCCGAGCGTAAACGCCCGGAACAGCCTGCGCTGGCGACATTCGCTATGCCAGATGTGCCTCCGGCGCCGACGCCTGTCGAACCGGCGGTTAGCGTCGCCACGGCGAAAAAGGATAATGTTGCCGCCGCGCAGCCTGCCCAGCCGGGTCTGTTTAGCCGCTTCCTTAACGCGCTGAAACAACTGTTCAGCGGTGAAGAAACGAAAACCGTCGAAACAGCCGCGCCGAAAGCGGAAGAAAAAGCGGAGCGTCAGCAGGATCGTCGCAAGCCACGCCAGAACAACCGTCGCGATCGTAACGAACGCCGCGACACCCGTGATAACCGTGCCGGACGTGACGGCGGTGAGAGCCGCGACGATAATCGTCGTAACCGTCGCCAGGCGCAGCAGCAAAATACGGAAACGCGCGATATCCGCCAGCAGGAAACGGCGGAAAAAGTGAAAACCGGCGATGAGCAGCAACAGACGCCGCGTCGCGAACGCAGCCGCCGCCGCAATGATGACAAGCGCCAGGCGCAGCAGGAAGTAAAAGCGCTTAACCGCGAAGAACAACCTGTCCAGGAGACCGAGCAGGAAGAACGCGTTCAGCAGGTTCATCCGCGCCGCAAGCAGCGTCAGCTTAATCAGAAAGTCCGCTTTACCAACAGCGCAGTGGTTGAAACGGTTGACACGCCGGTCGCCGTCGACGAACCACGCCCGGTTGAAAACGTTGAACAGCCCGTTCCAGCGCCGCGTACCGAGCTGGCGAAAGTTGATTTACCTGTCGTTGCCGATATCGCGCCGGAGCAGGATGATAGCGTAGAACCTCGCGATAATACCGGTATGCCGCGTCGCTCCCGCCGTTCTCCGCGCCACCTGCGCGTAAGCGGTCAGCGTCGCCGTCGCTATCGTGACGAGCGCTACCCGACACAATCGCCGATGCCGCTAACCGTCGCCTGCGCGTCGCCGGAAATGGCGTCCGGTAAAGTCTGGATCCGCTACCCGATTGTCCGTCCTCAGGAAACGCAGGTTGTTGAAGAGCAGCGTGAAGCAGATCTGGCGCTGCCACAACCGGTTGTCGCTGAACCGCAGGTTATCGCTGCGACCGTAGCGTTAGAACCACAAGCGTCGGTACAGGCGGTAGAAAACGTTGCCGTTGAGCCGCAGACCGTCGCCGAACCACAGGCGCCGGAAGTCGTCGAGGTCGAGACAACGCATCCGGAAGTCATTGCCGCGCCGGTTGATGAACAGCCGCAACTGATTTCCGAAAGCGATACGCCGGTGGCGCAAGAGGTTATTGCTGACGCCGAACCGGTAGCAGAAACCGCCGACGCATCCATTACGGTGGCTGAAAACGTGGCTGATGTTGTCGTTGTCGAGCCAGAAGAAGAGACAAAAGCGGAAGCGGCTGTTGTGGAGCACACGGCAGAAGAAACCGTTATCGCACCGGCCCAGGTGGTGGAAAAGCCGCAGGACGTTGTCTGCGTTGACGATCATAACCACGCCAGCGCGCCGATGACGCGTGCGCCAGCGCCGGAATATGTGCCGGAAACCCCGCACCATAGCGACTGGCAGCGCCCTTCCTTCCACTTTGAAGGTAAAGGCGCAGCAGGCGGACACAGCGCCACACGCCACGCCAGCGCCCCGGCGACACGCCCACAGCCGATAGAATGATGTAAATGCTGATACAAAGCCGACCACCAGGTCGGCTTTTTTATGCCCCTTACAGGGCGATGCCTCACCCCATGGCGTCTTTTAGTCACTCCTGGCGTTTATGAGATCAGGCGGGATAATACGTACGGATGGCGTCGCTACGGGCGCGACAATATGACCACTAACTCAATGACGACTAAAAAAATGCCCGCGCCGGGGTGGATGGCGCGGGCAGACAAAACATATCCAGTTTCGTGATATGTTTCAAAAAGAGGCGTTACCGGTTCAACTGGAAAAGCGACATTCCCTGCATGTCGGTAAACGTTTTATAGGACGCCTGTAATGCCGCCTGTTGCATGACGTAGGAGGAAATGACCGAGTTCCAGTCCACATCTACCAGGTTGCTCATCTGCAGCTTCTGTCCCAGCGCACGGTCGCTTCCCAGTGAATCCAGCGTACTGAGTTCGCTCAGTTGCGTTCCCAGTTCCGCACGAACGGTCAGGACGTTATTGAGCGAATTTTTTAAGCCGCGATTGGTTTTATCAATGGCGGCAGCGGCTTTTTCTTTTTCCACGTCATTGCCTTCCACCGGGGTCTTGAGCGCGGCAATTGCCGTATCGAGCATGACAAACAGATTCTTTTCGGAGTCCGAGCCATCCGGTTCCGGCACCGCATTGCTGGTGATGCTATTAAAAATTTGCGCTCCCGTATGGCCAATTACCATCGTGCGTGCGGAATCCACCTGCTGGGTAACACTTTTCTCGCCGCCATGATAACCACCTGTCGCCTGGTCGAATGGCGCCGCTTCCGTTTTATACCCGGCAAAGATATAGCGACCATTGCCGTCAGTGCTGTTTGCCAGGTTCATCAGCTGATCGCGGATCCCCTGTAAATCCGTCGCCAGCGACGCACGGTCATCGTCGCTTAACGTGCCGTTTCCGGCATAGACGATTTTTTCCTGCGCGGTTTGAATCGCCGTCGTCACCTGACTGAGTACGCTTTCTTCCAGCGACACTTTTTGGGTGGCAAACGTACGCGCCAGGGCGTACTGGCTATTCTGCGCCTGCGCCTGAGAGAGTACTACCGCCTGCGACGCGGCGATCGGATCGTCAGATGGGTTGGTAACGCGCTTACCGGTAGACATCTGCTCGCCCAGCTTCATCCATTCGGCCTGAGAATTAGTGATACCGCTCATATTTTGTTCGTACATCATCTGAGTACTGATACGCATGTCATCCTTCTCCTTTAGCGAATATTCAGTAACGCATCAAACAGCGCATTCGCGGTCTGCAATACTTGCGCATTCGCCAGATAATACTGCTGATAACGCTGCAAATTGCCGTACTCTTCGTCGAGGTTAACGCCGGAAACCGACTGTTGCTGTTTATAAAGCTGTTTAACCACATTCGCTTGCGTGGTGCTGCTGGTTTTCAGCGTTGACGTTTTGTTACCCACATCGCTGACCAACGTGGCGTAAGCATCGTTAAAGGTTTTGTTGCCGCCCACTACATTGCTGTTTTGTAAGTCCAGCAATGCCTGACCATTGCGGTTATCGCTGTCGCCGGTATCCACATCAGGATCGAGTTTTGACTCAGACGCCATCGCAATCTCGGCTTCATTTGTCACTTTAACGTTCATGTCGACGATAGCATTGCTGACCGGCTTGAGAAGAAAACTGTCGTTTTTCTGTGCGCCGGTCCCTACCGTCACTTTCAGACCGTCAATCTCCAGTTTTCCGTCAGCATCTTTTGTCGCCGTGAAAGTGGTGTTATCCGCAGTGCGAGTAACCTGCCAGTCTGTACCGTCAAAAATAATCTTATAATCCGTCGCCTGAACCTTCGTGCTGTCGACCACCTTAGCGGTTAGCGATACCGTTTTATCGGCATTATTACTGTTGCTATATACCACCGGCGAGCCAATGCTAAAGAAGTCTTTCCCTTTATTGCCGTCGGCGTCATAACCTTTGGTATGCTGCGCGTTAAACGCATCGGCAAACGCCAACGCCAACTGGCCCAGCGTATTACGAGTCTGATCCAGATCCTGAGAACGGAACGTCAGTAATCCGCCGAGCGAACCGGTGTTCAGCAACTTTTCCGGAATTTCGATGTTACCGGCGGCCTCATCGACATAAGCGACAGTCGTTCGCGTCGGGTCGGCGCTGGAGGGAACCGCCGCCAACTGACGCGCCGTCGACCCCTGCACCAGCGTATAGCCATTGGCCATCGTCAGGTTATAGGTGCCGCCGTCCTGTACGCTCACCTCGACGCCAACGATCTTGTTAAGCTCGCTGACCAACTGATCACGCTGATCGAGCAGGTCGTTCGGCGATGCGCCCGCGCCTACGCCCGTCATACGGGAGATTTGATCGTTCAGGTTAGCTATCTGCTTCGCGTAATTGTTGATTTGCGCCACGCTGGAGCCAATCGCGATATTGACCTGTTTATCCTGATCGCGCAGATACTGATCGGTGGTTTTGAACTGGTTTACCAGCCCTTCCGCTTTACCAATCAGCGCCTGACGCGCCGCAGGATCTTCCGCATTACTGACTAACGTTTGCAGGCTGGTAAAAAAACTCTGCAGCGAGCCAGACAGCGAGCTGGATTTATCGGCCAGCAGGTTGTCGATTTTCGACATCTGTTCATAGCGCGTGGTTAAGCCGCTGCTCTGGTTTTGCGCGCCGCGTAGCTGATTAGTGATAAACGCATCATATTCGCGCTGTACGCCTGAAACGTAAACGCCATTACCTATCCAGCCGCCAGCCCCTAACGTACTGTTTGCCTGCGCCAGAATAGTTGTCTGCCGGGTATAACCCGCAACGTTATAATTGTTGATGTTATTACTGACCGTATTTAACGCGGCCTGCGCGGCGTTAAGTCCGCTCATGGCGTGATTAATCAAGCTGGACATGATGGTTCCTTTTAATCCTTCAATACTCGTTGTTATCGGCAGCGACTACGTGGACTTGAGCAATTTAAAAGAGATTGTCGAGATTCGCGCTGTAGGTTTTGCTGACCTTTTCACTCATCGCTTTCAACTGCTGAATCATGCTGGTCAATTTACGCGCGTAATTCGGGTCAGTGGCGTATCCGGCGTTTTGCAGGGCCACTGCGCCTTGCTCTGCCGTGGCGGCAGTGGTCACGGCAGCGTAGCGTGGGTTACGCGTTAACAGCGCGACATAATCCGATAACGCCTCCAGATACGAGCTATAGACGCGGAATTTCGCTTTCACTTTTTTCGCTTCGCCATTTTCGTATTCAGTGGTGGTGATTTCCGTCACCGGCCCTTTCCAACTGGCGGTCGCTTTCACGCCAAATACGTTATAGCTGGGTTCGCCATTCTCCCGCAGGATTTGCCGCTGCCCCCAGCCGGACTCCAGCGCCGCCTGCGCCAGAATCAGATGATGCGGCACCCCGCTTTGTTCGCTGGCCAGCCTCGCCGGGAGCGAAAGCCGGGCCAGAAAGTCTTTACTGTCGCCGGAGAGCGGCGCATCGCTGCTGTCCGGCGTTTTCGGTATGGCTTTGCGCACCAGTTGGGTCAGCGCCTGATTTTGATAGCTGTTTACCGTCTCCAGGGAGAATTTAAGCGGTACTTGCGGCGCGTCATCCGCAGGCATCGTCTGCCCGCCCGTCATCTGTTTAACCATCATATCCGCCAGCCCCAATCCCTTACCGGCGGTCATCTGCTGGGCGATCTGTTGGTCATACATGCTGGTATACAGACGCGTCTGATCGCTGCTGAATAAACCATCTTTGGGTAAAGCCTCGCGCATACTTTTCAGCATCATCTGGACAAACATCCCTTCCACCTGACGGGCCACAGGACGGATATTCGCCGCCGGGTCCTGGCCCGCTTTCGCTTTCAGTTCGTTCAGAGATTGCGCATCCCAGGCCGCGCTGGCCAGCAATTTACCGTCTCCGATCATCAGATGATTTCCAGTTTGGCGCGTAGACAGCCCGCGCTCTGCATGGACTGCAAAATCGACATCAGGTCCATCGGCGTCGCGCCAAGCGCATTCAGCGCACGCACTACGCTGTTCAGATTGGCGCTGGAACGCACGCTCTGTAGCGATCCGCCGCTCTGACGCAAATCTATTTGAGTTTGTGGCGTCACCACGGTCTGCCCGCCGCCAAATGGCGTATTCGGCTGGTTGACGTTGAGCTGGCGATTGACTGTCACTGACAAATTGCCCTGCGCCACAGCGCAGCTATCCAGCGTGACTTCCCGATTCATGACCACCGAACCGGTACGCGAGTTGATCACGACTTTTGCATCCTGCGGCGTCACGTTGACTTCCATATTTTGAATGTCCGCCAGAAAACGCACCTGCGAGCTGTTGCCGCTGGGCACGCGTACCTGTACCGTTCGCGCATCAAGCGCAGTGGCGCTGCCGTAACCGCGGGCGCGGTTGATGGCGTCGGTAATTTGCTGCGCCATCGTAAAATCTTCGTCGTTCAATTGCAGATTAATGGTGTTGCCAGCGCCGAACTGAGTCGGCAACTCGCGTTCGATAATCGCGCCATTAGTGATGCGCCCGCCATTAAGCTGGTTAACCTGCACGCTACTGCCGCCTGCGGAAGCGCCCGCGCCGCCGACCAGAATATTGCCTTGCGCCAGAGCATACACCTGGCTGTCCACCCCTTTTAACGGCGTCATTAATAACGTCCCGCCACGCAGACTTTTAGCGTTCCCCATTGAGGAAACGACGACATCGATCGTTTGTCCCTGTCGCGCAAAAGGCGGATACGACGCCGTCACCATCACCGCCGCCACGTTTTTCAACTGCATGTTGGTGCCGGTGGGGACCGTAATCCCCAGTTGTGACAGCATGTTATTCAGCGTCTGGGTGGTAAATGGCGTCTGAGTCGTCTGGTCGCCCGTACCGTCCAGCCCAACCACCAGCCCGTAGCCGATCAGCGAGTTTTCCCGAACCCCCTGGACACTGGTCAGATCCCGGATACGCTCGGCGTGCGCCAAAGTGGCAACCAGTGCCAGAACGATTCCTGCAAGAGCTTTAAACACATACACCTCGCTTACATCGGCGACAAATTAAGGAAGAAACGTTGCAGCCAGCCCATATTTTGCGCTTCGTTAATATAGCCGTTCCCGACATATTCAATCCGCGCATCCGCCACCTGTGTCGAGGGAACGGAGTTGCTGCCGCTGATGGTGCGTGGATTTACCACGCCGGAGAAGCGGATGAATTCCGTTCCCTGATTAATCGCGATCTGTTTTTCCCCCACGACGTGTAAATTGCCATTGGCCAGAACCTGATCGACGGTCACGGTCAGCGTGCCGCTAAAGGTATTGCTGGCATTCGCGCCGCCTTTGCCGTTAAAAGAGTTGCCGCCGGAGGCCTCCATATCCGCGCGGGAATTACCGAATAATCCCTGCAGATAACGCGGTACCGTATCAAAACCAAAGCTGGTTTTGCCGTCGCGACTGGCATTTGCCGACGAGCTTTTACTGGCGCTGACGTTTTCCTGTAACACAATCGTGAGCGTATCGCCGATATTACGCGGTCGACGATCTTCAAAAAGCGGCTGATAGCCATAATTAATCGGCTGCGCAGACTGAAATATGGAGCCATTCGCCACCGGTACCGGGCCAGGTATCGGCTGCGCCGTGGTCGCCCCCTGCACGAGCGGTTTAGCGGGTATCCAGGCGCATCCTGTCAGCGTCGCGACCATCAGGGCCATAACTGGGTAAGCGTGAAGCGCGTATTTTTGCATTACCTTCATCTTCAAAATCAGGGAGCCGGTGGCGTATCCCCCACCGGCGGCCCCTTAGAGTTGCGTCAGTTTCTGCAGCATCTGATCGGTCGTCGATACTGCTTTACTGTTAATTTCATAGGCGCGTTGAACCTGAATCATGTTCACCAGCTCTTCCGCCACGTTAACGTTCGACGTTTCGACATACCCTTGATACAACAACCCCGCGCCGTTGAGCCCCGGCGTGCTTTCGTTCGGCGCGCCGGACGATTGCGTTTCGATATAGAGGTTCTCGCCGATGCTTTCCAGCCCGGTGTCGTTCATAAAGGTGGTCAGGTTAAGCTGCCCGACCTGAACCGGCGCGGCCTGCCCCTGCTGGGTAACGCTGACCACGCCGTCGCGGCCAATCGTGATACTTAACGCGTTGGCCGGAATGGTGATTGCCGGCTGCACCTGAAAACCGCCCGCCGTCACCAGTTGACCATTCTGATCCACCTGGAAAGAGCCGTCGCGGGTATAGGCAGACGTACCGTCCGGCAGCATGACCTGGAAAAAGCCCTGCCCTTTAATCGCCACATCTTTACTGTTGTTGGTCTGCGACAGGTTACCCTGACTGTGCAGACGCTCCGTGGCGACCGGACGCACGCCGGTACCGATTTGCAGCCCGGAAGGCAGCGTCGTCTGCTCGGACGACTGCGCGCCCGGCTGGCGGATGGTCTGATACAACAGATCTTCAAATACCGCGCGCTGACGCTTAAAACCATTGGTGCTGACGTTTGCCAGGTTATTGGCAATCACATCCATATTGGTTTGCTGCGCGTCCAGACCGGTTTTGGCGATCCATAATGAACTGATCATAAAATGTCCTGTATTAACTCATCGACAGCAGTTGGTTAGCTCGCCCTTCGTTCTCATCTACGCTGGTGATAACCTTCATCTGCATTTCAAAACGACGTGCGTTGGCGATCATGTCGGTCATGGCTTCAACCGGCTTGACGTTACTGCCCTCCAGCACGCCCGACATAATGCGAATTGACGGGTCGGCGGCCAGTACCGCCCCGCGTTCAGCCTGTGCCTCGGCGGTAAGGCGGAATAAACCGTCATCGCTCCGCTGCACCTCATTGCCTTCCGCTTTGACCAGCTTCAGTCGCCCAACGGGCGCCACCGTGTTTGGCGGGTCGCCGGGATTGAGCGCGGAGATCGTGCCGTCTGCCGCAATGGTGATTTCCGACCCTTCAGGAACGGTAATCGGGCCGCCTTCGCCGATAACCGGATGTCCCTGAATGGTTAACTGCCCGGTCGGGCCCACCTGGATATTCCCGTTACGGGTATATCCTTCAGCGCCATCCGCCGCTTGCACTACCAGCCAGCCGTCCTGCTGTAACGCAACATCCAGCGGGCGTGAAGTGTAGTCCAACTGACCTGGGGTCATATCCGCCCCCGGCGTCGATGCCGTAACCAGCGTACGCGTCGCTAAAGAGAGGCCATCAACGGGCACCGCGCGTAGCGCGTTAAGCTGTGCACGAAAGCCCGGCGTTGAGGCATTAGCCAGGTTACTGGCCGTTACCGCCTGCTGGTTAAGCGTCTGGCTGGCCGCCCCCATGGCGGTATAAATTGCGTGATCCATTAAGCTATCCCGTCAGGCGCTTAGCGCAGGTTAACCAGCGTATTGAGGATCTGGTCCTGGGTTTTGATGGTCTGCGCATTCGACTGGTAGTTACGCTGCGCGACGATCATATTCACCAGCTCTTTACTCAAATCCACGTTAGAGGCTTCCAGCGCGCCGTTCGTCAGCTTACCGAAGTTGCCGGAACCGGCAGTCCCCAGCAGCGCAACCCCGGAGGCCTGCGTCGCCGCCCAGACGTTATCGCCCTGGGATGCCAGACCTTCGTTGTTGGCGAAGTTAGCCAGCACTATCTGCCCCAGCACCTGCTCCTGCTCGTTGGAGTAGTTGCCAACCACGGTGCCGTCGTTGTTAATCTGGTAGCTCACCAGGTCGCCAGGCTTATAGCCGTTTTGATTGGTGGCGACGATGTTGTTAGCCCCGGTGTTCTGCTGCATGGAGTTAAGGAAGCTGAGGGAGAAAGTGGCTGCTGTCGCGCCATTAATCGTACCGGTGGTGATGTTCACCGTACCGCCAGACTCCAGAATCCCGTTTTCATTGAATTTCAGCGTAGTGGACGCCGTTGTTGGCGCAGTGGCTGCAGGATCGCTGCTGTCATGGGTGTACACGGCCCATTCATTATCTTTGGTTTTCACAAAATAGACGTTCATGTCATGGGCATTACCCTGGCTGTCATAAACGGTGACGGTGCCTTTTTTGTTATACGAATCCGCATCACTCACGCTAAAGGGCGTTTTAGACGGTACAGGGTCCGTTGAGTTCAGGTTGATCTGCATTGACGCGGTGGTGGTCGATTTCGCCGCCATCAGCGTGTTCGGAATGGTGATCGGCGCAGGATTCGCCCCCTGCTGAATGGTCGGCGGCGTACCGGTGGCCGGATAGCCGGTCAACTGCATCCCCTGCATATTGACCAGGTTACGGTTCTCGTCCAGTTTGAACTGGCCGTTGCGGCTATAGAACACGGAACCGTTGCTGTCTACCAGGCGGAAAAAACCGTTCTGGCTAATCGCGACATCCAGCCCGCGCCCGGTGTTCGTTGTCGTACCGTCGGTAAAATCCTGGGTAATCCCCGCCACTTTTACGCCCAGCCCCACTTTGGAACCGGCGAACATATCGGCAAATGATGCCGTACCGGACTTAAAGCCATAGGTGGCGGAGTTGGCGATGTTATTACCGATAACATCAAGGTTGGTGGCCGCAGCGTTCAGGCCGCTAACCGCTTGAGAAAAAGACATGACTGACTCCTGATAAGTGTAAGGGCTTAGATTATTTGCCGAACTTCGTCGAGTGTGGTGGTGCCGTAGGTACCCAGATCCAACAGGTTGCCGTTACTGCCCTTCGTCACGCCCTGTACCAGAGCGAATTGCAGCGGCTGCGCCACCAGTTGCGTCCCGCCATTGCTGGCGGTAATCGCAATGTTGTAAGAACCATTCGGTACCGTTGTTCCGTCCGTTTGCTTACCATCCCAGGTAAAGGTGTGTACCCCGGCTCGCAACTCACCGATCTCCAGCGTCCGTACCACCCGGCCATCTTTATCGGTAATGGTTGCCGTCACTTTGTCCGCAGGCTGTTGCAATTCCACGCCAAACGGCGTCGTGGACGTCACGGCCCCTTCTTCCGCGCCTTTACCCGCCAGAATTGTGGTGCCAGGCACCATAACGCCATGTCCAATCAGCGTGGTCGCCTGTAGGGACTGACTATTATCGATTTGCCCGGAAATAGCCCCCAGCGTCGTATTCAGTTTTTCAATGCCGCTCACGGTACTGATTTGCGCCAACTGTGTCGTTAACTCATTATTTTGTAATGGGTTAGTCGGGTCCTGGTTCTTCAATTGCGCGACCAGTAAGGTCAGGAAACTGCTTTGCAGATCGGCAGCGTTGCTTCCGGTCATCGACCCGCTGCCGGTCGTCGTTTTGACGCCCGTGTTGGTCGGGTCATTCATATTTACGGCAATAGACATACGCGCCTCCTTTACTGGCCTAATGTCAGCGTTTTAAGCATCATGCTTTTTACGGTATTCAGGACTTCGATATTTGCCTGATAGCTGCGCGAGGCTGACATCGTGTTAACCATTTCGCCGACCACATCGACGTTGGGCATTTTGACGTAACCATTAGCGTCCGCCAGCGGGTTGCCTGGCTCATAAACCAGCTTTTCCGGTGCCTGACTTTCAATCACGCTGGCGACCTTTACCCCGCCAGTGGCTTGACCCGGTGCGGCATCCACCTGAAAAACCACCTGTTTGGCGCGATAAGGCTGTCCGTCCGGGCCGGTGACGCTATCCGCATTCGCCAGGTTACTGGCCGCAACGTTCAACCGCTTGGACTGTGCGGCAAGCGCCGATCCGGCAATATCAAAAATGTTTAACAGCGCCACGAATTAGTTTCCTCCCTGTAGCACATTCATCATGCCTTTGAGTTGGCTACCCAGAACGGTAAGCCCCATCTGATATTTGAGACTGTTATCCGCAAACTGCGTACGTTCCCTGTCCATATCTACGGTGTTACCATCCAAAGAAGGCTGATCGGGTACGCGGTAAAGCAGATCCACTGCGGGAGAAGAGACCGCCTGGGCGGGAATATGGTGAGAGGAAGTCAACGTTAACGCGACGCCGCCGGTTTCTTCCCGTCCACGCACCATCACCTTTTTTAACTCACTGGCAAAATCAATATCGCGCGCCTGATACCCCGGCGTATCGGCATTGGCGATATTCGCCGCTAATATTTCCTGACGTTGCGCGCGCAGATTTAGCGCTTCCTGCTGAAATCGTAAGGCGGCATCGAGCCTGTCGAGCATATCTCCTCCGCAAATGGCAAAATTCAGCCGACAGCTTAAATGCCTTCACGCGCGCGTTATCGCCGGAATAAACGCAAAATGCGTCGCTATTTATTGCGTTGATGCTTGCTTCACACGGGTAGAATCCTGTCATGACATCAACCAGGGGGAAGTACCATGCAAACGTTAAAACGAGGATTCGCCGTGGCGGCTTTGCTGTTCAGCCCCCTGACAATGGCGCAGGACATCAACGCCCAGCTGACCACGTGGTTTTCCCAGCGTCTGGCTGGCTTCAGCGACGAGGTGGTTGTCACGCTCCGTTCATCGCCCAATCTGCTACCGAGCTGCGAGCAGCCAGCCTTCAGCATGACGGGCAGCGCGAAGCTGTGGGGCAACGTCAATGTGGTGGCGCGCTGCGCCAATGAAAAACGTTATTTGCAGGTGAATGTGCAAGCGACCGGCAATTATGTCGCCGTTGCCGCGCCCGTCGCGCGCGGCGGAAAATTGACGCCGGCCAACGTCACGCTAAAACGTGGCAGGCTGGATCAGTTACCGCCGCGGACGGTACTGGATATCCGTCAGATTCAGGATGCCGTCAGTTTGCGCGATCTCGCTCCCGGGCAGCCGGTACAGCTTACGATGATACGTCAGGCCTGGCGCGTCAAAGCGGGGCAACGAGTACAGGTCATCGCCAATGGCGAGGGGTTTAGCGTCAATGCGGAAGGTCAGGCGATGAATAATGCCGCCGTCGCGCAAAATGCGCGCGTACGCATGACATCGGGTCAAATCGTGAGTGGAACCGTCGATTCTGATGGGAATATTCTTATTAACCTATAATTGTGTAAAGATTTTGTCGCGGCTGCCGATGAGATATTCAACCATGATGGTAGCTGGCCGCTACAACGTAACCCTCGATGAGGATAAATAAATGAGCATTGACCGTACCTCACCTTTGAAACCCGTTAGCACTGTCCAGACGCGCGAAACCAGCGACACGCCGGTACAAAAAACGCGTCAGGAAAAAACGTCCGCCGCGACGAGCGCCAGCGTAACGTTAAGCGACGCGCAAGCGAAGCTCATGCAGCCAGGCGTCAGCGACATTAATATGGAACGCGTCGAAGCATTAAA
Source organism: Salmonella sp. 741265073_HBA (assembly GCF_046569105.1). Classification (NCBI taxonomy): domain Bacteria; kingdom Pseudomonadati; phylum Pseudomonadota; class Gammaproteobacteria; order Enterobacterales; family Enterobacteriaceae; genus Salmonella; species Salmonella sp. 741265073_HBA. Next base: position 175,180 of record NZ_JBKFRY010000001.1, on the reverse strand, counting down.
AACAGCTATCCGTAACGGTGAGTTAAAAATGGATACGGGAAAAATAGCAGACTCGCTCATTCGCGAGGCGCAGAGCTACTTACAGAGTAAATAAGCGTATGACTCGTTTGTCAGAAATACTTGACCAGATGACCACCGTCCTGAATGACCTGAAGACGGTGATGGACGCCGAGCAACAACAGCTTTCCGTAGGCCAGATTAACGGCAGCCAGCTACAGCGTATTACAGAAGAAAAAAGCTCGTTGCTGGCGACGCTGGATTATCTGGAACAACAGCGCCGTCTGGAGCAGAACGCGCAGCGTAGCGCAAACGATGACATTGCAGAGCGCTGGCAGGCGATTACCGAAAAAACGCAGCATCTTCGCGACCTCAACCAGCACAACGGCTGGCTGCTGGAAGGGCAAATTGAGCGTAATCAACAGGCGCTGGAGGTGCTGAAACCTCACCAGGAGCCGACCTTGTACGGGGCTGACGGTCAGACTTCCGTCTCTCACCGCGGCGGTAAAAAAATTTCTATCTAATCATTGCCGGATGGCGACGTTGCGCCTTTCCGGCCTGAATGCCTTGTAGGCCTGATAGCACAGCGCTATCAGGCACTGAATTTACGCCGTCCGGCGAACAAACTCTTTCACTTTAAAGCCCAGCACGGCAAGCGCGGCGAAATAGGCCGCGATACCCGCGATCACTACCGCCATCAAACGTAGCAAACGCCATAGCATCGACCCTTGCGACCACTCCGGCATAATATGCAACACGCCGAACAATACGGCGGCCATCACCAGTACGGAAATGATCAGACGCATCAGGAACCACATCCAACCCGGTTGTGGCGTAAAGATATTCTGTTTGCGCAGTTGCCAGTACAGCAGCGACGCATTGAGACATGCCGCCAGACCAATAGAGAGCGACAGTCCAGCGTGTTTCAGCGGTCCAATAAACGCCAGGTTCATTAACTGAGTCATGATTAACGTCACGATGGCGATTTTCACCGGCGTTTTAATATCCTGGCGAGAATAGAAGCCCGGGGCCAGCACTTTTACGACGATCAAGCCAATCAGCCCCACCGAATAGGCGATTAACGCCCGCTGCGTCATTGCCGCATCAAAGGCGGTGAATTTACCGTACTGAAACAGCGAGACCGTCAGCGGCTTCGCCAGAATGCCTAACGCTACCGCGCTCGGCAACGCCAGTAAAAAGCACAAACGCAGCCCCCAGTCCATCAGGCGGCAGTACTCATCATGATTGCCGCTGGCAAAGCTTTTCGACAATGACGGCAACAGGATGGTCCCCAATGCCACGCCCAGCACGCCGGACGGGAACTCCATCAACCGATCGGCATAGTACATCCATGAGACCGAGCCGGAGGCCAGAAACGAGGCGAAAATGGTATTGATGATAAGGGAGATCTGACTGACGGAAACGCCCAAAATCGCCGGCCCCATCTGTTTGACCACCCGCATCGCCCCAGTGTCGCGAAAGTTAATGCGCGGCAGCACCAGCATACCGATCTTTTTCAAATACGGAAGTTGATACACCAGTTGCAGCACGCCGCCGACGGTGACTGCCCAGGCTAACGCCAGCACCGGCGGATTAAAGTATGGCGCGGCGAATAATGCAAAACCGATCATGCTGATATTAAGAAATGTCGGCGCAAAAGCGGGAATAGAGAAGCGATTCCAGGTGTTGAGAATGGCACCAACCAGTGAAGCCAGCGAGATCAGCAGAATATAGGGAAACGTAATCCGCAGCAGTTGCGTCGTCAGCGCGAATTTATCCGCAGTATCGGCAAAACCCGGCGCGGTTACCATAATCACCCACGGGGCGGCCAGCATACCGGCCACCGTCACGACGGCCAATGCCAGCGTCAACAGGCCGGAAACGTAAGCGACAAAGATCCGCGTCGCTTCTTCACCCTGCTTGCTCTTATATTCCGCCAGGATAGGCACAAAGGCCTGAGAAAAAGCGCCTTCGGCAAAGATCCGGCGTAGTAGATTGGGGAGTTTAAACGCCACAAAAAAGGCGTCGGTCGCCATCCCTGCGCCAAAAATTCTGGCGACAATCGCATCACGGGCAAAGCCCAACACGCGTGAAAACATAGTCATCGAGCTGACGGCAGCCAGCGATTTCAATAAATTCATTTCTTTTGTATTCCAGACCCTGGCGTAAAACTCCTGCATGGCTGATCCATCGACCGGATAACGCATTCTGCCGTATCCGGCTGTATCACCGCGCCTGACGGCGACGTCAAAACGTCTTATCAGGCCTTACAGACTCCCCACGGTTTGCCATTATTCACTGTGAAAAGAGGTATTATGTAGAGTGGGCATATATACCCGCCATACTTCGAGCTGCATGTGCGTTAGCTTTTCTGCAACTCGAATTATTGAGGGTATAGTACCTGGATTACGATGAATTACTACCGCCAGATGTTACAGAGGGTTATTCGCTGATGGCGTCCCGCCACAGCGCCTCCACGACGCGCTGGGCCAAAATCGCCTGCTCCCCCGCCGTTTCCGGAACCGTCTGATTTTGTACGCAGTCAATGAAATGCCGCGCGCATCCGACAAAACCACGCTGTTCAAGCGTCGTTTGCCAACCAGGAATGGGTTTGATGAGAATACCCTGCCCGCGCTCTTCGCGCCATTCACGCATATCCGTCACGTCATACAGCCCGCCGTCGGTGACGGCCTGGACCGATTCACGCTGACTTCCGGCGCGCCGGTGCATACTGGTGGTAATTTGTAGTTTGTCGGCGGAAAAATGATGTTCCGCATAGCACATTTCGCCGGACTCGCTGGTGAGCAACGTGCCGCAGGCAAGGCGCGCCTCGCCGCCCGCCAGCCACAGAGCGGTATCCACGACATGCAGATAGTCATCGAGCAAAGTAAAACGTAAGTCGTGCGGCCCGATGCTATCGGTACGATGTTTATCCATACGCAGTGACGCCGCAGTGCCGAGGCGCATCTTCAGTTCGCGGTACAGCGGCGCGAAACGGCGATTAAAGCCAACCATCAGCGTCAATTTTTTTTGCGCCGCCAGCGCCACCAGCCGTTCGGCATCACGTAGATTTTCCGCCAGCGGTTTATCCACGCAAACATGGACGCCGGCATTGAGAAGTTCGCTGACCACGGCATAATGGCTTGCGGTACTGGAGTGGACGAAGACCGCATCGCAGCCGGACGCTAAATTCGCCAGCGAATCCACATACGGTATGCGCCAGCTTTCGCAGATACGTAAGGCTTTATCCCGCGAAGGAGACCAGGCGCCCTGTAACGTCCATCCGGCGGTGTTGGTTAATACCGGCAGCCAGGCCTTCTGCGCAATACCGCCTAATCCGACAATGCCAATCCGTAATGTTCTCACATTACTCTCCCAGGTGAGCTAACAAATAATCCAGCCGCTGCTTTAACTCCGCCACTTCGCTCTCCAGCGCTTCGACGCGCGACTGAAGATCGCCCGACGCACTTTTCGGCGCAGACGTCTGGAGAGACAGTTCATCGACGTCGCCGCAAAAAAGGTGCATATAACGGCTTTCGCGCTTACCCGGTTCACGCGCCAGACGGACGACATACGGGCCGTCCTCACGGCTGGCAAGCCGTTCCAGCGTGGATTCAACTTCCGCCATATCGCTGAATTCATGCATCCGCGACGCCCGGCTACGCAACTCGCCGGGCGTTTGCGCGCCGCGCAGCAGCAGCGTAGTGACAAGCGCCACTTCCGCCGCGCTAAGTTTCAGATCGCCAAATTCGGAATTACAGAAACGCTGTTCATATTTGGTGACGCGATTGCCAAACCCGCTGACCGTACGCAAAAAGTGGCGTTTCACCAGGTTATCGAGCTGTTCTTGTACCTCTTGTTCCGTCAGGTTCATCACCGGTTCACGGTTGGTTTTCTGATTACAGGCTGTCACCACCCCGTTGACGGAAAGCGGATACTGTTCCGGCGTTGTCACCTGCTTTTCCAGCAGACAGCCAATCACTCGCGCTTCAGTGGCGGTTAATTCATATTTCATCGTTTTCTCCCTTTGCCTCTCATTCCGTAAGCCGCTCAACGCCCCGGCGTCCATAACGGCGTGGTTAACGCCGTCAGGACATGGTCGCGCCATTGTCCATCAATCAACAGGTAATCTTTCGCATAGCCTTCTTTTTCAAAGCCAAGCCGCGCCAGCAACGCGCCGCTACGTTTGTTGTGCGGCATATAGTTCGCCATGATACGGTGGATATGCTGAGTGCGCTGCATATAGCGAATCGCAGCGGTTAAGGCTTCAAACATCAGCCCTTGCCCCTGCCACTTCTGCGCAATGGAATAGCCCAGATAACAGGCATGAAAAGAACCGCGCACCACATTGGAAAAATTCGCCACGCCGATAATTTCTTTTTCTTCCGGATCAAGTAGCGCGAAATAGAAGGCGGAGCCCTGTTTGTGAAATTCACCGATCATTCCCAGACGCGCCTGCCATCCTGAAGGATAACAATGACTTTCATCTCGGACCGGTTCCCAGGGTTTTAAAAAATGACGATTTTCCGCGTAATAATCGGCCAGACGCCAGGCATCACGCTCATGCACTAAACGTACCACCAGACGATCGGTGGTTAAGCGCACTTTTGGCACGTTACTACGATAGCCAAACATTCTATACCTACTCCTTCCTGTAACGTCTTCAGCACGCCAGTAACATTACTATACCTGCGCAACCAGGCTCTGTGAAAAGCGCAAATCGTCATTTTTTGAATTGCTGCCACATTTTGATGAAAACTCTCGATTAAAAAGGACTTTTGATAAAAAAATATTGTCCCGCTAACGGTAGGAAAAAACGAAACGCCGCCGCAGAATAGAAGACGCTCATCTTTTATTTCCCGGGAGGGGAAATGTCGCGCGTCTCGCAGGCGAGGAACCTGGGTAAATATTTTCTTCTCATCGATAACATGTTAGTGGTGCTGGGTTTTTTCGTCGTCTTCCCGCTCATCTCTATTCGCTTTGTCGATCAAATGGGGTGGGCTGCCGTAATGGTAGGGATCGCGCTCGGCCTGCGCCAGTTTATTCAACAAGGTCTGGGCATTTTTGGCGGCGCCATCGCCGATCGCTTTGGCGCGAAACCGATGATTGTCACCGGTATGCTGATGCGCGCCGCAGGCTTTGCCACCATGGGTATCGCGCATGAGCCCTGGCTCTTGTGGTTTTCCTGCTTTCTTTCCGGTCTCGGCGGTACGCTTTTTGACCCGCCGCGCTCAGCGCTGGTGGTCAAATTAATTCGTCCGGAGCAACGGGGCCGCTTCTTCTCTCTGTTGATGATGCAGGACAGCGCGGGTGCGGTGATTGGCGCGCTGCTGGGAAGCTGGTTGCTACAATACGATTTTCGTCTGGTCTGTGCGACAGGCGCTATTTTGTTCATATTATGCGCCCTTTTCAACGCATGGCTGCTTCCGGCCTGGAAGCTATCAACGGTCAGAACGCCGGTGCGTGAAGGAATGCGCCGCGTCATGAGCGATAAAAGGTTTGTCACCTACGTGCTGACGCTGGCGGGCTACTATATGCTGGCGGTACAGGTCATGTTAATGCTGCCGATTATGGTAAACGATATCGCCGGTTCGCCTGCTGCCGTGAAATGGATGTACGCTATTGAGGCGTGTCTCTCGCTGACGTTGCTCTACCCGATTGCCCGCTGGAGCGAAAAGCGTTTTCGGCTGGAGCATCGGCTGATGGCCGGTTTGCTCGTCATGTCGCTGAGCATGCTCCCCATCGGGATGGTGGGCAATTTACAGCAGCTTTTTACGCTTATTTGCGCTTTCTACATCGGCTCGGTTATCGCCGAACCGGCGCGCGAAACGCTCAGCGCGTCGCTCGCGGACGCGAGGGCGCGGGGAAGCTATATGGGCTTTAGCCGTCTGGGATTAGCCATTGGCGGCGCGATTGGTTATATCGGCGGTGGCTGGTTGTTTGATATGGGTAAAGCGCTTGCGCAGCCTGAACTACCGTGGATGATGCTCGGTATTATCGGTTTCATCACCTTTTTGGCTTTAGGCTGGCAATTTAGTCATAAACGCACGCCGCGCCGCATGCTGGAACCCGGCGCCTGATTTGATACCTGTCGCTATCTCCTCCATACTGGTCAGATACCGACAGTCAAATGGAGGAGAAACGTGAAGCTTTATATTTACGATCATTGCCCTTTCTGCGTTAAAGCCCGCATGATTTTCGGCCTGAAGAACATCCCCGTTGAACTTAACGTGTTACAAAATGACGACGAGGCGACGCCCACCCGGATGATTGGTCAAAAGATGGTGCCCATCCTGCAAAAAGATGATAGTCGCTACCTTCCTGAAAGTATGGATATTGTACATTATGTCGACAACCTCGACGGCAAACCGCTGTTAACCGGGAAACGCAATCCAGCCATTGAAGAGTGGTTGCGCAAAGTTAACGGTTACGTTAATCAGCTACTGCTGCCGCGATTTGCAAAATCCGCTTTCGATGAATTTTCTACCCCTGCGGCGCGCCAGTATTTTATCCGCAAAAAAGAAGCCTCATCTGGCAGTTTTGACAACCATCTTGCGCACTCTGCCGGACTGATTAAAAAGATCGGCGATGATTTACGTTTGCTGGATAAACTCATCGTACAGCCTAACGCCGTTAACGGCGAATTATCGGAAGATGATATTCATCTGTTTCCGCTTCTGCGTAATCTGACGCTGGTCGCCGGTATCCACTGGCCGACAAAAGTCGCGGACTATCGCGATAATATGGCGAAGCAGACGCAAATTAATTTACTCTCCTCAATGGCTATCTAACTCCCGCCAGGCGGCAACCCTTTCTTGCCGCCTTTTTCAGCTTTTTCTAGTGGCGCCATGTCCGCTGGCGCGACATGCTGCTTTGTGTCAAGATTAGGGCACAGGCAACATGCTAAGGAACGCCATGAAAAAGTTTTTTTTTGCCGCTGCGCTGGTAGTTAGCGGCCTGTTAGTGGGTTGTAATCAACTTACGCAATACACCATTAGCGAACAAGAAATCAATCAAGCGCTTGAAAAACGGAATAATTTCTCAAAAGATATTGGTCTGCCCGGCATTGCCGACGCGCATATCGTATTGACTAACCTTGTCAGCCAGATTGGTCGGGAAGAGCCTAATAAAGTCACCCTTACTGGCGATGCCAGGCTGGATATGAATTCCCTGTTTGGCAGTCAAAAAGCGACGATGAAACTCAAGCTAAAAGCCCTGCCGGTCTTTGATAAAGAAAAAGGCGCCATCTATCTTCAGGAGATGGAAGTAGTAGACGCCACCGTGACGCCGGAGAAAATGCAATCGGTGCTACAAACGCTCCTGCCTTATTTAAATCAGTCTTTACGTAGCTACTTTAACCAGCGGCCCGCTTACGTGTTGCGTGAGGACAGCAGTAAAGGCGAAGCGTTAGCGAAGAAACTCGCGAAAGGCATTGAAGTTAAACCTGGTGAAATCGTTATTCCTTTCACCAATTGATATCGAGGGCGCGCTCGCGCCCTTTTTTTACGTGCAAACGAAAACGTTTCCGCTTATCCTTTGTTTCCGGCAAAAAGACTATTCCTCAGCCGGAGCTTATTAATGACTGCACCATCCCAGGTTTTAAAGATCCGCCGCCCGGACGACTGGCACGTTCACCTTCGCGATGGCGACATGTTAAAAACGGTCGTACCCTATACCAGCGAAATTTATGGTCGCGCTATCGTGATGCCGAACCTGGCGTCCCCCATCACGACCGTTGATGCAGCGATCGCCTACCGCCAGCGTATTCTCGATGCGGTGCCCGCCGGGCATGATTTCACGCCGTTAATGACCTGCTATTTAACGGATTCGCTCAATGCCGATGAACTGGAGCGTGGTTTCCATGAAGGCGTGTTTACTGCGGCTAAGCTTTACCCGGCCAATGCCACCACTAACTCCAGTCATGGCGTAACGTCAGTCGACGCTATCATGCCGGTACTGGAGCGGATGGAAAAACTCGGAATGCCATTGCTGGTCCACGGTGAGGTGACCCATGCGGAGGTTGATATCTTCGATCGTGAAGCGCGTTTTATCGACACCGTAATGGAACCGCTACGCCAGCGTCTGACCGCGCTTAAAGTGGTCTTTGAGCACATCACGACCAAAGATGCCGCGCAGTATGTACGTGACGGCAACGACTACCTGGCGGCTACCATTACGCCTCAACATTTAATGTTTAACCGTAATGATATGCTGGTCGGCGGCATTCGTCCTCACCTGTACTGTCTACCGATTCTGAAACGCAATATTCACCAGCAGGCGTTACGCGACCTGGTCGCCAGTGGTTTTACGCGCGCCTTCCTGGGGACGGATTCAGCGCCGCATTCACGTCATCGTAAAGAGACCAGTTGCGGCTGCGCCGGTTGTTTCAACGCCCCCTCCGCCCTTGGCAGTTATGCCGCCGTGTTTGAGGAAATGAACGCGCTGGCGCACTTTGAAGCGTTCTGTTCACTGAATGGCCCGCAATTCTATGGCCTGCCGGTGAATACGGGGTGGGTGGAACTGGTTCGCGATGAACAACAGGTACCGGAAAATATCGCGCTGGCTGATGATTCGCTGGTGCCTTTTTTAGCGGGTGAAACAGTACGCTGGTCAGTAAAAAAATAAAAAATGCGCTTACTTGTTGCTATATATTGGATTTAACTGTATATATATCCAGTATATTCAACAGGGGGCCATTATGCGTATTGAAGTCACTATAGCCAAAACGTCACCTCTGCCTGCCGGTGCGATTGATGCGCTGGCGGGCGAACTCTCCCGTCGTATTAGCCATCATTTTCCTGAGAACTTGGGTAACGTCACCGTGCGTTACGCTACCGCCAACAACTTGTCCGTCATTGGCGCATCAAAAGAGGACAAAGAACGCATTAGCGAGATTCTCCAGGAGACCTGGGAGAGCGCTGATGACTGGTTCATCAATGAATAAAAAATGATATGCAGTGATGTATGTTTGCCGGGTCGCCCCGGCTTTTTTATTTGCGCAACTGATGAATATTTCGCCTGACCGTCAAAATAATTGCACAACATCCTAAAAAAATATGAATGAACTGCCGCTTTATTGTTCATATAATTCTTAAAAAGAGAAATTTATCCTCCGGTCTCTTTAAAAACGCAGTGAATAGCCTTATTAATTGGTATACTGAAGTTGCTTCAGAAGAAAAACACGCATTGAACCTCGAGAACCGTTGTCTTATAACACGTACCAGGGGGGCATGATGGAAAAGAATAATGAAGTCATTCAGACCCATCCGCTTGTAGGATGGGACATCAGCACCGTCGATAGCTATGATGCGCTGATGCTGCGTTTGCACTACCAGACCCCAAATCGTCCGGAACCGGAAGGGACTGAAGTTGGTCAAACGCTCTGGTTAACGACAGATGTAGCCAGGCAATTTATTTCAATATTAGAAGCCGGCATCGCCAAAATAGAATCAGGTGATTACCAGGAAAACGAGTATCGTCGCCATTAGCGTGACGCGCTCCCCCTCTCTCAGGCACCGTAAGGTGCCTCACTTATTTCTGGCTTGTATATCTCAGCGCAGTTATTTACCCTGAAATCATCGCGATAGCAGAGAGAAGCTGATGAAATACGACCTTATTATTATCGGCAGCGGTTCGGTTGGCGCCGCCGCTGGTTATTACGCCACCCGCGCCGGGCTAAAGGTCCTGATGACCGATGCGCATATGCCGCCTCATCAACAGGGCAGCCATCACGGCGATACCCGACTTATCCGCCATGCTTATGGTGAAGGCGAAAAATATGTCCCACTGGTGCTTCGCGCCCAGGCGCTTTGGGATGAACTCTCCACACACAATGAAGAGCCTATTTTTGTCCGCTCCGGCGTCGTCAACCTCGGCCCGGCCGATTCCGCTTTCTTAGCCAACGTCGCACGAAGCGCGCAACAGTGGCAATTGAACGTCGAGCGCCTGGACGCGACGGCCCTCATGACGCGCTGGCCGGAAATTCGCGTGCCCGAAAATTATATCGGGCTGTTTGAAGCTGACTCCGGTTTCCTGCGCAGCGAATTAGCCATTACCACATGGCTTCGTCTGGCCCGAGAGGCTGGCTGCGCACAGCTATTCAACAGCCCGGTAAGCCATATTCATCATGATGATAACGGTGTGACGATAGAGACGAGTGAAGGCAGCTACCACGCCAGCAAGGCGCTAATTAGCGCGGGCACCTGGGTCAAAGCGCTGGTACCGGAGCTGCCCGTTCAGCCCTTACGTAAAGTTTTTGCCTGGTTTAAGGCGGATGGACGTTACAGCACTAAAAACCGCTTTCCGGCCTTTACCGGCGAAATGCCCAACGGCGATCAATATTACGGCTTCCCGGCGGAGAACGACGAGTTAAAAATCGGCAAACACAATGGCGGACAGCGAATACAGGCTCCGGAAGAGCGCAAGCCCTTTGCCGCCGTTGCCAGCGATGGCGCGGAAGCATTTCCTTTCCTGCGTAACGTACTGCCGGGTATCGGCGGTTGTTTACATGGGGCGGCATGTACCTATGATAATTCGCCGGACGAGGATTTTATTATCGATACGCTGCCTGGCCATGAGAACACGCTTGTCATCACTGGACTCAGCGGACATGGTTTTAAATTCGCCCCGGTGTTAGGAGAAATCGCTGCGGATTTTGCGTTGGGAAAAACATCCTCCTTTGATCTGACGCCGTTCCGGCTTTCCCGTTTTAGCCAATAATTTGTCGGCCCCGTAAAGGGGCTGTTTATTAAGGTAACCTATGCGCCGTCTCTTTCATTTTCTGATGAATAATATTCGCGAACATTTCATGCTTTACGTTATTCTTTGGTCGCTGCTGGCGGTGATGGATATTGTTTATCTCCTTTTCTTCTGATTGCTTTTCATTGACGTTAACTGACACTTCCTGAAAGTTCCTCACTTTTTATTTCATAACGTTGAAGCACGGCAATAATGCCAGTTCCTGCCATTGCGCGGTTATCAGGGGGAAATATCTCGAAACTTCTGAAGCTGAACCGCAAACAACATCAAAATTATTGAAATAAAAATAAATATCATTCAAATTCTTATTTATAAGTTGCATTCGGCGCTTTTCCACGCCATTTTCATTCTCTCGTGAAATATTCATTGGTGTGTTTATGCAATTTAAAAATACTCCACAGCGTTATGGCGTGGTTTCCGCCGCGCTCCACTGGCTGACCGCCCTGGTGGTCTATGGCATGTTTGCGTTGGGTTTATGGATGGTCACGCTCAGTTATTACGACGGCTGGTATCACCAGGCACCGGAAATACATAAAAGTATTGGCATATTACTGATGATGGCGCTGATCGTGCGTATTATCTGGCGGCTTTATTCTCCACCACCCGTTGCGTTGACCAGCTATTCCCGTTTAACGCGCGCCGGCGCCGCCGCGGGTCATCTCCTCCTGTATCTCCTGCTCTTTGCGATAATCATTAGCGGCTACCTGATTTCCACCGCCGACGGTAAACCGATTAGCGTCTTTGGCTGGTTTGAGATTCCGGCCACGCTTACGGACGCGGGCGCGCAGGCTGACATCGCCGGAACGCTGCATCTGTGGTTTGCCTGGTCGCTGGTCATTATCTCGCTCTCGCATGGGGTTATGGCGCTAAAACACCATTTCATCGATAAAGACGACACACTGAAACGTATGACAGGAATGTCGTCATCTGACTATGGAGCTCAAAAATGAAAAAAAACCTGCTGGGATTCACCCTCGCATCCTTGTTATTCACGACCGGTTCCGCCGTGGCGGCGGAGTATAAAATTGATAAAGAAGGCCAACATGCGTTCGTCAATTTCCGCATTCAGCATCTGGGCTACAGCTGGCTATACGGCACCTTTAAAGATTTCGACGGCACGTTCACTTTTGACGAAAAAAATCCATCGGCAGACAAAGTGAACGTGACCATTAACACCAATAGCGTCGACACTAACCATGCCGAACGTGACAAACACCTGCGTAGCGCGGAATTTCTTAATGTTGCGAAATTCCCGCAGGCAACCTTCACCTCTACCAGCGTGAAAAAAGAGGGCGATGAACTGGATATTACCGGCAATCTGACGCTCAATGGCGTGACTAAACCGGTGACGCTGGAAGCGAAGCTGATGGGCCAGGGCGACGATCCGTGGGGCGGTAAGCGCGCGGGCTTTGAGGCCGAAGGAAAAATTAAGCTGAAGGATTTCAATATAACTACCGATCTCGGCCCGGCCTCACAAGAGGTTGAGCTTATCATCTCAGTAGAAGGCGTTCAGCAGAAGTAACGCCTGGCGAAATGCCGGATAGCGGCCTTTACGCGGCTATCCGGCAAAATATTACTCAGCTGGATCGGGAATGCTCAGTTTGCTATTAAGCCGACCACGCGATTTATTAAAAATTTTGTTGCCGTTCTCGCGACCCGCACGACGTCGGCGCTGTTCTTCCTCCGGCAAGGCCAACTCTTCACAGCATTGTTCACTACAGCAGCCGTTAAATTTACTGGCGCACTGCGGACACTGGATAAACAGCAGATGGCAACCGTCATTTTTGCAGTTGGTATGGCTATCACAGGGCTCGCCGCACTGATGGCAATGCGCGATAACCTCATCCGAGATTCGTTCGCCCATTCGCTCATCAAATACAAAATTTTTGCCGATAAAGCGAACGGGAAGCCCCTGCTCGCGCGCGCGACGGGCGTACTCAATGATGCCACCCTCAATATGCCAGACTTTATTGAAACCGTTGTGTTTCATCCAGGCGCTGGCTTTCTCACAACGAATACCGCCGGTACAGTACATCACTATCTTTTTATCTGCATGTTCCCGCAGCATTTCAACCGCTTTTGGCAACTGTTCACGAAACGTATCCGCCGGGATTTCCAGAGCATTTTCGAAATGGCCGACTTCATACTCATAGTGGTTGCGCATATCAATAAAGACCGCGTCAGGATCGTCCAGCATCGCATTCACATCTGCCGCCTTCAGATAATCGCCGACATTACTGGCGTCAAAAGTCGGATCGTCAATACCGTCAGCGACGATACGGTCGCGAACTTTCATACGCAGCACCCAAAATGACTTTCCGTCATCCTCCAGCGCGATATTTAAACGCAGCCCGTCCAGCGCGGGGTCGAACGTATAAAGCTGTTGACGAAACGTCTCGAGCTTGCTTTGCGGCACGCTGATTTGCGCATTGATGCCTTCATGCGCCAGGTAAACGCGACCAAAAACGTCCAACGCCGTAAACACCTGATACAACGCGTCCCGCGTCTGTTGCGGAGAGGCGATAGTGAAATATTTATAAAAAGAAATTGTCGTACGCGGCTCGCTTTCCGCCAGCATTTTGGCTTTCAGCTCGTCATTAGAGATGCGGTTGTGTAACACTGGCATGGTGTACGTATCCTGCAATCAGCAAAAAATAAAGTGGGCAGGCATGATAAGGCAAGTCTCGCCAATTTACATCCACACATTTTGCGCTACATTTCCTGCTTTACACTAAATAATTAACAACAATTGTCGATTTAATCGCCACTCTCCTGCTACATATTTTTGCTCAACGCAAAAAGATGCGAGAATACGGGGAATTGTTCGTTGAAAGACAGGATAGAAATGACGAAGTTGCCTAAGTTCTCCGTGGCCTTACTGCACCCGCGCTATTGGTTAACCTGGTTGGGTATAGGCGCGCTTTGGTTGGTCGTGCAACTCCCCTACCCGGTCATCTATAAATTGGGTTGCGCATTAGGCCACCTGGCGCGACGCGTAATGAAACGCCGCGCGAAAATCGCCTATCGCAACCTTGAATTATGCTTTCCGGAAATGAGCGCGCAGGAACGCCACACCATGGTGGTCAAAAACTTTGAATCCGTCGGTATGGGCGTGATGGAAACCGGCATGGCCTGGTTCTGGCCCGATCGGCGAGTGAACCGCTGGATGGAAGCGAGCGGTCTGGAGCATATCCGTGAAGTTAAGGCGCAGGGGCTGGGGTTCATTCTGGTAGGAATACATTTTCTTACCCTTGAGTTTGGCGCCCGCATGTTTGGTATGCATAACCCGGGTATCGGAGTTTATCGCCCGAATGATAATCCGTTGCTCGACTGGTTACAGACCTGGGGGCGCTTACGATCCAATAAATCGATGTTGGATCGCAAAGATCTGAAAGGCATGGTTAAGGCATTGAAAAGCGGCGAATTGATCTGGTATGCGCCGGATCACGATTATGGTCCGCGCGCCAGCGTTTTTGTACCATTATTCGCCGTCGACCAGGCCGCCACGACCTCCGGTACCTGGATGCTCGCGCGCATGTCTAAAGCCTGTATTATCCCCTTCGTGCCTCGCCGTAAACCCGATGGGAAAGGCTACGAACTGATCATTCTTCCTGCGGAATATTCGCCTCCGCTGGAGAGCGCAGAAGCGACTGCCGCGTGGATGAATAAGATTGTTGAGCAGTGCATTATGATGGCGCCAGAGCAGTATATGTGGCTGCATCGCCGCTTTAAAACTCGCCCTGAAGGCGTACCGTCGCGCTATTGACAGGATTGCAGCCGTCAGGCTGCAATTTTTCCCCTCTTTTAGCTTTAAAAGCTCCCCACATTGCGAGGCTGGTAAGGTCGGCGCATAATTATAATTAGTACGCTCATAATTAAATTGATGATAGCGCAAACCGCGCTATCATACTGTGGAACGCTATGTCACCCTCTGATGTCCCCATAAACTGGAAACGCAATCTAACCGTTACCTGGCTGGGCTGTTTTTTAACCGGCGCGGCATTCAGTCTGGTCATGCCTTTTCTCCCTCTCTACGTTGAGCAACTCGGCGTAACAGGCCATAGCGCGCTCAACATGTGGTCCGGGCTGGTCTTTAGTATTACGTTCCTCTTTTCAGCTATCGCTTCCCCTTTTTGGGGCGGTCTGGCGGATCGTAAAGGGCGTAAGATCATGCTGTTGCGTTCCGCTCTCGGCATGGCCATTGTGATGCTGTTAATGGGCATGGCGCAAAATATCTGGCAATTTCTTATCCTCCGCGCGTTATTAGGCCTGCTGGGCGGATTTATTCCCAACGCCAATGCGCTCATCGCCACTCAGGTGCCGCGCCACAAAAGCGGCTGGGCGCTAGGAACGCTCTCTACTGGCGGCGTCAGCGGCGCTCTGCTTGGCCCACTTGCGGGTGGTCTGCTCGCCGATCATTACGGCCTTCGCCCGGTCTTTTTTATTACCGCCAGCGTTTTGTTTATCTGTTTTCTGCTCACCTTCTTTTTTATTCGCGAGAATTTCCTGCCGGTGAGCAAAAAAGAGATGCTTCACGTTCGGGAAGTGGTCGCCTCGTTAAAAAATCCCCGCCTGGTGTTAAGCCTGTTTGTCACCACGCTGATTATTCAGGTGGCGACGGGGTCTATTGCGCCCATCCTGACGCTCTATGTGCGCGAACTCGCGGGAAATGTCAGTAATATTGCGTTCATTAGCGGGATGATAGCGTCCGTTCCCGGCGTGGCGGCATTACTTAGCGCCCCCCGACTCGGCAAGCTCGGCGACAGAATTGGCCCGGAAAAGATCCTTATCGTCGCGCTGATTATTTCCGTACTGCTGCTGATTCCAATGTCTTTTGTGCAAACGCCGTGGCAGCTCGCGCTATTGCGGTTTCTGCTTGGCGCGGCGGATGGCGCGCTGCTGCCAGCCGTTCAAACTCTGCTGGTTTACAACTCTACCAACCAGATAGCCGGGCGCATATTCAGTTACAACCAATCTTTCCGCGATATCGGCAACGTCACCGGCCCTCTCATGGGCGCCGCAATTTCCGCGAGCTATGGCTTCCGCGCCGTATTCTGCGTCACGGCAGGCGTGGTATTGTTCAATGCTATCTATTCATGGAACAGCTTACGACGGCGCAGACTGGCAATAGAATGATTTTTGCGCTTTCATACTTGCAATATCACAGAATCAGCTATTCTTTCCCTAAATACCTCGTCAAATCAAAGGGAGACACTGATGACCATGTATGCCACGCTGGAAGAAGCTATCGATGCAGCCCGGGAAGAATTTCTGGCTGACCATCCAGGCCTCGAACAAGATGAAGCGAATGTGCAGCAGTTCAACGTTCAGAAATATGTACTGCAGGATGGGGACATCATGTGGCAGGTCGAATTTTTCGCCGATGAAGGTGAAGATGGCGAATGTCTGCCGATGCTGAGTGGTGAAGCCGCGCAGAGCGTGTTTGACGGCGATTATGATGAGATAGAGATCCGCCAGGAATGGCAGGAAGAGAATACCTTGCATGAATGGGATGAGGGGGAATTCCAGCTTGAACCCCCGCTCGATACCGAGGAAGGCCGTACTGCGGCAGACGAATGGGATGAGCGTTAATTACTCATAAGGCCCGTGGTGAATATCGAGCGGCAGTAGCAGTGTATCGAAGATCAGTGAGAAGGGCAGATCGAAGATAGTGATATAGCGCCATGCGGAATCACGCATATCCCACTGCACGCCAGGGTAATACTGGTTGCCGTGTCCTTGTCCGGGGATCGTTCTGCTGATAATACTGCCGCAGCCGCTCAGGGTAATTACCATTATGCTCACCGCGAATATACGCACCTGATACCTCATTTCACTATAAAAATACCGGCGTGATGCCGGTATTTTTCACCTCACTCCAGACCTGAAGACCTTATCCCGCTGACGATGCTCGTCCCTGCAACGCCTGCGGATTCAGGACGAGAGACTGATAATGGTTTACCCAGGAAGAGTATCTCTCTGGCGCATTCCAGACCCGATAGTGTAAACGCGCCATCGTCACCGGATCGCTGAGCAAAACCAGACGCCGATCGCGGTTCAGTTTCTCCGGCGTTTCGTTTAGCGCCTGCTCCACATGACGATCGCGGGCTATTTCCAGCACCTTACTGGCGCGGTGACGCGCGGTGGCCATCGCGGTCGCCAGCGCATTAAGCGACGGGTTAAATACCGCATGCATAAAGCCATCGTCCAGAATACGGCGGCGATTCATCTCCAGATATTTATCGGTATCGACCAACACCTGAGGCGGCGAATACTCTTCCGGGATCAGGAACAGCTTCCAGCGTTTGGTGCGTAATCCTACCGTTGAACGACTGGAGATCACCGAAACAAATGGCGACAGAATCAGCGAAAAGACAATCGGCGCCAGCCAGAACAGAAAGCGTAAATCCAGCCACGCCATACCCACCGCCCAGACCAGCCCCAGCAGCAGTTGAGAGCCGTGACGCATAAAGGCTTCTCCCCACGGCGTAGAATCATCGTCGCGTTGCGGTGAGTTCCAGACCACTTCCCAGCCGAGAAACGCGCTGACCACAAACACGGTATGAAACAGCATACGCACCGGCGCCAGCAATACGGAGAACAGCACTTCCAGCAACAGCGACAGCGTAACGCGCCAGAAACCGCCATACTCTTTGGTGCCTTTACACCAGATCAGCATAATACTGAGCAGCTTCGGCAGGAACAGCAGCACCATCGTTGACGCAAACAGCGCGATTGCCAGTTCCGGACGCCACTGTGGCCAGACCGGAAAAAGCTGGCGCGGCTGAAGGAAATATTGCGGCTCTGTTAACGCATGAACGACCTGCAGCGCGGTAGAAAGCGCGAGGAACATAAACCATAACGGCGCCGACAGGTATGACATTACCCCGGTCAGGAACACGGCGCGATGCACCGGGTGCATTCCTTTCACCAGGAACAGACGAAAGTTCATCAGGTTGCCGTGACACCAGCGGCGGTCGCGTTTAAGCTCATCCAGCAGGTTTGGCGGCAGCTCTTCATAGGAGCCGGGGAGATCGTAGGCAATCCAGACGCCCCACCCTGCCCGACGCATTAGCGCCGCCTCCACAAAGTCGTGGGAAAGAATCGATCCGGCGAACGAACCTTCTCCCGGCAGCGGCGCCAGCGCGCAGTGCTCGATAAACGGTTTCACGCGGATAATGGCATTGTGCCCCCAGTAGTGCGACTCTCCCAACTGCCAGAAGTGCAGCCCGGCGGTAAACAGCGGCCCATAAACACGGGTCGCGAACTGTTGGCAGCGGGCATACAGAGTATCCATCCCCGACGCTTTCGGCGAAGACTGGATAATTCCGGCGTTAGGGTTCGCTTCCATCAGGCGCACCAGACCACTCAGACACTCGCCGCTCATCACTGAGTCCGCGTCCAGCACCACCATATAGCTGTACTGATTGCCCCAGCGGCGGCAAAAATCGTCAATATTGCCGCTTTTGCGTTTCATACGGCGGCGGCGACGACGGTAAAAAATTTGGCCTTCGCCCTGCACTTCCGCGATAAGCTCCATCCACGCCTTTTGCTCCGCCACGCAGATATCCGGGTTATAACTGTCGCTAAGGATATAGACGTCAAAATGCGCGGCGTTGCCTGTGGCTTTAACGGACTCCCAGGTCGCGCGCAGACCGGCGAAAACGCGGCTAACGTCTTCATTACAGATAGGCATGATCAGCGCCGTCCGGTGTTCCGGATTGAGGGGCTCATCGCCAACCGTAGACGCGGAGATGCTGTACTTATCGCGCCCGATAAGCAGTTGCAGGAAGCCCATCAGCGCCGTCCAGAATCCGGCTGACACCCAGCAGAACAGCACGGCAAACAAAATCAGGATACCGGTTTGCAGCATGTAGGGCAGGAGCTGCATAAAAGAGACCCAAATATCCTGCCCCACCATATCCATAGGATTGATGAGCGCCCATCCCTGATAAGGCAGAATGGTCTTCATATACCAGGTCGCGACGACGGTTTGCGCCAGAGTCAAAATTAACAAAATATAGCGGCGTATAGTGCCGACGGTACGCCATTTTTGCTCGCTCGCCTGCTCTTCTTTTGTCAGACGAGAAACATAGCGCGGCGTTACATCCCGCCCACGCAGACGATCCCAGAAACGGCCAACCGGGTTGGTTCGCCAGGGATCGGGAAACATCGAAGAGCGCGTCGCTTTTGGCATAGCCTGCAACTGATCACGCCCTTCATCATCTTTAATTAACTGCCCCTTCGCCAATGAATCCGGCCAGGCGTGTTCAAGGCGGGCTTTTACGGAACCCTGCGGTGAATCGTCTTCTCGCGAGTAAGTCCGATGCTCGGCATCCAGCGCCTGATGCACGGCGCGGATGTCAGTTTTCGGCAATGCCGCTTTCTCACGTTCAGAAAGCAGCAGTGCGTCAATATACTCAGTTGTTTTATTCATTGGCAGGTAACTGGTAGCTCCAGGTTTCACTTAGCGTCTGATCGGCATTCACCAATGCGGCACGCATTTCCGTGGTTTTCTTCGCGTCTTTGACTTTCACGCGCAGCATTAAACGCCAGCCTTTAGTGACTGGGTTATAGCGTACATTACTGTCAACGATTTCACCGTTATCGCCAATGCTGGTTTGCGCAGCGACAGGCGTATCCGGCGGCAGTTTTTTCATGTCGGCGCCAACGAAATCCACCACAAAGGCAATAGTGCCGTCGGGCTGGCGAATCAGATTCGACTGTTTAACGTCGCCCGTTGAGCGGCGTGTTTGCAGCACCCAGGCATTATCCGGCGCATGAAGTTTATCTTCATCGCGGCTGAAGGTCAGAGTGTACTTGAAGTTCATCTCTTTACCCGGTTCCGGCAGTTGATCCGGAGTCCAGTAAGCGACGATGTTATCGTTGGTTTCATCATTGGTCGGAATTTCAACCAGTTCAACCTTACCTTTGCCCCAGTCGCCTTTCGGGGTAATCCAGGCGCTTGGACGCAGGTCGTAGCGATCGTCTAAATCTTCAAAGCGCGAGAACTCGCGACCACGCTGCAACAGGCCGAATCCCTGAGGGTTTTCCATCGCATAACTGCTCACAGCGAGGTGTTTTGGATTGTTCAGCGGACGCCAAATCCACTCGCCATTACCCGCATGAATGGATAAGCCGTTCGAGTCATGCAGTTCCGGACGATAGTTGGTCGTCGGCGACGGCTGGTTTGGCCCAAACAGGAACATACTGGTTAATGGCGCAACGCCCAGCTTGCCTACTTTATCGCGCAGATAGACTTTTGACTGCACGTCCACCACGGTATCGCGGCCAGGAATGATCACAAAACGGTAAGCGCCGGTCGCGCGCGGAGAATCCAGTAATGCATAGACGGTCAAACGCTTATCGGTGGGTTTTGGACGCTCAATCCAGAACTCGCGAAAGCGGGGAAACTCTTCACCAGATGGTAAGGCGGTATCAATCGCCAGGCCGCGCGCAGATAAGCCATATACCTGGCCTGCGCCGATAACGCGGAAATAGCTGGCGCCAAGCATACTGACGATTTCGTCGTTCTTATCTTTACTGTTGATGGGGTACAGGACTTTGAACCCGGCGAAGCCTAAATCTTTTACCGTGTCTTTATCGTGCTGAACATTGCCAAAATTGAAGTAATCCGGGCTGTATTTGATTCTTTTGACCGTCGTCGCCGTCACTTCGTTAATCTTGACCGGCGTATCGAAGTACATCCCCTGATGGTAAAATTCGAGCTTAAAAGGGGTCTTTAAGTTGTTCCAGTAGGCTTTATCGCTGTTAAACTGGATCTGCTGATAATCCGCATATTTCATGTCGCGGAAAACGGAGGGCAAGTTGCTTTTAGGCGCCTCATAGCCTTTCCCGGCTAAAGATTGAGCTTGTTTTGCCACGTCATCAATACTGAACGCCCAGCTCGATGATGCGTAGAGCGTTAACATAATAGCTGCGCCCAACCAACGCATTTTCATCATTTGTCGTTTATGTTTCATAATAAGTAAGCACTTCCCCCTTTGTGTGCTTATATCGATCCGATCCATTTTAATGGATAATCAGGCATTACGACAACTGAATCCAGGCTTTGTTCAGCGCGCTGGCTCATGGATTAAGCACCTCCCACGCCTGTTTTCACTTTGCGTGCTTATCCTGGAGACAGGTTGTCGGAGTTGGTGTAGGGTTGCTACCGAATGTAACTATAATTCGCCTTATGGATAAGGTGAAAAATCTGAGAATACGTGACCTTATATGAGCTCTGTACCCGCGCCGCGTGAATATTTTCTTGACTCTATCCGCGCATGGCTGATGTTGTTAGGGATTCCCTTTCATATCTCGTTGATCTATTCCACTCACAGTTGGCATGTCAATAGCGCCACGCCATCGTGGTGGCTAACCCTGTTTAACGATTTTATCCACGCTTTTCGTATGCAGGTGTTTTTTGTTATTTCTGGTTATTTTTCGTACATGTTGTTTTTACGTTATCCGTTAAAACGCTGGTGGAAAGTACGGGTAGAACGTGTGGGTATTCCCATGCTTACCGCAATCCCTTTGCTTACCTTGCCGCAATTTATCCTGTTGCAATATGTCAAAGAGAAAACAGAGAACTGGCCTATGCTCTCTGCCTATGAAAAATATAATACGTTAGCGTGGGAACTCATTTCACATCTGTGGTTTTTACTGGTGCTGGTGATATTAACCACAGTCAGCATCGGGATTTTTACCTGGTTCCAAAAAAGGCAGGAAACAAGCAAGCCTCGTCCCGCCGCTATTTCACTGGCCAGGCTTTCGCTTATTTTTTTCCTGCTGGGGATGGCTTACGCCGCTATCAGGCGCATTATTTTCATCGTATATCCGGCAATCCTCAGTGACGGCATGTTCAATTTTATTGTGATGCAAACGCTATTTTATGTGCCGTTTTTTATTCTCGGCGCGCTGGCCTTCATTCACCCCGATCTGAAAGCGCGTTTCACCACGCCCTCACGCGGATGCACTTTAGGCGCTGCCGTTGCTTTTATCGCGTATCTGCTGAATCAACGTTATGGGAGCGGCGACGCCTGGATGTACGAAACCGAATCCGTGATTACGATGGTCATGGGGCTGTGGATGGTGAACGTAGTATTTTCACTGGGGCATCGCTTGTTAAACTTCCAGTCCGCGCGTGTCACCTATTTCGTGAATGCTTCGCTGTTTATCTATCTGGTGCATCATCCCTTAACGCTTTTCTTTGGCGCGTATATTACGCCGCATATCTCCTCCAACCTGATCGGGTTCTTGTGCGGGCTGATATTTGTTATGGGTATTGCGTTAATTCTGTATGAAATTCATTTACGCATCCCGCTCCTGAAATTTCTCTTTTCAGGTAAACCGCCGGTAAAACAAGAAAGCCGCGCCGCGATCGGGTAGTTTTCCGCGCGCGGGTTCACAGCAACCATTCCACAGGTAAAATTGCCGCCAACCGTACCAGAACTCGCTGCCAGAAACGCGTAGCGGGTTCTTTCTTTAACACCTTTTCCTCTTCTTGCTGACGATCGATCCAGTTAATTCGTCCCCAGCGATCCAGCCGCAGTTGCCAGGCCGCATCGCGTTGGCTCTGCGTAAAACGCTTATGAATAAGCGTCGCCAGCGTCTCACTTTCAATGACAAAGCCCATTTCGGTATTTAAAAGCGTTGAACGGGGATCAAAATTAAGCGACCCGATAAACACCTTACTACCATCAATACTGAACGTTTTAGCATGTAAGCTGGAACCTGAGTTCCCGGTGAGTCCGCGATCATGTACGGCGGTTTCATGTTCGCGGGTCGGTTTCAGTTCGTAGAGCTCCACGCCATAGCGCAGTAATTTCTTTCGCCAGCGCGCGTACCCTGCGTGAACGACCGCCACATCGTTGGCCGCCAGAGAGTTAGTTAAGATGGCGATCTTCACGCCCTTCCTGACCAGATTAAGCAACTGCGCCACGCCTGCGCGCGTAGGGACAAAGTAAGCGGAAATAATGTCGATACGCTCCGTCGGCGACCCCATCACGTCAAATAATCGCTGCGGAAGAAGCGAATGGCGCTGCGCCTTCCCCTCGCCTTTAGAAGGGTCATCGCTAAGCAAGCGTGTTTTTGCCCAAATCAGCGGCAACGTTCCGCGATCGAGATCCGCCATAAACTGGCTGGTTTCCAGCTTATGCAGATAACGGCGGGTGATCTCATCGTTATACCAGGATTCGGGAAGTTCGATACGCTGCGTCAGTTCCTGCTCAGAAAGGGATAATACTTGCTGCAATGTCGACACTGAACTACAGCGCCAGTAACGTTCAAAATCATTGGCGACATCATTGACCACCGGGCCAATGGCCATCACGTCCAGATCGGAAAATAGCGGCTCCTCACCAGCGCCGAAATAGGCATCGCCGATGTTGCGCCCACCGACCAGCGTCACTACGCCGTCGGCAGTGTAACTTTTATTGTGCATCCGCCGATTCAGCCGCGCAAAATCCGTCAAATATCCCAGCGCGCGTAGTGTACGAAAAGAGAAAGGATTAAACAGACGAACTTCGATATTAGGATGGCTATCCAGCAAGCGCAACGTATCATCCAGACCAGGCGTATTGTTATCATCCAGCAGCAGACGAACATGAACGCCGCGCTTCGCCGCCGACAGCAGTACCGAAAAGAGCAGCCGCCCGGACATATCGTCTTCCCAAATATAATACTGCACATCCAGCGTACGCGCCGCCATTTCGGTCAGGCGGTAGCGGGCGGCAAAAGCGTCCAGACTGTTATCCAGCGCGAGAATGCCGCACTCTCCGGGATGGCGCGCGCATAGCGGTTCAACGGCACGCTCCAGACGTGTTTTATCAGGCAGGGTCGTCGCCTTGCTGAGTAAGTAATCTTGCGTAAAGCCGGGCAGTTTCTTCATCATAACAGACAAAGTATACCTGTTCAGGCAGAGCGTAACGGGTAATAAAATCTGAAACCGTCCTGACGGCGATCTCAGCGGCCTGGGCGCGTGGATAGCCATAAACGCCGGTACTGATTGCCGGAAAAGCGATGGAACGAAAGTGATTCGCCTCGGCAAGCAGTAAACAATTCCGGTATGCCGCTTCGAGTAGCTCAGCTTCCTGGTGTTCGCCGCCTCGCCAGACGGGCCCCACTGTGTGAATAACCGCCTTTGCCGAAAGCTTGCCAGCAGGCGTAATAACCGCATGTCCCGTCTGACATTCGCCCTGTTGCTGGCGGATGAGTTTACAGGCGTCCAGCAATGCCGGCCCCGCCGCGCGATGAATCGCGCCGTCTACGCCGCCGCCGCCCATTAATGATGCGTTGGCGGCATTCACAATCGCATCGACGCTAAGTTGAGTGATATCACCCTGTATGACCTGAAGACGTGATGTCATAACCCCCCCTTTGTCTCACCTTATCTGCAAAGTGTACAGCAGGGCTTTCAACAGAGTCGCTCTTTTTATATCTATGACACCGCCGTTAACGGTACTCAATATTCATCACCGCCATGCTTTTTTGCGCATCGAGATAATGCAGCCGAACCGTCGCAATGGACTGAATATCCTGCGGTAATCCAGATGCCTGCCGAAGGTCAATCCGGTGCATTTGCTTTTTACCTTCGCGTAGGCAGGTTAAATCAATATTTTCGGCGTGAGTAGAAATATCGCACAGTGGCTCAACAATCGCGCCGCGAAAATGGATAACGCCGCCCTGTACCGTTTGTTGCCCTACCGCAGAATGGATAAAAAAAGCGCAGATACACAGGCCTATGGCAGGGATATTTTTCTTGATTACGGACATGTTAACTCCTCAATGATTAGTCATCCTCGAGGGTTCGGCGTTACCTTTTAGCGACATGCCGAGACGATGAGACGCTTTTATCGCCTCTTTATACCCAGGTCAGCCAATCCATTTCCGCCACCATCAAAAACTACTGTGCAGAAGGCGGCCATTGTTGTGATAAATGCAGTGATTGTCCGTCCGAAACAGTAACAATAATTTTAACCGAGTCCTCTGAAGATATATTTACACTAAGACGAGACAACTCAATCGGTTGATTAGCAGGTAAAGATAGCGTTTGTTTTTGCTGTGTATGGCTTTGTCCCCCGACGCCGTCGCGCACAGAGAGAATTTGCACCTGACAGACGCAGGGTTCGTTTAATGTGACCTGAGGGATCACCGTGTAAATATCGCCTTGCTGAGTCGTGGTAAACGTAATTTGATTTGAAAGTGCGGCAAGGAGCAATAAAGTATGCATAATTTCCTCCCGAAAAAAAACAGGGCTTATGCCCTGTTTTTTTATTAGCGCAGACGCTAAATTAATACTGGTTAGCCGTGGCGTTGTTGCCAAAACCAACCTGACGCACCATTACGCTGGAATCAGATGCGGTCTGATTAACCAGCGCGGCGTTATTACCGCCGTATTGGCCGACAGTAATATCGGAGTTTTTAGCGTTCCACTGGTCGATGGTGGCATTATTTCTGAAACCATTCTGAGTCAGTTCAATAGTACTGTTATCCGCACCCTGGCCTACATCGGCGCCGTTACCATAACCGCTCTGGGTAATAGTCGTTTCAGATTTACGGGCATCGCTTTGCAGAGCAAGCGCAGCGTTAGCGGAACCGTACTGATAAATGCTCAACGTGGAATCCGGGCCGGAACTATTGCCGCCGCCGTTATGATTACCGCCGCCGCCCCATTGTGGAACGACGCCAGCCAGAGCACTGCCAGAAACTACGATTGCTGCGAATGCTGCCACTTTTAAAAGTTTCATGGTAAAACCCCCATCGGATTGATTTAAAAGTCGTAACGGTATTAGCGTTGGGTGACGCGAATAGCCATATGCGACTGTTTCTGCACTACAACTGCTGTTTTCTGCGTACCGTACTGGGTAATATTGGCCTTATTTCCAGAACCTTTCTGGATAATAGCCGCACTATTACCGTAAGCGCTTTGCGATATACTGGCATCGTTGGCATTGCCCGTTTGCTCAATATACGCAAAGTTATAATTCCCTGCCTGGTCGACTTTCGCCCGATTATTTCCTCCTTCTTGTGAAATAACGGACAATAGTTTTGATCCTTCCTGGCGTACTCTGGCACTATTATCCGTGCCGACTTGACCAATAATGGCCGCCTGATTAAATGAAGACTTGCTTAATTCATTTACCGCAAAATTATACTCTGAACGAGCCAGATCATAATTTGTCGCGGTTGCAATCCCAGGCGCACCCAGTATTGTCAACATCATAAATAACAATTTGTTTTTCATGCTGTCACCCTGGACCTGGTCGTACATAGCGAAAACTATCTATTACCTTGTTAGCGACATGCGTTTTTTGTTAACGCGTCGTTACGATGAAGAGTATGTCCGTGGAAACATTTTTAATAACTCACCCACGCGTGGTATTTTGTTATTTAAGCTCATACCAAAGTGCTAATAAAACGATAGCCATGTGATTTTTTATAATTGATTTTTGGCCACAGAAGAGAGTGTATCGCGCCCCCAAAAAATGAAGTGTTGGTGTGTGTTATGCCGCCATGGGGATGTTCTTATGCTTCCCATGGGGGGCAATACGCACAAGACGTGACACACTTCGTTTTTTTTGTCTTTGTGCTGTCCAGGTTAATGCCACGTCTCAAATTTTAAGAAAAAATAAAATCAAAACATGACATACAATAATTAAAATGATTAAAAATCAATGGATTATTATAATTTGTATGATTTTTTAAATCTATGCAATAACAGCGAAATGTACAACTTTACTATCAATTCTAAACTTCAAAAAAACCCAAAAACAACATTTTAATATATATTTTTACATCTTGTTACAAGTTTAACACTTGCTTTAAGATTTGTAATGGCTAGATTGAAAACAGTTAAAAGTATTTTCGTAAATATTTTTCTCTTTCTGGATAATGGGCTATTTCAACCCACAGCAGTGCAACATCTGTCAGTACTTCTGGTGCCTTTATTTTATGGGGGCAGCTGTCAGATGTGCGATTAAAAAAGTGGAGTTTCATCATGTTTAATGAAGTCCATAGTAGTCATGGTCACACACTATTGTTGATCACAAAGCCATCTCTGCAAGCTACGGCATTATTGCAACATTTAAAGCAATCGCTGGCCATAACCGGAAAACTGCATAATATTCAACGTTCTCTGGAAGATATCTCAGCCGGTTGCATTGTTTTAATGGATATGATGGAAGCGGATAAGAAGCTTATCCACTATTGGCAGGATAATTTAAGCCGCAAAAACAATAATATAAAAACATTATTGTTAAATACCCCTGACGATTATCCCTACCGTGAAATTGAAAACTGGCCTCATATTAACGGCGTGTTTTACGCCACTGAAGACCAGGAACACGTGGTCAGCGGATTACAGGGAATTCTGCGGGGCGAATGCTATTTTTCACAAAAATTAGCCAGTTACCTGATTACACACTCAGGAAATTACCGCTACAACAGCACCGAGTCCGCATTACTCACTCATCGCGAAAAAGAGATCCTCAATAAGTTACGTATTGGTGCCTCTAATAATGAAATCGCCAGGTCGCTATTTATCAGCGAGAATACGGTTAAGACACATCTTTATAATCTTTTCAAAAAGATAGCTGTCAAAAATCGCACCCAGGCAGTTTCATGGGCAAACGATAATCTCAGGCGGTAAAGCCATGAAACGCTATCTGACCTGGATTGTAGCAGCAGAGTTACTGTTCGCTACCGGAAACCTGCATGCCAATGAAGTTGAAGTCGAGGTTCCCGGATTGTTAACCGACCATACCGTCTCTTCGATAGGACATGAATTCTATCGTGCATTCAGCGACAAATGGGAAAGCGAATACACCGGCAATCTGACCATTAATGAAAGACCCAGTGCGCGTTGGGGAAGCTGGATCACCATAACGGTAAATCAGGACGTTATTTTCCAGACCTTTTTATTTCCAATGAAAAGAGACTTCGAGAAAACCGTCGTCTTCGCATTAGCGCAAACAGAGGAAGCATTAAATCGCCGACAAATAGATCAAACGCTATTAAGTACGAGTGATTTAGCGCGTGATGAATTCTAAAACATGATTTTTATCCGGAGGCTGTCATGCGTGTTAAACATGCAGTAGTGCTGCTCATGCTTTTTTCGCCATTAACCTGGGCTGGAAATATGACGTTCCAGTTCCGTAATCCTAACTTTGGTGGAAACCCCAATAACGGTTCCTTTTTATTGAATAGCGCCCAGGCGCAAAATTCATATAAAGACCCCGCTTATGATAACGATTTTGGTATCGAAACCCCCTCAGCGTTGGATAACTTTACGCAGGCTATTCAATCGCAAATTCTGGGCGGCTTGTTGACCAATATTAATACCGGGAAACCAGGACGTATGGTGACCAACGATTTTATTATCGATATCGCTAATCGCGACGGACAGCTCCAGCTCAACGTCACGGACAGAAAAACGGGAAGAACCTCGACCATCGAAGTGTCAGGTTTACAAACTCAGTCAACCGATTTTTAAGCTACAGTCACTAAAGGATATAAATCATGCCGCGCTTACTTATTTTGGTTGCCGTTTTATTGTTGAGTGGATGCTTAACTGCCCCGCCGAAACAAGCTGCGAAACCGACATTAATGCCCCGCGCACAAAGTTACAAAGATTTGACGCACTTACCTGCTCCCACCGGTAAGATCTTTGTTTCGGTATATAACATTCAGGATGAAACGGGCCAATTTAAACCTTACCCGGCAAGTAACTTTTCCACGGCTGTGCCACAGAGCGCCACCGCTATGTTGGTCACCGCGCTGAAAGATTCGCGCTGGTTTATCCCGCTGGAACGACAAGGCTTACAGAATCTTTTGAATGAACGGAAAATTATTCGCGCAGCCCAGGAAAACGGCACCGTGGCGATGAATAACCGTATCCCGCTTCAGTCGCTGACGGCGGCAAATATTATGGTGGAAGGTTCTATTATTGGTTATGAAAGTAATGTCAAATCCGGCGGGGTCGGCGCAAGATATTTCGGTATTGGCGCCGATACGCAGTATCAGCTGGATCAGATTGCTGTCAACCTGCGCGTGGTTAACGTCAGTACGGGCGAGATCCTTTCTTCGGTGAACACCAGTAAAACGATCCTTTCCTATGAAGTACAGGCAGGCGTGTTCCGTTTTATTGATTACCAGCGCTTACTGGAAGGCGAAATCGGCTATACCTCGAACGAACCGGTGATGCTGTGTCTGATGTCAGCCATTGAAACCGGCGTTATCTTCCTCATTAATGATGGTATCGATCGCGGCCTGTGGGATTTGCAGAATAAAGCGGACAGGCAAAATGATATTCTGGTGAAATACCGTGAGCTGTCAGTACCGCCAGAATCCTGATGAATACGACAAAGCGTGGGGAAGACCCCACGCTTTTTTTATTTTGTGACCGCCGTATTCGCTGAATGTTGCTCGCGGCGTGATGCCAGCCATAGCCCACTATTTTTCATGGCATAGCCAAAGATTAGCCCCAGCGCCAGCGACGGTAATACCAACCGCCAGTCACCCTGCCCTGCAAATGTCGCGCAGGCGCCGATAAATGTTCCCGGAACAAAAGAAAGCAATAGCTGCTTTGCCTGGATACACATCAGGAATGCCACGATCCCCGTCAACACGTAACTGACAATTTCCAGATGCGGCGCCAGCGCGCTACCGTGAATAATGACCAGCGCCCACACCATACCGCTTAACAGCGTACAGGCGGAAATCAACAATCCCTTAAAGCCGCCCTGCGGACAGGCGAAATAAGCCGTACAGCCTAAAAAACCGGCCCAGCTTAGTAACCCCAGGGAGACGGCCACCCATCCCCATATTCCAGAAAGGATGCCCGTCGTGATAGCAATAGAAAGAAGTATGTTCATGGCGCGCATCATAGCAGAAAAGCGGCACATTAATGAGATCACGCACACATTTTATGCAATGATGTAAAACCAGTTGCAGTTAAAAGTGATTTACATCACATTATTCTTCATCTTCTTCCTGAAGTTCATCCCACATGGCCCCTATCGCATCACGCGTTAGCGGCGCCAAAGTGCGCCAGAATGGCGTAACGGCATGGGCTTCAACTTTACCGAGGAAGGTATTGCACCAGGGAAGCAGATAATCGGCAAATAAGGTTTCCAGCGCTTCACTTTCATCTTCGGCAGACTGATCTTCCAGCCAGGAGGCCGCGAGCAATAAAGTACCAATGTGATCGGCAGGCGTATCGGCCAGCGGCATCCCTCGCGACGTTAAAAAAGCGCGCACCTCAGACTCTTCCGCGCCTTCGACCCACGCACTGCGGTATGGCGCTACCGCGCACTCTTCCCCAACAAATAACGCATTGTAATCAGTGGAAATCTGCGTGATATCGCAGCTTTTCTGTAAACGCGCCAGCATGTCATCCTGCTCCAGCGGCCAGTTTGCCGCCAGTTTACCTTCACGGATTAACGTAAACAGCGGAACCAGTAAAGGATCTTGCGGTTGGCGGTAATACAACGATCCCAGCACACGGCACAGGATTGAAAACTCATTCATTGATATCTTCCCGTAAATAACGATTAAAGTTCGGCAAATTCCGGTACAGGCGCCATACCGCGTGATTCGAGAAAGGCCAGTAAGCGCTGCGGCGAGACGTTCAGGATTCGATCTTCCGGGAAATTCACCGCATCCAGAATTTTCCGGCATTCGGTGAAATCGCCAAGCGTAAAGGCCGTATGGGAATCAGAGCCTAACGCCACCCAGCCTCCCGCATCGCGTACGGCGGCAGCGACCGCACGGCAATTATCTTCGCTTCCTTTACGCGAATGCAGAAAAGAAGAGTTGTTGATTTCCAGCGCTACATGGTGTTTCGCCGCCGCCTGCGCGATGGCGTTAACCTCCACTGGATACTTTGGATTTCCGGGGTGACTAATTATATGCACCTTGCCGCTGGCGATGGTCGCGATCATCGCCTGGGTATTAGTTTCTTTATCATGCGGCGCAAAAACGGGCTCATGAAAGCCTGCGATAATCAGATCCAGCGAGTCGAACATCATTCCGGAACAATCAATTTCACCGTTAATGTTCTTGATATTCGCCTCAATGCCACGCAGTATCCCCACGCCGTCAACCAGACGCGGCCAGATGCGCATGTTAATAAAATGCCAGTGATGCGGCGCATCTTCCATGTCCGGACCATGATCGGTAATCGCAAAAAGTTTAATGCCTTTGCGTTTGGCTTCCGCGATATAATCGCTCAGGGTACTGTAGGCATGAGTGCTGGCGACGGTATGCATATGCAGGTCAACGGGATACATTGCTCTCTCCTGTAGTCATTTCCGACAAGGATAGCAGGTATCGCCAGCGTTTTTTAGCGAAACCCGGCCCGCGCCGGGTTGATGTCAATATCCTCTCGCCCGATCCACCTGCCCCGTCACCGGCTCTCCCTTCTCCAGCTGGGTAATGGTGCGGCTAATATAATCGATGGCTTCCGCCGGACGGGTGACTGCCGCAATGTGCGGCGTCATGGCGACTCGCGGATGGTGCCATAATGGACTTTCCTGCGGTAACGGTTCCTGGCTAAAGACATCCAACATCGCGCCTTTTAGCTTACCGCTATCAAGCGCAGCCAGCAGATCCGCCTCCTGAACATGAACGCCGCGCGCGAGATTCAGCACGTAAGCGCCATCCGGCAATTGATCCAACAATTCGCTATTAATAATTCCTACCGTTTGGGCCGTATTCGGCAGCAGATTAATCAGCACCCGCGTCTGGTTCAGGAAAGCGCGCAGCTCTTCACGCCCTACATAACTTTCCACGCCAGGCCAGGATTTGCGGCTACGACTCCAGCAACGTAACGGGAACCCCCACGCCTGTAGGCTTTCTGCCACTTTTGCGCCCAGTACCCCTGCGCCCATGATACCGACGCTAAATTCTTCGCGGGTATATTCCGGCAACGGTTTCCATAGCGCCTGATTTTTCAGCGCCTGATAATCATCGAAACGACGGAACCAGTGTAATACCTGGCTGACGGCATACTCCTGCATTTGCAGGCCCATTCCGGTATCTTCCAGACGGAACAGCGGAATGGAGGCGTCCAGCATTTCCGGATGCGCATTTAATTTACTCAGAATTGCATCCACCCCCGCGCCCAGCGCAAAGACGGCTTTTAAGCGTCTTCCGGCCAGCATTTCAACCGGGGGCTGCCATACAAGCGCATAGTCTGCGGGGTTGTTATCACCGACCTTCCATTCACGAACGCGCGCATGTGGGAGAGCCTTCTCCAGCGCATTTACCCACCAGGCGGCGTTAAATGTCGGGTGATAAAAAATTATCTCCATGTTATCTCCTGAGCAGTATTGTGCGGAATGTGATTGCGCCTGTTATCAGCGTTTTCAACGGGATGTGCAGCATAGCAAATTTCCCGGCGCGGGCAAAAAAAGCAGTTTTCGCTTATTAAAGCCACAGATTGGTGGAAGTTTGTATAAACGCGCTTTTTTTTAAAAAAGTTGATTGACGTAGAAAAGATATTTCCCTACATTAGCGCCCGTTCCAGTAATGCTGGAGCGACAATTTGGTGAGGTGTCCGAGTGGCTGAAGGAGCACGCCTGGAAAGTGTGTATACGGCAACGTATCGGGGGTTCGAATCCCCCCCTCACCGCCATATTTAAGTTGAGAGCCTGTACAGAAGTACGGGCTTTTTGCTTATATGTATCCCCCAAACCAAGGGGGGATGAGAACACCCGACCGGGGTTCGACACAAAAACGCCGGGAGCGTTTTTGAACAGAGCTTGCTCTGGCCCCGAAGGGGCGAGGCCCAGGGATGGGCTGAGTAGCGGCGCAGCCAGTTGGACAGACGACGAGCCTGCGAGGAGACTGCCCGAAGGGCGAGCGCAGCGAGTCAATCCCCCCTCACCGCCATATTTAAGAAAGAGCTCGTACGAAAGTACGGGCTTTTTTTCGCATTAACCCCCCATCGATTACCGGATGATGACGCAATTTACAAGCGCCTTATCCGCCTACCGCGAGCACAACGCCATCAGGCTAACTATTAGCCGGCATAAAAAAACCGGGCGCTAAGGCCCGGTTTGTACGGCAGTGAAACGAAGATTAATGCGCGGCTTCCGGCTTGTGCTTTTGCGCACTCTGGAAGCCATACGTCAACGCATTTTTCTCTTTATCCAGCGCGACGGTGACCTGTCCGCCATCAACCAGCGATCCAAACAGCAACTCATTGGCCAGCGGTTTTTTCAGGTTATCCTGAATTACACGCGCCATCGGTCGTGCGCCCATCGCCCGGTCATAGCCCTTTTCCGCCAGCCAGTCGCGCGCTTCCTGACTGACTTCCAGGGAGACGCCTTTCTGATCCAACTGAGCTTGCAACTCGACGATAAACTTATCGACAACCTGATGAATCACCTCGCCAGACAGATGATCGAACCAAATAATGTTGTCGAGACGGTTACGGAACTCCGGCGTAAACACTTTCTTGATCTCGCCCATCGCATCGGTACTGTTGTCCTGATGAATAAGACCAATAGATTTACGTTCGGTTTCTCGCACGCCGGCGTTGGTGGTCATCACCAGCACCACGTTGCGGAAATCCGCCTTACGGCCGTTGTTATCGGTCAGCGTACCGTTATCCATCACCTGCAGCAGCAGGTTAAAGACATCCGGGTGCGCTTTTTCGATCTCATCCAGCAACAGCACCGCATGAGGATGCTTAATCACCGCATCCGTCAGCAGCCCACCCTGGTCGAAACCGACGTATCCCGGAGGCGCGCCGATCAAACGGCTCACCGTATGACGCTCCATATATTCGGACATATCGAAGCGCAACAGCTCAATACCCAACGCTTTTGAAAGCTGTACCGTAACTTCAGTTTTCCCTACGCCAGTTGGCCCGGCGAACAAGAATGAGCCGACAGGTTTATGTTCATGGCCCAGACCCGCACGACTCATCTTAATAGCTTCGGTCAGCGCCTCAATCGCGTTATCCTGGCCGAAGACCAGCATTTTCAGACGATCGCCCAGGTTCTTCAGCGTATCGCGATCGCTCTGCGAGACGCTCTTTTCAGGAATTCGCGCAATTCGCGCCACTACGGACTCAATATCCGCCACGTTGACCGTTTTCTTACGTTTGCTCACCGGCATCAGACGCGCCCGAGCGCCCGCTTCGTCAATCACGTCAATGGCTTTATCCGGCAGATGGCGGTCATTGATATATTTTACCGCCAGCTCGACCGCCGCACGCACCGCTTTCGCGGTATAACGCACGTCGTGGTGCGCTTCGTACTTAGGTTTCAAGCCGTTGATAATTTGCACCGTCTCTTCCACCGAAGGCTCGGTAATATCAATTTTCTGGAAACGGCGTGCTAATGCGCGGTCTTTCTCAAAAATATTGCTGAATTCCTGATAGGTCGTTGAGCCGATCACCCGAATCTTGCCGCTGGAAAGCAGCGGTTTAATCAGATTTGCCGCATCCACCTGTCCGCCCGACGCCGCGCCAGCGCCGATAATGGTATGGATTTCATCGATAAACAGGATGCTGTTTGTATCCTGCTCAAGCTGTTTCAGCAACGCCTTAAACCGTTTTTCAAAATCGCCGCGGTATTTGGTGCCCGCCAGCAGCGAACCGATATCCAGCGAGTAAATGGTGCAATCGGCCATCACTTCCGGCACATCGCCCTGCACGATACGCCAGGCCAGCCCTTCGGCAATCGCCGTTTTGCCGACGCCGGATTCCCCCACCAGCAGCGGGTTATTTTTACGGCGACGACACAAGACCTGGATCGCGCGTTCCAGTTCTTTTTCACGACCAATCAGCGGATCGATGCCGCCCACGCGAGCAAGTTGGTTAAGATTCGTCGTGAAGTTTTCCATACGTTCCTCCCCGCCAGCTTGTTCGTCGCCAGTTGGCTGATTGCCGAGATCGGAAGATTGGCTCGGTTCGTCTTTTCGCGTCCCGTGAGAAATAAAGTTCACGATATCCAGACGGCTCACTTCATGCTTGCGCAGCAGATAAGCCGCTTGTGATTCCTGTTCGCTAAAGATAGCCACCAGCACATTCGCGCCAGTCACTTCACTACGCCCGGAAGACTGAACATGGAAGACGGCACGTTGCAGGACACGCTGGAAACTTAACGTCGGCTGCGTATCACGCTCTTCTTCACTGGCAGGCAGTACGGGTGTGGTTTGTTCAATGAAGGCTTCGAGTTCCTGACGGAGCGCCACCAGATCCACGGAGCATGCTTCCAGCGCTTCGCGAGCCGATGGGTTGCTGAGCAGCGCCAGCAACAGATGCTCGACGGTCATAAACTCATGACGGTGCTCGCGCGCTCTGGCGAAAGCCATGTTTAAACTGAGTTCCAGTTCTTGATTGAGCATAGGCACCTCCCCCAATTTTTATACCTGCATTCAGGCTTTTTCCAGCGTACACAGCAACGGATGCTCGTTCTCCCTTGCATACTTGTTCACCATCGCCACTTTGGTTTCCGCCACCTCGGCGGTGAACACGCCGCAGATGGCTTTGCCTTGATAGTGAACTGCAAGCATCAATTGCGTTGCACGTTCTACATCATAAGAAAAGAATTTTTGTAACACGTCAATAACAAACTCCATCGGAGTGTAGTCATCATTGACTAATATCACTTTATACATAGATGGCGGTTTTAGCGCGTCGCGCACGCTATCTTCCACCAGCTGGTCAAAATCCAGCCAATCGTTCGTCTTACCCATCGTCAGTCGTCATTATCGGTTACGGTTGTCGGCAGGAAAATCTGCCGCTGACCAAAGTCTATGCACATAATCAATCTACCTCAATTGATAGATAACTAACATCTATCAGTACCATCCGCGACATCTGTCACATTCCCGGCAATAGCGTTAACTGCTTCAAATTTTTGATTCATTTTTACCCGATCCCCCCTGCCTGATGCTTGACGCCTCGCCTGATTTCTCTAAATTGTAATGTCGAGAGTTGGTGAGGTTTTGAACAGCCCCCACTCCGTCACCGGTTCATTCCATCTTACTTATATAAGATTTACGAAGGATGTCGAAGCATGGAAACGGGTACTGTAAAGTGGTTCAACAATGCCAAAGGGTTTGGTTTCATCTGCCCTGAAGGCGGCGGCGAGGATATTTTCGCCCATTATTCCACCATTCAAATGGATGGTTACAGAACGCTTAAAGCCGGACAGTCTGTCCGGTTTGATGTACACCAGGGGCCAAAAGGCAATCACGCCAGCGTCATCGTGCCCATCGAAGCAGAGGCCGTTGCATAGCTCCTCTGTCTCATTGTGTACATCCAGGAGGCAAAATGCCAGCCCGATCGGCTGGCATTTTTATTTAACGCCAGTTCCTGATAGCGACACTGTTACATCTTATCAGGCCGACAAATGACGTCAGCAAGATTACTCCCTTGCCAGCGCATCCACCGGGTCCAGTCGCGCCGCGTTTCTCGCCGGTAGCCAACCAAACAGTATCCCAGTAAACGTCGAACATAAAAACGCGCTCGCCAGCGCAGTCAGTGAAAAACCGATCTCCCAGCCGGGCAGGAAAAGCTGTAGCATAAATGCGATGAACATCGACAAGCTAATCCCCAGCGCTCCTCCAACCAGACAAACCAGCACCGCTTCAATAAGAAACTGCTGTAGCACATCGCTGGCGCGCGCGCCTACCGCCATACGGATGCCGATTTCACGCGTTCGCTCGGTGACGGAAACCAGCATAATATTCATAACGCCGATGCCGCCGACAACCAGCGAAATGACGGCCACCAGCGTCAGAAATAACTGAAGAGTATAGGTGGTTTTTTCAGCCGTTTTCAGGACGCTGTCCATATTCCAGGTGAAGAAGTCTTTTTTACCGTGGCGTAAGGTGAGCAGGCGGGTAAGCTGCTGTTCAGCCTGATCGCTATCAACGCCATCTTTCACACGAACGGTGATCGAGTTAAGCCATGACTGACCCATTATGCGATCTGACATCGTGCTATAGGGCAACCAAACTTGCAACAGATTGCTATTGCCGTACATGGACGGTTTCTCTTCCGCCACGCCAATAACAATAACCGGCATATTACCCACCAGCACCACTTCCCCTACGACATTCGCTTTATTTGGAAATAGCTGGCGTCGCGTGTTGGCATCCAGCACCACCACCTGCGCGCGATCCTGTTGCTGTACAGCATTGAAGGTGTTCCCCTCCCTAAAAGACATGCCGTAAACGTTAAAATAATCGCCACTGACGCCATTAGCATTTACGGCAATATCAATATTGCCATAGCGAAGACGTAAGCTCTTTGAAACGCTGGGCGTCGCAGAGTTAACCCACGGCTGTTTCTGAATAGCGACCAGATCGTCATATTTCAGCGCCTGTCGATACTGCGGGTTGTCGTCGCCGAAATCTTTGCCTGGATGAATATCAATCGTGTTAGTGCCCATAGCGCGGATATCCGCCAGTACCATCTGTTTTGCGGCGTCGCCGACCACCACAATCGACACCACCGACGCAATACCGATAATAATTCCCAGCATGGTCAGTAAAGTACGCATTTTGTTAGCGGCCATCGCTAACCACGCCATCGACAGCGCTTCGCGAAAGCTGCTGGCAAATTGCCGCCAGCCGGGAGCCGTATTAACTACGGCAGCGTCAACGCCCTGTTCGCGTTTCTTTTCCTGCGCGGGCGGATTATGGACAATCTTGCCATCGTGAATTTCAATAATCCGCTCCGCCTGGGCGGCAATCAGCGGATCGTGCGTCACAATGATCACCGTATGTCCGCGATCGCGCAGTTGGCGCAAAATCGCCATCACCTCTTCGCCGGAATGGCTATCCAGCGCGCCGGTCGGCTCATCCGCCAGAATCACCTGTCCGCCGTTCATCAGCGCGCGGGCAATACTGACACGCTGCTGCTGTCCGCCAGAAAGCTGTGAAGGTGGGTAATCGACGCGATCGCTTAATCCCAGCCGCAAAAGCAACTCTCTGGCGCGCGCCTGGCGTTTTTTGCGTTCAATGCCGGCGTAGACGGCGGGGATTTCAACATTTTGCGCTGCCGTTAAATGCGACAACAGATGGTAGCGCTGAAAGATAAAGCCAAAATGCTCACGCCGCAGCTGCGCCAGCGCGTCCGGGTCCAGCGTCGAGACGTCCCGCCCCGCCACCCGATAAGTGCCGCTGGTCGGTTTATCCAGGCACCCGAGGATATTCATCAGCGTTGATTTTCCAGAACCGGAAACGCCGACGATCGCCACCATCTCCCCGGCGTGGATTTGCAGGGAGATATCTTTTAACACCGCCACCTGCTCTTCTCCGGAGGGGTAGCTGCGACTCACATTGCGCAGTTCAAGCAATGCCGTCATGGCGTCGCTCCTGGCCTGCTCTCGCCGATGATCACCTCATCGCCCGCTTCCAGACCTTTAACCACTTCCACGTCTGTATCGTTACGCTCGCCAATGATCACTTCGCGCTCACGTTTTTCGCCGTTACGCAACAGCGCCACTTTATAACGATTGCCGCCCACCG
Organism: Salmonella sp. 741265073_HBA; assembly: GCF_046569105.1. Lineage (NCBI taxonomy): Bacteria > Pseudomonadati > Pseudomonadota > Gammaproteobacteria > Enterobacterales > Enterobacteriaceae > Salmonella > Salmonella sp. 741265073_HBA. Next base: position 136,930 of record NZ_JBKFRY010000001.1, on the reverse strand, counting down.
GTTCGCCAAGCGCGGCGAGAGGAATAATCAACACATTTTTGACATCCATGAGTTGAATATAAACCTGTGCGGTCATATCAAGACGCAAGATTCTTTTGGGATTCGGCACTTCAAACCGGGCGTAATAAAAAATAGCATCGTTGATCTTTTCCGGCGTCGGCAGAATATCTTTTAAAACGCCTTCATAGCGCGTTTGCGGATCGCCTGCAATGGTGAACCATGCTTTCTGCCCCGCCCGAAGATGGATCACGTCCGCTTCCGAGACCTGCGCTTTTACCAGCATAGTGCTCATATCCGCCAGCGTCAGAATATTGGGCGCCTGCTGAGCTGCAATCACCGTTTGTCCTTGCAGGGTAGTGATTTGCGTCACTTCCCCCGCCATGGGGGCAACAATACGGGTATATTCCAGGTTGGTTTTCGCGGTGTCCAACGAGGCCCGATTACGTTTGATCTGGGCATCTATGGTGCCAATACGCGCCTGTTTAACCGCCACCTCCGTCGCCGCGGTATCCAGATCCTGTTGCGATACCGCCTGAGTCTTAGCTAACTGCTGCTGGCGCGCCAGCGTAACCCGCGCCAGCTTTAACTCAGCGGCTGCCTGCTGACGCTCCGCGTTCAGCTCCATCAGGGTGGCCTCGACCTCTTTTATCTGGTTCTCCGCCTGATCTGGGTCAATCACGCCGAGTAGCTGATCTTTTTTAACGTTATCTCCAATGGAGACCAGCAGCGTTTTCAACTGGCCGCTCACCTGCGCGCCGACATCCACTTTACGCAACGCGTCCAGTTTTCCAGTCGCCAGTACACTCTGTTCAAGATCGCCTGGCCGCACGATTAATGTCTGATAAGTTGGCAGCGGCGCATTTATCATTCGCCAGCTAACCATCCCCCCCACTAAAAGAATTAAAATAATGACCAGATAACGCTTTTTAAATTTCTTTCCCTTAGCACGCATAGAAACCCTGACGGCAAAATTTTAACCAGAAAGTAAACCGTATCTAAACAAAGCTGACGCAATAAAGATAGCGCCGGCTGTATTGACGATTGGTTAATGTTTCCTGTGGTTCAATCTCGACAATCTTATGTCGCGGATTACGATCATGACACAGCTTACAGATAATACCTGGTACACTTCAGATTACATCTCTCCTTTACAATTATTTATTCGTCTGACGCGCGGGCAATTACAGCCAGGAAAATTCTGGCGTAAAGCCAGCTTTCGTCGCAAGTTTTTAATCCGCTCATTAGTCATGCCGCGTGCGACCAGCCAATTACTGACTAATCTCACCCAATGGCCGGAGTTAAATACGTTACTTGCTCGTCAGCCGCGTTTGCCTATTCGGCTACATCGTCCTTATATGGCTGTAAATATTAAACGCGATTTCGCCTTAGACGCTCTGTGTTTTCATTATCAACAGATGCGCCAACTTTTATCGCGGGAACAACAGGTTAGCTATTTAAGTCAGTATGGCCTGAATCTTGCTAAATTTGAAACTAAAACCGGCGAGTTGTTTCAACTTGATTTAGTCAGTCTGGTCTCACTGGATAAAGAAGGTGAAAGCACTATTGTTGTTCGCGACGCACAGTTACGTATTCTGGCAGAGATCACATTTACCCTGTGTCGCTTTAACCAACAACGCACACTATTTATCGGCGGATTACAGGGCGCGGCAAACGACGTTCCTCACGAAATTATCCAGCAGGCGACCAAAGCCTGCCATGGTCTTTTTCCCAAACGCATCGTGATGGAGGCTCTCTGTCAGTTTGCGCAAGTCTTTCAGGCAGAAAAGATTATAGCCGTGAGTAACGATGCGCACGTTTATCGTAGCTGGCGATACATGGATAAAAAGACGCAAATGCATGCCGACTATGACGCGTTTTGGGAATCGTTAGGCGGTGAAAGAATTAAAGGGAATTACTATACGCTGCCGCTGGCGATCGCCCGAAAAAGCGAAGCGGAGATCGCCAGTAAAAAACGGGCCGAGTATCGCCGCCGCTATTCTTTACTCGATAGCGTCGTCGAACAGGTTCCGGCCACATTCAAACGCTAATCCGCCCGGCCCCGCGCCAGCCAAACCACGCGCGAGAACATCTTTCTGAACAGCGGCGGCACGGCGTCAATTCCCCGCCGCCCGGCTTCCATCGCGACTTCAATCGCCAAATCCGGCTTTGACGAGCGGTGGATAGCTTTAGTGATAATTTTCCGGGTATTCATCGGTACATTAGGCGGAAGCTGCGCAACCCGGTGAAAAACATCGGCAAAGCCCTGACGATACATAAAATGTTCCATATCCAGCGCAGGCAGCGCCGTGAGATGTTCGCGTTCTTCTTCCCGATCGTTATTAAGCAGGCTGCGGACCGTCGCGGCATATTTTTTCCCCGCTTCGTCGCCATCCACCAGGACATGCCACTCGATTCCCATACGGCGGGCGAACTTCACCAGCGGTTTCAGACCGGACTGAGCAAACTCAATGACTTTAATGCCCTCTGCATCAAAATGATGTCCACACTGACGCGCCAGCTCATTAATAACCCAGGTTTCCGTCTCGCCTTCCACCAGTAGCCAGCAACGCGCAAACAGCGACGACGCGCGATTAAAGCGGATATGAAAGGCGATGCGCCGTCCATCTTCCGCGCTTAACCCGCCCGGGCCCAAACGCCAGGCGGCGACGCGGGAAGATTCGCGCACCAACCGTACGACATGCTCCACCGGCGTTAGCGAGAGCAATTCGCCTGAGTTAGTCGTCGCTATCCGCTGTAGCGGTAACAGATTGAGCAATTGCCAGGCGACTGAAAGCATAATGGGATGCAAACGGGTTTCCGGATCTTCCACCAGCAGTAATGGTCGCGCGTCTTTATGTAACCGCAGCGTCCCTTTCGCCTGTAACAGCGTGGAGAAAAGCCCCAGCAGGATCACCCGATGCGACCGGCTGCCCGGTTTGTCGATCATCCGATTAATAATATCCAGATAGCGCCAGCTACGTTGCTCATTTTGCGAACGCCGGCGCATGAGTCGGTGACGCGCCTGTCCTGCGCCCTGCTCCGAAAAATAGTGCTCAAGCAGTTGCACCATCGCGGACAGTCCCTGGCGAATCTGCCCGTCGGTTAAATTTTGCGGCCGGGTCGCCAACTCACGCGCCAGAAAATCCAGCTGTCTGGCCGTGACTTCAACATCCGGCACATTAGGCACTGTACCGTTGCGAATACGTCGCATAAAGCGCGCATCGCGCAAACGTAGCACTGGCATCAGACGAACCAGGTGGCGCACCTGATCGTTAATATTTTCCACCGGCAATGGCTGCCCATCGCTATTGAGAAAACTGCGCAGCGTCATCACGCTGCCATCGGCGCCGCATTCGCCCTCTAGCCGATAAAAAATACGGTGAAAATCATCCTCGCAAGGCGACCAGCATGCTTCCAGCGCTCGATAACGACGTACCCGATGCCGCCCTGGCTGCGTTTCGCGAAAAGTCAGAATAATATGCAGGTGATGCTCGCGTCCTTTTATGTCGCCAGGCGGAAACCAGAAATCCTCACGGACAAAATGGTAGAGATCGAGCTCCGGCGACAATAACAGAGTCAGCGCATCCAGCAGGCTGGATTTGCCCCAGGCGTTTTCCCCAATCAGCACGTTGTTTTGTTCCAGCATCAACGACAGTCGGTTGATACCGCGAAATCCCACTATTTCAACGCGTTCGAGAATCATGCTTCCTCCAGAAAAGCGTCACCACTCCATTAAACTCACCGCAGTATAACGGCAAATGCTTCCACCTGGCGTGATATTCCCCCCTTTGCCTGAGGCAACTGTCTGATAAATGTACGGCTGACGGTGTCGCTTTACTGATAGTCTGGAATTCGGTAGTGTCATGTACACTATTCAAACAATAAAAAAGGGCCCGGCTGTTCATGTTTTCAGGACTTTTAATCATTCTGGTTCCACTGATTGTGGGCTATCTCATTCCACTGCGACATAAAGCCGCATTACAACTTATTAACCGGCTACTGAGCTGGATCGTGTATCTTATTCTCTTTTTTATGGGAATAAGCCTGGCGTTTTTGGATAACCTCGCCAGTAATCTGGTGGCGATTTTTCATTATTCCGCCGTCAGTATTACGATTATTTTATTGTGTAATATCGCTGCCTTATTGTGGCTGGAACGTATCATCCCGTGGCGTCACCATCATCAGCAGGAAAAACTGCCTTCGCGTATTGCCATGGCGCTGGAGTCGCTACAACTGTGCGGCGTAGTGGTATTGGGGTTTGTTATCGGCCTGAGCGGACTCTCTGTTTTACAGCACGCCACCGAAGCCAGTGAATATACGCTGATCTTTTTATTGTTCCTGGTGGGGATTCAGCTACGAAATAGCGGCATGACCTTAAAGCAAATTGTGCTTAACCGCCGGGGAATGATGGTCGCGGTCGTTGTCGTGGCAAGCTCATTACTGGGCGGCGTGATTAATGCGTTTATCCTGGACTTACCGCTAAAAACCGCCCTGGCGATGGCGTCAGGTTTCGGCTGGTACTCTCTTTCCGGTATTTTGTTGACGGAGTCGTTTGGACCGGTTATCGGCAGCGCGGCATTTTTTAACGATCTGGCCCGCGAACTTTTGGCCATTATGCTTATTCCCGGTCTGATTCGCCGCAGCCGTTCAACGGCGTTGGGCCTGTGCGGAGCGACCTCAATGGACTTTACGTTGCCGGTATTACAGCGCTCCGGCGGCGTAGAGATTGTTCCGGCGGCTATCGTACATGGCTTTATCCTCAGCCTGCTGGTCCCCCTCTTAATGGCGTTCTTCTCGGCCTGATACCTCTTTGGCGGTAGGCATCTGCCGCCAAAATTGCGCTAAATCAATCTCCTTGCACATTATGGCAGAAATCCCTTTTATCCCTTTGTTCACAGGCATAATCTTAAACATGTATATTAAATATAACTTTAAAAGGTGTGACCATGTTTTGTGTGCAATGTGAACAAACCATCCGTACACCAGCCGGAAACGGCTGCTCCTACGCGCAGGGAATGTGCGGTAAAACAGCTGAAACGTCCGATCTGCAGGATCTGCTGATTGCGGCTTTGCAAGGTTTGTCTGCCTGGGCGGTGAAGGCCCGTGAATATGGCATCATTAATCACGACGTTGATAACTTTGCGCCGCGCGCGTTTTTCTCCACGCTGACCAACGTTAACTTCGACTCTCCGCGTATCGTCGGCTACGCCCGTGAAGCGATTGCCTTGCGTGAAGCGTTGAAAGCGCAGTGCCTGAGCGTGGATGCCAATGCGCATTGCGACAATCCGATGGCCGATCTGCAACTGGTTAGCGACGATCTGGGCGAACTGCAACGTCAGGCGGCGGAATTTACCCCGAATAAAGACAAAGCCGCCATTGGCGAGAACATCCTCGGCCTGCGTCTGCTGTGCCTGTACGGTCTGAAAGGCGCGGCGGCGTATATGGAGCACGCGCACGTTCTCGGTCAATACGACAACGACATTTACGCCCAGTACCACAAAATCATGGCCTGGCTCGGCACCTGGCCTGCTGACATGAACGCGCTGCTGGAGTGCGCAATGGAAATCGGCCAGATGAACTTCAAAGTGATGAGCATTCTGGATGCCGGTGAAACCACCAAATACGGTCACCCAACGCCGACTCAGGTCAACGTCAAAGCGACTGAAGGCAAGTGCATTCTGATCTCCGGTCACGATCTGAAAGATCTCTACAACCTGCTGGAGCAGACCGAAGGCACCGGCGTTAACGTCTACACTCACGGTGAAATGCTGCCCGCACACGGCTATCCGGAACTGCGTAAATTCAAACATCTGGTCGGTAACTACGGCAGCGGCTGGCAGAATCAGCAGGTCGAATTCGCCCGCTTCCCTGGCCCAATCGTGATGACCTCTAACTGCATTATCGACCCGACCGTGGGCAGCTATGACGACCGTATCTGGACCCGTAGCATCGTCGGCTGGCCGGGTGTTAGCCATCTTGAAGGCGATGACTTCGGGCCGGTCATTGCCCAGGCGCAGCAGATGGCGGGCTTCCCGTACAGCGAAATTCCGCATCTTATCACCGTCGGTTTTGGCCGTCAGACCCTGCTCGGCGCTGCCGATACGCTCATCGATCTGGTCAGCCGTGAAAAACTGCGCCACATCTTCCTGGTCGGCGGCTGTGACGGCGCGCGCGGCGAGCGTAACTACTTTACCGATTTCGCCACCAGCGTACCGGATGACTGCCTGATCCTGACTCTGGCGTGCGGTAAATACCGTTTCAACAAACTGGAGTTCGGCGACATCGAAGGGCTGCCGCGTCTGGTCGATGCCGGTCAGTGTAACGATGCTTACTCCGCGATTATCCTGGCGGTGACGCTGGCGGAAAAACTGGGCTGCGGCGTCAACGATCTGCCGCTATCGCTGGTACTCTCCTGGTTTGAGCAGAAAGCGATCGTGATTCTGCTGACGCTGCTGTCATTAGGCGTGAAAAATATTGTCACCGGGCCGACCGCGCCGGGCTTCTTCACGCCGGATCTACTGGCTATCCTCAACGAGAAGTTCGGTCTGCGTTCCGTGACCACCGTTGAAGAAGACATGAAGCAATTGCTGAGCGCGTAAGGAGGTCACTGATGACGATGCCAACCTCACAATGTCCCTGGCGAATGCAGGTGCATCACATCCGTCAGGAGACACCGGATGTATGGACAATTGCGCTATTATGCCATGACTACTACCCTTACCGCGCCGGGCAGTATGCGCTGGTGAGCGTGCGTAATTCAGCGGAAACGCTACGCGCCTACACCCTTTCGTCTACGCCGGGCGTCAGTGAATATATCACGCTGACCGTTCGTCGGATTGAAGATGGCACGGGTTCACAGTGGTTGACCCATGACATCAAGCGCGGCGATTACATCTGGCTGTCTGATGCAATGGGCGATTTTACCTGTGACGATAAAACAGAAGATAAGTTTCTGCTGCTCGCCGCCGGTTGTGGCGTAACGCCAATCATGTCGATGCGTCGCTGGCTGGCGAAATACCGCCCGCAGGCCGATGTGCAGGTCATCTTTAACGTCCGTTCGCCGGATGATGTGATTTTTGCCGACGAGTGGCAACAGTATCCGGTCACGCTAGTGGCGGAAAATCATGCCACGGAAGGTTTTGTCGTGGGCCGTCTGACCACGGAATTGTTACAGCGCGTACCGGATTTGGCATCGCGCACCATCATGACCTGCGGCCCGGCGCCCTATATGGATTTCGTCGAACAGGGCGTGAAAGCGCTTGGCGTAACGCGCTTCTTTAAAGAGAAGTTCTTCACGCCGGTGGCGGAAACGGCAACCAGCGGCCTGAAATTCACCAAACTACAGCCAGCGCAGGAATTTTATGCCCCGATCGGTACAACGCTGCTGGAGGCGCTGGAGAGTAATAAAGTACCGGTTGCCGCTGCCTGTCGGGCAGGTGTTTGCGGCTGCTGTAAAACCAAAGTCGTTTCCGGCGACTATACGGTGAGCAGCACCATGACGCTGAGCGAGGCGGAGATTGCCGAAGGTTACGTACTGGCCTGCTCCTGCCATCCGCAGGGCGATCTTGTTCTCGCATAATCGGTAAACGTTCCATAGTAGGCCCGGTAAGCGTTAGCGCCACCGGGCGATTTGCCGCTCGCTTCATCCTTTCGCCCTCTCTTCGCCAAAGAAAAACGTCATCGTCATCTTCAACTAAACTTGTAACCGTTATCACATTTAAGGAGATGGAGAACCATGAAACAAACCGTTGCTGCTTTCATCGCCAAAACGCTGGAACAGGCTGGCGTAAAACGAATCTGGGGCGTCACTGGCGACTCCCTGAACGGCCTGAGCGATAGTCTTAATCGTATGGGAACCATTGAATGGATGCCAACCCGCCACGAAGAGGTCGCCGCTTTCGCCGCCGGCGCACAAGCGCAGCTTACCGGCGAGCTGGCAGTGTGCGCCGGTTCATGCGGACCGGGCAACCTGCACCTGATCAATGGCCTGTTTGATTGCCACCGTAACCACGTCCCTGTTCTGGCGATCGCCGCCCATATTCCGTCCAGTGAAATCGGCAGCGGTTATTTCCAGGAGACCCACCCGCAGGAGTTGTTCCGTGAATGCAGCCACTATTGCGAGTTGGTTTCCAGCCCGGAGCAGATCCCACAGGTACTCGCCATCGCCATGCGCAAAGCGGTGCTAAACCGCGGCGTCTCCGTGGTCGTACTTCCGGGTGACGTGGCGCTGAAACCTGCGCCTGAAAACGCCGTCACTCATTGGTACCATGCCCCGCACCCCGTCGTCACACCGGCGGAGGAAGAGCTGAAAAAACTGGCGCAACTGCTGCGCTACTCCAGCAATATCGCATTGATGTGCGGTAGCGGCTGCGCGGGCGCGCATGAGGAGTTGGTCGCGTTGGCGGCAAAGCTAAAAGCGCCAATCGTTCATGCCCTGCGCGGCAAAGAGCACGTTGAGTACGATAACCCTTATGATGTGGGAATGACCGGCCTGATTGGCTTCTCTTCTGGCTTCCACACCATGATGAACGCCGATACGCTGATCCTGCTCGGCACCCAGTTCCCCTACCGCGCCTTTTATCCGAGCGATGCCAAAATCATTCAGATTGACATCAACCCGGGCAGTATTGGCGCGCACAGCAAAGTCGACATGGCGCTGGTGGGCGATATTAAAGCCACGCTTCGCGCCCTGCTACCGCTGGTGGAAGAAAAAAGCAATCGTAAATTCCTCGATAAAGCTCTGGAGCACTATCGGGACGCCCGTAAGGGACTTGATGACTTAGCCAAACTCAGCGACAAAGCCATCCATCCACAATATCTGGCGCAACAAATTAGCCATTTCGCCGCTGACGACGCTATTTTTACCTGCGATGTCGGCACGCCGACCGTCTGGGCGGCCCGCTATCTAAAAATGAACGGCAAGCGCCGCCTGCTGGGCTCGTTTAACCACGGGTCAATGGCCAACGCCATGCCGCAGGCGCTCGGCGCTCAGGCCACCGCGCCGGGTCGGCAGGTTATCGCGATGTGCGGTGATGGCGGCTTCAGTATGCTGATGGGCGATTTTCTCTCGGTGGTACAGATGAAGCTGCCGATAAAAATCGTCGTCTTTAATAACAGCGTGCTGGGCTTTGTGGCGATGGAAATGAAAGCCGGCGGCTACCTTACCGACGGTACCGAACTGCACGACACCAATTTCGCGCGTATCGCCGAAGCCTGCGGTATTACCGGTATTCGCGTGGAAAAAGCCGCAGACGTGGACGGAGCGCTACAGCGCGCGTTTTCCATTGACGGCCCGGTACTGGTTGACGTGGTCGTGGCAAAAGAAGAGCTGGCGATCCCGCCGCAGATCAAACTGGAACAAGCGAAAGGCTTTAGCCTGTACATGCTGCGCGCCATTATTAGCGGCCGCGGCGATGAAGTGATCGAACTAGCGAAAACGAACTGGCTAAGGTAAAACAGTGCACATCACCTTTTAAAATCCAGGGATGTGCCATGATTGATTTACGCAGTGATACCGTTACCCGACCGGGCCGCGCCATGCTCGAGGCGATGATGACAGCTCCGGTCGGGGACGACGTATACGGCGATGACCCTACTGTTAACGCCCTTCAGCGCTACGCCGCCGACCTTTCCGGTAAAGAAGCGGCGCTTTTTTTACCCACCGGCACCCAGGCCAATCTGGTCGCGCTGCTTAGCCATTGTGAACGCGGCGAAGAGTATATCGTTGGCCAGGGCGCGCATAATTATCTCTATGAAGCTGGCGGCGCTGCGGTGCTCGGCAGCATTCAGCCGCAGCCCATCGACGCCGCCGCGGACGGTACGCTGCCGCTGGAGAACGTGGCGGCGAAGATTAAAGCGGATGACATCCACTTCGCGCGCACGCGCCTGCTCAGTCTGGAAAATACGCATAACGGGAAAGTGCTGCCGCGCGCGTATCTGAAAGACGCCTGGACATTTACCCGCGAACGTGGACTGGCGCTGCACGTTGACGGCGCCCGAATTTTTAACGCGGTGGTTGCCTACGGCTGTGAGTTAAAAGAGATTACGCAGTATTGCGACTCTTTTACCATCTGCCTGTCAAAAGGTCTCGGAACGCCGGTCGGTTCGCTGCTGGTCGGCAACCGCGATTACATTAAACGCGCGACGCGCTGGCGTAAAATGGTCGGCGGCGGAATGCGTCAGGCCGGGATTCTGGCAGCGGCCGGACTGTATGCGCTGAAGCATAACGTGGCGCGTCTGCAAGAGGATCATGATAATGCCGCCTGGCTGGCGCAGCAGCTTCGCGAAGCGGGCGCGGAGGTCATGCGCCACGAAACGAATATGCTGTTTGTTCGCGTTGGCGAAGCACAGGCCGCCGCGCTTGGCGACTATTTGCGGGAACGGAATATCCTGATTAACGCCGCGCCGATTGTGCGTCTGGTGACGCATCTGGATGTTTCTCGCGAACAGCTTGCCGACGTCGTCGCCCACTGGCGCGCCTTTTTAGCCCGCTAAGGAGAGCAACGTGGCGCAACGCATTCTGGTCCTCGGCGCCAGCGGCTATATCGGCCAGCACCTGGTCTTTGCGCTAAGTCAGCAAGGACATCAGGTGCGGGCGGCGGCGCGACGCGTGGAACGTCTGGAAAAACAGCGCCTCGCCAACGTCAGTTGTCATAAGGTCGATCTGCACTGGCCGGAAAATTTACCCGCGCTGCTTCGCGACATTGATACCGTTTACTATCTGGTACACGGCATGGGCGAAGGCGGCGATTTTATCGCCCATGAGCGTCAGGCGGCGCTCAACGTGCGCGACGCGCTGCGCCAGACGCCGGTTAAGCAACTTATTTTCCTCAGTTCACTGCAGGCACCGGCGCATGAGCAATCCGATCACCTGCGCGCCCGCCAGCTTACGGCTGACACGCTGCGCGACGCAGGCGTACCGGTGACGGAATTACGCGCCGGGATCATCGTCGGCGCAGGCTCCGCCGCCTTCGAAGTCATGCGCGACATGGTTTACAACCTGCCAATACTCACGCCGCCGCGCTGGGTGCGTTCGCGCACCACGCCCATCGCCCTGGAAAATTTACTCTACTACCTGGTCGGCTTGCTGGACCACCCTGCGCGCGAGCATCGTATTCTGGAAGCCGCCGGGCCGCAGGTATTAAGTTATCAGCAGCAGTTTGAACGTTTTATGGCCGTCAGCGGTAAACGGCGTCCGCTGATCCCGGTTCCTTTTCCGACCCGCTGGATTTCGGTCTGGTTTTTAAACGTCATTACCTCCGTGCCGCCGACTACCGCAAAAGCCTTAATCCAGGGGTTAAGGCACGATTTGCTGGCCGATGACGCCGCGTTAAAAAAGTTGATCCCCCAAACGCTTATCACCTTTGATGACGCCGTTCGCCGCACGCTAAAAGAAGAAGAAAAACTGGTGAACTCCAGCGATTGGGGCTACGACGCGCTGGCCTTCGCCCGCTGGCGTCCCGAATACGGCTATTTTCCAAAGCAGGCGGGCTTTACCGCGCAGACCCCGGCCAGCCTATCGGCGCTATGGCAGGTCGTAAATCGGTTGGGTGGCAAAGAGGGCTATTTTTTCGGCAATATTTTGTGGCAGACGCGCGCCGCGATGGACCGTCTGGTGGGGCATAAACTGGCGAAAGGCCGCCCGTCGCATACCTTGCTCAAGCCTGGCGATACGGTAGATAGCTGGAAAGTGATCATTGTCGAACCAGAAAAACAGCTCACGCTCTTGTTTGGCATGAAAGCGCCGGGTCTGGGGCGGCTTAGCTTCACGCTGCACGATAAAGGCCGCTACCGCGAAATTGACGTGCGCGCCTGGTGGCATCCACACGGAATGCCGGGCCTGATTTACTGGCTACTGATGATCCCGGCGCACCTGTTTATTTTCCGGGGAATGGCAAGGCGTATTGCCCGACTTGCAGAACAAATCACAGAAAAATGAGAAAAAGTTGCTGTATTCTTTCGTGTTTCCCATTGCATACCGACGTAATTCACGGAAGAATGCGCACGACGGTTTATTAAACACAGTGGATTGATATGAAGGTACTGGTTACCGGCGCCACCAGCGGCTTAGGTCGAAACGCGGTTGAATTTTTGCGCAATAAAGGCATCAGCGTCAGAGCGACGGGTCGCAATGAAGCGATGGGCAAGCTGCTTGAAAAAATGGGCGCGGAATTCGTCCATGCGGATTTAACCGAACTGGTCTCCTCGCAGGCTAAAGTGATGCTCGCCGGGATCGACACGTTGTGGCACTGCTCCAGCTTTACCTCGCCCTGGGGAACCCAACAAGCTTTCGATCTGGCGAATGTTCGCGCCACCCGCCGTCTGGGAGAATGGGCGGTCGCCTGGGGCGTGCGCAATTTTATTCATATCTCCTCTCCCTCGCTCTATTTTGATTACCACCATCACCGTGATATCAAAGAGGATTTCCGTCCGCATCGGTTTGCCAATGAGTTCGCCCGCAGTAAAGCCGCCGGTGAAGAGGTGATTAATCTGCTGGCGCAGGCTAATCCGCAAACACGTTTTACGGTGTTGCGTCCGCAAAGCCTGTTTGGCCCGCACGATAAAGTATTTATCCCACGTCTGGCGCATATGATGCACCATTACGGTAGCGTCTTATTACCGCACGGGGGCAGCGCGCTGGTCGATATGACCTACTATGAAAATGCGATCCACGCCATGTGGCTGGCCAGCCAGCCGGGCTGCGATCATCTGCCTTCTGGCCGCGCTTATAACATCACTAACGGCGAAAACCGCACCTTACGCAGCATCGTACAAAAGTTAATTGATGAACTGACTATCGACTGCCGCATTCGCTCTGTGCCTTACCCGATGCTGGATATGATCGCCCGCAGTATGGAGCGCTTCGGCAAAAAATCCGCCAAAGAGCCCCCGCTAACGCATTACGGCGTGTCAAAACTGAATTTTGATTTTACGCTCGATACAACTCGCGCGCAGGACGAGTTGGGCTACCAGCCCATCGTCACGCTGGACGAAGGCATTGAACGCACCGCCGCCTGGCTACGCGATCACGGAAATTTACCGCGTTAATCCTGGCCGTACTTCTCCAGTAATGCTTCGGCAATCGCCTGCGTTTCGGCATCTGCGATACCGTTCCATTGCGCCGGACGGAAGTGCATCTGGAACGCCATAATCACCCGCTGCTGCTCGCGTGCCGTCATATCGGCTTTGACTTCATAACCATAGCGCGAGAGTAACGCAAGCACCGTTGCGGTATCGACTGGCGTATACGGCGCGCGTCCAGCCAGATAAAACGCCACACGCTGGGCGTCAGGCCAGGCGCCAATCCCCTGCGCCGCCAGCTCGCGCCACGGGAAGCGCGGGCCGGGATCGTCTTTACGCTGCGGCGCGATATCCGCATGGGCCACCACATTCTGCGGTTTGATGTCATAGCGCGCGATAATGTCCTTCGCTAACGGAATCAATGCCTGAATTTGCGCGGATTCAAACGGCGCGAAAGATTTCACCCCGCCGGACATTCGCCAGCCGCGATTTTCCAGCTCAATGCCAATAGACGTATCATTGAGACGCGTGGCGCCTCGCCAGAAACTGACGCCCGCATGCCAGGCCTGATCCTGTTCCGGCACCAGTTGCCAGATGCGCGGTTTACCGCCATATAATGGCGGGGTTGCGGGAATCAGGTAATGCGAACTGACGTTGCGGCCCGTTAACGTCGCCAGCGAAACGTCAAAGTTTTCCGCCGTATAGTGAATCACCAGGACTTTAATGCGCGGATAGGCCGCCTGCGACCGATGTCGGGTATCAAGCTGATATCCCTCTTTATCGATAATTCCTTTTTCGCTCGCGCAGCCTGTTAACAGCAACGCAAGACCAACCAGCCACAGTAGCGCTCTCATCGGCGCGTTTTCACCGCCGTTCCGCTGACGCTGACCATCAGCATACTGCCATCCTTGCCGACAGTTTCGTAATCAATATCGATGCCTACCACCGCATCGGCACCCAACGCTTTAGCCTGCTCGCCAAGTTCCTGGAAAGCGATTTCACGCGCTTTACGCAGCTCTTTCTCATACGCGCCGGAACGTCCGCCGACGATATCCCGAATGCCGGCGAAAAAATCGCGGAAAATATTGGCGCCTAAAATGGCTTCGCCCGTCACCACACCGCAATACTCCACGATGCTTTGTCCTTCCAGCGTTGGGGTTGTTGAAAACTGCATAGTGAATCTCCCGGGTTAGCTAAGCACACGATCTCAAACGCATTATCAAGCTGATACGCTATCATTGAAAGGATATAATTGATTATCGTAGATCGGTTTTTGCTCGATCGCCTATAAGGAAATCATCATGCGCTATTCTAAACTCTCTTTGCTCATCCCGTGCGCGCTTCTGCTTAGCGCCTGTACGACCGTCACTCCCGCCTACAAAGATAATGGCCCGCGTATCGGCGCGTGTGTGGAAGGCGGCCCGGACAGCGTGGCTCAACAATTTTACGACTACCGTATTCAACACCACAGCAATGATATCGCCGCGCTTCGCCCCTACTTGAGTGATAACCTGGCGAAATTGTTGACCAACGCCAGCCGCGATACGGAGCACCGTCAGTTGATGAGCGGCGATCTGTTCTCCAGCCGCGCTACGCTGCCGGATAGCGCCAGCGTCGCCAGCGCATCAACCATTCCGAACCGAGATGCGCGCAATATTCCTCTGCGGGTGGCGTTAAAACAGGGCGATCAAAGCTGGCAGGATGAAGTGCTTATGATTCACGAAGGCTCATGCTGGGTGATTGACGACGTTCGCTATCTGGGCGGAGATGTCCATGCCCCTGCCGGTACGCTGCGCCAGTCGATAGAAAACCGTTAACAGCCAGTATTCCCCGCTTTTGCACCCATAACCCCGTAAATTGTCTGGCATTCTGCCCGGGATGCCGACAATTCTTCTTACCTACTATTCCTCCTGCTATTTTGTGCTATGTTTAGGAAAGAATGTGGGATATATTTAACTTTTAACGCATAAATATTGCATAACTATTCTGCGAAAGGTACTATCTGCGGCTTCAATAGCTATCAGACTGCCTGTATACGAGTGTCAATGAGTATTCAATTAAACGGCATTAATTGCTTTTACGGCGCGCATCAGGCGCTGTTCGATATCACGCTGGATTGCCCCGAAGGCGAAACGCTGGTGTTGCTTGGCCCAAGCGGGGCGGGTAAAAGTTCGCTGCTGCGTGTACTCAATCTGCTTGAGATGCCGCGCTCCGGCACTCTGACTATCGCCGGGAACCATTTTGACTTTACGAAAACGCCGTCCGATAAGGCGATTCGTGAGCTACGTCAAAATGTCGGAATGGTCTTTCAGCAATATAATCTTTGGCCGCATCTCACCGTTGTGCAGAATCTGATTGAAGCGCCCTGCCGCGTACTGGGTCTGACAAAAGATCAGGCGCTGGCGCGCGCAGAAAAGCTGCTGGAGCGTCTACGTCTGAAGCCATATAGCGATCGTTATCCGTTGCACCTTTCCGGCGGTCAGCAGCAGCGCGTCGCGATTGCCCGCGCGCTGATGATGGAGCCGCAGGTGCTGCTGTTTGATGAACCGACCGCCGCGCTGGACCCGGAAATTACCGCTCAAATCGTCAGTATTATTCATGAGCTGGCGGAAACGAACATTACTCAGGTGATCGTTACGCATGAAGTCGAAGTGGCGCGTAAGACCGCCAGTCGTGTGATTTATATGGAAAATGGTCACATCGTCGAGCACGGTGATGCGGGTTGCTTTGCCCACCCTCAGACCGAAGCGTTCAAAAACTATCTCTCTCACTAAGATTCGGGACAATGACAATGAAAAAAGTTCTGATTGCCGCGCTAATTGCAGGCTTTAGCCTTTCCGCTACAGCAGCCCAGACCATTCGTTTTGCGACCGAAGCGTCCTATCCGCCGTTCGAATCGATGGATGCTAATAACAAGATTGTCGGCTTTGACGTCGACCTGGCCAACGCGCTATGTAAAGAGATCGACGCCTCCTGTACCTTTACCAATCAGGCGTTCGACAGCCTGATCCCCAGCCTGAAATTCCGCCGCTTCGACGCTGTAATGGCGGGAATGGATATCACGCCGGAACGTGAAAAGCAGGTGCTGTTTACCACGCCATATTACGACAACTCCGCGCTGTTCGTGGGTCAGCAGGGCAAATACACCAGCGTCGATCAACTGAAAGGTAAGAAAGTCGGCGTGCAGAACGGTACGACGCACCAGAAATTCATCATGGATAAGCATCCGGAAATCACCACCGTACCGTATGACAGCTATCAGAACGCGAAGCTGGATCTACAAAATGGCCGTATCGACGCTGTTTTCGGCGACACGGCGGTCGTGACCGAATGGCTGAAAGCCAATCCTAAGCTGGCACCGGTCGGCGATAAAGTCACCGATAAAGATTATTTCGGCACCGGCCTGGGTATCGCGGTACGTCAGGGCAACACCGAGCTGCAGCAGAAATTCAATACTGCGCTGGAAAAAGTGAAGAAAGATGGGACTTACGAGACCATCTATAACAAATGGTTCCAGAAGTAATCTTTGATGAACGAATTTTTTCCTTTAGCAAGCGCCGCCGGGATGACCGTCGGCCTTGCCGTCTGCGCGCTGATCATTGGCCTCGCGTTAGCCATGTTCTTTGCCGTCTGGGAGTCCGTAAAATGGCGCCCGATTGCCTGGATAGGCTCCGCGCTGGTCACTATTTTGCGCGGTCTGCCGGAAATTCTGGTGGTGCTGTTTATCTATTTCGGCTCCTCGCAACTCCTGCTTACGCTATCTGACGGGTTTACCCTCCATCTCGGCTTTACGCAGATCCCGGTGCAAATGGAGATTGAGAACTTTGACGTCAGTCCGTTCCTGTGCGGCGTGATTGCGTTGTCCCTGCTGTATGCGGCCTATGCGTCGCAGACGCTACGCGGCGCGCTGAAAGCCGTTCCGTCTGGTCAGTGGGAGTCGGGTCAGGCACTGGGATTATCAAAGACGGCGATTTTTTTCCGTCTGGTGATGCCGCAGATGTGGCGTCACGCCCTGCCAGGGCTGGGTAATCAGTGGCTGGTGTTGCTAAAAGATACGGCTCTGGTCAGCCTTATCAGCGTTAACGATCTAATGTTGCAGACCAAAAGTATTGCCACACGCACCCAGGAACCGTTTAACTGGTACATTATTGCGGCGGCTATTTACCTGGTCATTACGCTGATCAGTCAGTACATTCTCAAACGCATAGACCTGCGCGCGACACGTTTTGAGCGGAGGCCGGACTAATGCTTGAGTATTTACCTGAACTGCTAAAAGGGCTACACACCAGCCTGACGCTGACCGTGGCTTCTATTGCCGTCGCTTTGGTGCTGGCGTTAGTTTTTACCATCATCCTGACGCTAAAAACGCCGTTCGTGGTGTGGCTGGTGCGCGGCTATATCACGTTGTTTACCGGTACGCCGTTGTTGGTGCAAATTTTCCTGATCTACTACGGACCCGGTCAATTCCCGACACTGCAAGAGTATCCGCTACTCTGGCATCTACTGTCTGAACCGTGGCTGTGCGCACTGATCGCGTTGTCGCTAAACAGCGCCGCTTATACTACGCAGCTATTTTATGGCGCGATTCGCGCGATTCCGGAAGGTCAGTGGCAGTCCTGCGGCGCGCTGGGGATGAGTAAGAAAGATACGCTGGCGATTTTGTTGCCCTATGCGTTTAAACGCGCCCTCTCCTCCTATTCTAATGAGGTGGTACTGGTCTTCAAAAGTACCTCGCTGGCCTATACCATCACCTTGATGGAGGTCATGGGGTACAGTCAGTTGCTCTATGGTCGTACCTACGATGTGATGGTATTTGGCGCGGCAGGCGTAATTTACCTGGTCGTCAACGGTCTATTGACGCTGATGATGCGTTTGATTGAGCGTAAAGCCCTGGCGTTTGAGCGGCGCAATTAACCAGGCAGGATAAGGCATTCTCGCCGCCGTTCGACAATGGTCAGATGGCGCTGCGCTTATCAAGCCTACGATGCATAATTTTGAATAAACCCGACGGACAAGTGGTTAACTTGTCCGTCTTTTTTTATCCATTTAAAAATATTTAATCATTTTTATTGCATACAAATTCAATTGATGGCATTGTAAATCTATGCCGCAGACACGGCGCATAATCATAAGATTACGGGAGTGACATCATGAAAAAGTTAGTTCTGGCCGCATTACTCGCCTCTTTCGCCACTGGCAGCATCGCCGCTGAAAAAATCAATTTCGGGGTTTCCGCCACCTATCCCCCGTTTGAATCCCTGGATGCGAGTAATAAAATTGTGGGCTTCGATATCGATCTGGCAACCGCATTATGCAAGCAAATGCAGGCAGAATGTACTTTTACCAATCATGCTTTCGATAGTCTTATCCCGGCGCTGAAATTCAGAAAATATGATGCCGTCATTTCCGGAATGGACATTACCCCGGAGCGCAGTAAGCAGGTCGCCTTTAGCAATCCCTATTATGCGAATTCCGCGCTGGTGATTGCCAAAAAAGACACCTATAAAACCTTTGCCGATCTAAAAGGTAAGCGTATCGGTATGGAAAATGGCACCACGCATCAAAAATATCTCCAGGATAAACATCCGGAGGTCAAAACCGTGGCCTACGACAGCTACCAGAATGCGATTATCGACCTGAAAAATGGCCGTATTGACGGTGTCTTTGGCGATACCGCAGTGGTCAATGAGTGGCTGAAAACGAATCCGCAACTGGGTCCGGCAACAGAGAAAGTGACCGATCCGCAATACTTCGGTACCGGACTTGGCATCGCGGTGCGCCCGGACAATAAGGCGTTGCTGGAAAAACTGAATAATGCGCTGGCCGCCATTAAAGCGGACGGCACTTATCAGAAAATCAGCGATCAGTGGTTCCCGCAGTAAGACGTATGTGATTAGCCCACCGTGTTGCGAAATGGCAGTATAAATACCTTATTCAGACCACGAAATCATCCTGGCCTGATAAGCGCAGCGCCATTGAGCATTCTACAGTTTGTCATCAGTCTCAAACGCCTGCATCAACAGGCGATTCGGACTAATACTTGCCGGGTGACGCTAACGCGTACCCGGCTTACAACATTGTTACGTTTTTAGATAACATCCAGACCCAGACGGCGATACTGCTCCGCCGGAGCATCATTTTCTTTCATCAAACGGATAAGTAAGTTGATCATCCTTGCTTCGATGGCCTCATCATGAATAGGATGTTGCTGCTGCGGATCGTCTCTGAGATCAAACAAGAGATGACCAAAGCTATTCACACCTTTATATTTTTCCCTGGCCGGAATACGTAATACCTGAAGCCCTTTAGTGAATTTAAACGGAGGCGCCAGAGATAATTTTCCCAGTTCATCCACGTCATAACGCGCATTCATCTTGATCGGCATTAACGTGTAGTTCGCAATGTCATGCTCACGCCCCGGCTGCGCGGCCCGCATATAAACATACCGTCCGTCGGTAACATTAACATGTCCGCTAAACACGCCAAACAGAGCGCCTTCCCTGACGGGTTCATCACTGGCAATGACTTTCGCCAGCGGTTGGCCCTGCATATCTGCGGGAATAGGTTGTTGAAAATAATCCAGTAGCATTGGCGCCCAGTCAATCGTCTGCACCAGCGACTGCCGTCGCGCTCCGCATACCGCGCTGCGCGGGTCCCAGATAAACAGCGGGTTATTCGCCACCTCGTTATAATAGGGCATTTGATTTTTAGCCCACCAACCGTGCTCCCCCAGCAAGAAGCCGTGATCGGTACCGACAATCAGCATCGTATCGCGCCAGAGATCGTGTTCATCCATCAGATCAAGGATACGTCCCAGATTGCGGTCGCACATGGAAACCAGGGCCCGATAACGACAGCGAATATGCGCTATCGCCTCCTCACTTTCACTGACTTTGCCGCGCGGCCAGTCATAATGCGGACCTTGCCACTCATCGTCATAGAGCGATAAATATTCCTCGGTGGTATAAAACGGCTCATGCGGATCGAACGTCTCAACCTGCAATAACCAGTTATCTTCGGCATGATTTTTATGGATAAAATCGCACCCGGCGTCAAAAACTTTCGTCTGGGGAAAATCGGCTTCCTGCTGGATGTATTCGCGGTTCGCCCAGTCATGACGCCATAGCCCGGAAACGCCGCCTCCGGTTTGTTTTTGTGGAACGCGCAGTACTTCCGGAATGGGCGGCTCGCCAACGCTTGCCTTCCAGTGATCGCCCTCCTGACCGCGTACTACGTCCCAGGAGCTATAGCGGTTATGGTAGTTACCGCCGCCGTCTTCCCAGTAATGCAAATGATCGCTGATAAGATGGGTGTAGATCCCCGCTTTTTTCAATAATTCCGGCATGGAATCATCAAAGGGTTCCAGCGGCCCCCACTCACGATGCAGGAAATTATAGCGCCCGGTGTGCAGTTCCCGACGGGCTGGCATACAGGGCATACTGCCGACATAACTATTGTCAAAGGTGGCGGCATGTGCCGCCAGGCGTTGAAAGTTAGGCGCTTTCGTTAGCAAATCGCCATAGGGCGGCAAATAGTTTTTATTCAGACTGTCAAACAGCAGAATAATCGCTTTCATGACTCAGCCTCATTTGTTGAGCAGGTGCGGAAAATTTTTCTCTACCACATCGTAAATCTGTTTACCTATTGATTCGCCATCCATGATATTTTCAATGGGAATGAGATATTGTCCGTGTTTAGGATCGAGGCTAACGACATCAAGCAATTTTTTTGAAATCGCATAAATATCTGCCCAGTCGGTAAATCCACCGACCTCTCCCGCTGCCGTATGCTCCATATCAAAAGAGAAGTCATATTTTGCTAACGCTTTTTTAACCACAGTCTGTAACATTACGCTACTGCCTACACCATAACCGCATACGAATAAAATATTTACAGAATCTTTCATGATAAAATCCTTTATATAAACCGAATCAATTAAATGGAATAAGGACCAAGATGGAACGTTGAAGCAATAAATTTCAGTAATTCACAAATCGCAGGCCACAGAGTCGCCCAGTCAAATATTCCCGTCCAGCCCACACCTTCTTTTGCCAGCCCGGTTAAAGGAATGGCCCATACCGTACCGAAAGTCTGAATAATCCCTAACAGGAAAGTACAAATAATAACGGAACGATATCCCCCCATTCGGTTGGCTAATACGCCGATGGGACCGCCGGAAAAGAAGAGCGGAACAAAACCAGGCAATACCATAATAGGGCTATGGATGAGCAGCAGAATGCCCATGGAAAAAATCGTGCCGAAGGTACAAAAGACGAATCCCAGCGTGGCCGCGTTCGGCGAAAAAGGTAATAAAGCAGCAACATCCACAGCCGGTATAGCGTTAGGAATAAAGCGATCCTGCCATCCTTTAAACGAACCGTTAATTTCACCAACCATCATCCGCACGCCCTGCAGTAAGATGACCATATACATAGAGAATTGCAGGCCCAGATTGATGATATAGATATACCAGGGTTTGCCTTTCGCCATTAACTGTACGTTATCGATCCCTGTCGCCAATAAAAAACCGCCAACGAAGAGCGTCATCACAATGGCGATTGCCGTCACGTTGTGGTTAAAAATGGCTAACCAACCGGGAAGTTTCAGGTTTTCGGCGTCATGCTTTTCCGGATCGCCGAATTTATGCGCGAATTTCGAGAAAAACCACAGTCCCAACATCTGGTTATGCGCGATGGTAAAACCGGCGTTATTGGTCACTTTGGCAATGGGTTTAACAATAAGCGTAGTTGAAAACGCCCAAAAAACCCCGGTCAATACCCCGGCAATCACAATGGATTGTACCCAACCGAACCCCAGCCAGAAGACAATTAACCACAGTACCGCCTGTGAATGTGAGACCCCGGTATTACCGGTAAGAAATATACCTTTTGCGCCGGTATAACGGCCAAATAAAACTAATATCAGGTTAGTAAAAAATGCCAGTACAAAAACGTATCCTACATAGCCGAAATTATCGCCCAGCGCTATTTGCGTCGCGGCTTTCATGGCATATGAATCCATTAAGTATCCATGCACGCCATAAGCCTTGCTGACTGCCTCTGCAACCGGTTTAAAAGTGGCTGAAAATTGAAAGCCGCCAAATAACACCATCATCAAACCGACCATCGCGCTGATCATACCGGTGATAATTTTTATAGGTGTCTTTTTATCCAGCGCATAGCCAACACCGACTAATATCCCAATTAATATTGCCGGTTCAGTTAAAAACGTTTGAATAACATCTATAAATTTGGCAAACATCGTCTGAACGCCCTCCATAAGCGTGCCTATTCGTTGTCATGATTGACCCCTTTACTGACGTTACGTATTGCTTCGCTGATGCTATTGAAATTTACCCGATAAACCACCTTGTCTAATTTTGCCTTACACGCACTGTAATAATCAAAATTAGTCATTAAAAGATTTAAAGTGATTATTTGTGATTTGATTTGCAAAAATAGGTTAATATATAACCATGATCGATCGGAGTTTTTTATCGATCGATCATGGTTATTATTATTTATGGATAATTAGATAGTTAATATAGATATTTTGTATGTCTGGCTTTTGGCGCTACAGCCTGCAAAGCAGTGTTAACACTTCATAATGCGCGGTATGCGGGAACATATCGAAAAGCTGAACACGTTGAATACGGTAGTTCGGCAGATGACGAATATCCTGCGCCATCGTCTGCGCGTTACAGCTTGAATAAATAATAAAACGCGGCGCCATTTGTGCAAGGTAATCGCACAACGGCTTGCCAATGCCACGGCGGGGAGGATTCACCAACACCAGGTCGGGCGTTTCGCCTTGTGCGGTGGCGAATTGGGTGGAATCCAACGCCTGGAAATGAAGGCGGGTCAATCCCAGCTCGGCAGCGGATTGCTTCGCGCAGGCAATCGCCTCCGGCGCGATCTCAATACCGATTAATTGCATCTGCGGCGTCGCGCAGTGCAGGCCGAATCCGCCCACTCCGCAAAAAAGATCCCACATATGGCGTACCGGCAGTTGCCCTACCCAATCGCGCGCCGTTGCATATAATCGGCTGGCGACCGTAGGGTTGGTCTGAAAGAAACTTTGCGGACGAATCCACAGCGGCACATCGTTAAAACGTTCCGCCAGCGCCTGCTGATCCGTCAGGTAGATTTCCGTCTCCCCTTCCATAATCGCCATATGTACCGGCTGGATATTTGCGGTGATCACCCTGAGCTGCGGCAGTTGCGCACGCAGCCACGGTAACGCCGCGCGAAGTTGCGTAAGTTTGGTTTCTGAACGCAACACGAAGCGTAGCATCATGCCGCCATCGAACTGACTTTCCGTCAGCAACAGGTATTTCAGTTCGCCACGTTTTCGCGCCACGTTATAAGGCGTGAGTCCGGCACGGGCAATAAAAGGTTTTAGCGCGCTGAATACGGGGGCAAAGGAGGCGGGATACAGCGGGCAGCCGCAAAGATCGACTGGCGTACCGTCGCGATGCAGCATCCCGAAGAGCGGTTTTTCTACACTACCGCTCACGACCATTTTCGCTTTGTTGCGGAAATGCTGTTCCGGGCCGCCAGTCGGCGCGCACCACTGTTCAACAGGCAGCCCGGTCAGCAAACGATGTAAATCGGCTGTTTTTGCGGAAAGTTGTTCGTTAACCGACTGCGTAATCCATTGACAGGAACGGCAGCGACCCGCGTCATAGAGTGCGCACTGCATACCAAAAAACCTTCATATTATCCGGGGCGACGATTATACACATTATTGCAGCCGGAAGAACCGACGGCTGGGAGCGGGAATAAACAGCAGAAACAGAATTAAAAGATCGGGGAGTTTTTGCATGACCAGGGAATGCAGGATATCACGCTTCGATTCTCCCGCGATGCTAAACAACTCCGGATACCCGTAGCCTAACGACGCCGCCCACAGATATCCGCTCACAATAATTTGTGTCGCCAGGTACACCCAGCGCGCCCAGCTACGGCCTTTCACCAGCGAAAACGCACAATAAATTTCAACAAAGACCAGCACTAAGCTTGCCAGAAAGACCAGGGTTAAGCTCCACGTCTGCACACTGCGATGAATAAACTCGCCCATCCCACGTATGCCGAGGGTATTCATAATCATCAGCACATCGAGACCGCGAATCAAAATAATCGCCATAGCCGCAACCTGCACCAGCGTAGGCACATTTAAACGGGCATGTGATGAGGTTGATTGCTTTATAAATCCCAATGAATGTCTTCCCTGAAAATGATGCCGCGACCCGCGCGGCAACGCATTGCCATAGTGGAAGATTTTAGTGGCTTCAGCCGCGTCTTGCACGCTGGATATCGCGAATCCGCTGTTTTTCCGCTCGCGCCATCAGGTACCAGGCAATAAATCCGACGATTCCTACCACGCCGAGGATTAACGTCGCCAGCGCGTTGATTTCCGGGTTCACGCCCATGCGCACACTGGAGAAAACCAGCATCGGTAGCGTGGTGGCGCCGGGACCGGAAACGAAGCTGGCAATCACCAGATCGTCAAGGGAGAGCGTAAAGGCCAACAGCCAGCCCGAGATCACCGCTGGCATGATCATCGGTAACGTAATGACAAAAAAGACCTTCAACGGCGCCGCGCCAAGATCCATCGCCGCCTCTTCAATCGAACGATCCAGTTCGCGTAATCGCGAAGCGATCACCACTGCCACATAGGCGGTACAGAAAGTGACGTGCGCCAACCAGATGGTCAGCATTCCGCGATCGGAGGGCCAGCCGATAGCATGACCGAGCGCGACAAACAGTAGCAGCAGCGACAGCCCGGTAATCACATCCGGCATCACCAGCGGCGCGGTGATCATAAACGCAAAGCCGTTTGCGCCGCGAAACCGTCCAAATCGCACCATCACCACCGCGGCAATGGTACCGAGCACCACCGCCATCGTCGCCGCGCAGGCGGCAATTGTCAGGCTTAGTCCCACTGCGCTCATCATGGCGGTATCCCGAAAGAGCTCGCCATACCAGCGCGTCGACCATCCCGCCCACACCGTCACCAGCTTCGAACTGTTAAACGAGTAAATCACCAACATTAACATCGGCGCATAGAGAAAAGTAAACCCCAGCACCAGAATCAGAATGCGCCAGGGCGAGCGAGCGACCGGTAAGTTATTCATCCGTGCTCCCCCACACTTTTTTGCTGATGTTTATGGAACCACATGATCGGTACTATCAGCAGCAGCAACATAATAATGGCGACCGCAGAAGCCACCGGCCAGTCGCGGTTATTGAAAAACTCCTGCCACAGGACGCGACCAATCATGATACTGTCCGGCCCGCCAAGCAGTTCCGGGATCACAAACTCGCCCACCGCCGGGATAAAAACCAGCATCGAGCCGGCGATGATTCCGCCTTTGGTGAGCGGGACAATGATGCTAAAAAATGTTTTCAGCGGTCGGGCGCCGAGATCCAGCGACGCTTCCACCAGCGAATAATCAATACGCGTTAATGCGGTATAAATGGGCAGAACCATAAACGGCAGATACGCATAAACAATGCCGATATAGACGGCCAGGTTAGTGTGCAGGATCGTCAGCGGCTGATCGATAACCCCTAGCCACAGCAACACATTGTTCAGCACACCGTTGTTTTTCAAAATGCCCATCCAGGCATAGACGCGTATTAAAAAAGACGTCCACGAGGGCAGAATCACCAACAGCAGCAGGATATTGCGCGTGGAGGGCTTGCTGTGCGCCACCGCCCACGCCAGCGGGTAGCCCAACAGCAGGCAGCAGATGGTGGAAATACCGGCAATTTGTAACGATTGCAGATAGGCTTCGAAATAAAGCGGATCGTCGGTCAGTTGCAAAAAATTGCCGAGGTTGAGCGTAATCGA
This sequence comes from Salmonella sp. 741265073_HBA, assembly GCF_046569105.1. NCBI lineage: Bacteria > Pseudomonadati > Pseudomonadota > Gammaproteobacteria > Enterobacterales > Enterobacteriaceae > Salmonella > Salmonella sp. 741265073_HBA. Next base: position 111,055 of record NZ_JBKFRY010000001.1, on the reverse strand, counting down.
CAACTGACCGTCAGCCCATTCCAGCAGATCGGTATACGGCGGGATCGCCCGCGCCATTTCCGCCAGGCTTATCTTAAAGACGATAAGAAACGGCAGTAAAAACAGTAGAATGAGCCAGATATAAGGCAAAGCAATAACCAGCTTACGCCCATGTTTCATTTGCATTCGCGCCAACCATTGCGCCGCGCCGCCAGGTTTACTGATGCGTGCCGGAGGTTCAAGTGTGCTCATGTTTCCCCCTTATACCGTCAGGACCACGCAGCTATCCGCTTCCCAGCACAAACGCACTTCATCGCCCCAGGTCGGTAACCCTTTCCGGTAACGGTGCGCATTCTGCAGTTGAGCGCTGATCATCTGCCCGCTTTTTAGCCGCACATGATAAATAGACAGATCGCCGAGATACGCAATATGCGCCACTTCGCCGACGGCGAAATTATAGCCATCGGCAGGCGGCGACTCACACAGCATGATTTTTTCCGGACGTAGCGCCACATATACCGGCACATTATCAACGACAGAGGCATCTGCATCGACTTTTAACGGATGAACCAAACCAGGTGCGTCAATGACCAGACCATCCTCTTCACGCGCTTTCAGTAAGCCCTCAAAAACATTTACCGATCCGATAAATTCGGCGCTGTAGCGGGTCGTCGGATGCTCGTAAATCTCCTCCGGTTCGCCAATTTGCACAAATTTTCCACGGTTCATGATGGCAATGCGCCCCGCCATCGTCATCGCTTCTTCCTGATCGTGCGTCACCATGACGCAGGTCACGCCGACGCGCTCAAGGATATCCACCACTTCAAGCTGCATCCGGTCGCGTAATTTTTTATCCAGCGCGCCCATCGGTTCATCCAACAAGAGCAGCTTAGGACGTTTCGCCAGGCTGCGCGCCAGGGCCACGCGCTGACGCTGACCGCCGGAAAGCTGATGCGGCTTACGTTTCGCAAACTCCTGCATGTGCACCAGCCCCAGCATTTCATTGACGCGGCTGGTAATCTCCGCCTTCGGCAGTTTGTCCTGCTTCAGACCAAAAGCGATGTTCTGCTCTACCGTCATATGCGGAAACAACGCATAGGACTGAAACATCATATTAATCGGACGCTGATACGGCGGAACATGCGCCAGATCGACGCCGTCGAGCATAATTTGCCCGCTGCTCGGCGGTTCAAAACCTGCCAGCATCCGTAGCAGAGTCGATTTTCCACAACCTGACGCGCCCAGCAGGGCAAAAATCTCGCCTTTATAGATAGTCAGACTGACATCATCGACAGCATGTTGCCCGTCGAATGACTTCGTCAGGTTGCGAATTTCCAGAAGCGGCGTCAGCGCTTTACGGGTTTTCACCTGCGGGCGGTGGGGGACATCATTCACAAGGCGCTCTCCGGCATAACACAATCAAACGATACAAACGGTGGAATGCCCGATAGCGCACGCTTATCAGGCCATACCGTTAATAAATTACTTACCGCTTTTCACCTTCGTCCATGCGCGGGTGCGGACGCGATCAATCTTCGGCTCCTGCACTTTCAGGGTAAACAACTTGGCCCGCACATCCGCCGGCGGATAAATTCCCGGGTTATCGCGCACCTGCTGGCTGACCAGCGCCGTCGCCTCTTTATTCGCATTGGCGTAGAAAACGTGATCGGAAATATGGGCAATCACATCAGGGCGCAGCAGATAATTAAGGAACTGGTAGGCCTCGTCTTTATTTTTGGCGTCAGCCGGCATGGCAAACACATCAAAAAACGCCATTGCCCCCTCTTTGGGAATCGAGAAAGAGATATTGACGCCATTTTTCGCCTCTTTCGCCCGGTTAGCGGCCTGCCAGACATCGCCCGCCCAGCCGATGGCCACACAGGTATCGCCATTAGCCAGATCGTTAATGTATTGCGAGGAGTGGAAATAGCGAATGTTTGGCCGTAGCTTCAACAACAGATCGGTTGCCGGGCCGGTGTAGTCATCCGCTTTGCTGCTATTCGGATCTTTACCCAGATAGTTCAGCACGGTGGCAAAAATTTCTTCAGGCGCATCAAGGAAAGAGACGCCGCAGCTTTTTAGCTTCTCCAGATTTTCCGGCTTGAGGACTAAATCCCAGCTATTCACTGGCGCATCATCCCCCAGCACCGCTTTCACTTTATCAACGTTATAGCCAATGCCCGTCGTGGCCCACATGTAGGGCATGGCGTATTTGTTGTCAGGATCGTGCTTCGCTACCAGTTTCAGCAGTTCAGGATCGAGGTTTTTCCAGCCGGGAAGTTTGCTTTTATCCAGCGGCTGAAAAACGCCTGCGGTGAGCTGGCGCTCAAGAAAACTGGCCGATGGCACCACCAGATCGAACCCGGTACTGCCTGCCATTAACTTGCCTTCCAGCACTTCGTTAGAGTCAAAGACATCATAGATAACGTTAATCCCGGTCTCTTTTTCAAAGTTCGCCACCGTGTCCGGCGCGATATAATCTGACCAGTTATAAATGTGCAGCGTTTTTTGTTCGGCAGCGAGCGTGCCGACAGAGACGACCATCAGAGCACCCGCAACCAGACCCGATAGCCATTTTTTCTTTAAGGCGGTCATCATCGCTTTCCTTCTGAAATCCGTTAACAAATGAACCCATTAGGCGTGGTTTAAAACATGCCTGAAATGTGCATACCTTTTCATTTGATACAAATGAAGAAGAGAGGTCGCCCTCCCTGCCATCAAGCTCGCTATAGAAGCTTCGCAAGAATAACTTTAGCTAAGGTTTGAGGCTATAGCCCAGATTAAAAAACGCCTTTTATCAATTTTTTATGCAGGTTTTGTCTATGTGATAAAGCGAAATGGTCAGAAAGGAGGTGAATAATTCTTTAAATAAAGGTTAACGGCAGCATAAAAAAACGTAAACAGCAGCCGCGCTGGCAGCGACTGCCTGATTATCGGGAGGGATCAGTGAAGAAAATGGTCAACCGCGCTGGTTTTTTGCGCGTCTTCTTCCGCGTTAAACAGAAGCTGATGCGCCCCGGCCTCAAGGATCACCATAGAAATCTGCTCTTCACTTTGGCGAACAAACCATTCGAACTGTTCGTAGGTGACGCCTTGCATAACGGATAAAGACTGGCACACAACCAGTTTTGGCAGATTATCATCCTGCATATCGAGAAAGGCTTTTACCGTCAACGAACTGGCGTTAATAGCAGAGAGATCGGCCGCCAGCGGCAGCAACGCGGAAGGCCTGACCTCCGCCATCGCGGAAAAAAGAACGGTGTTGTCCACCAAATCGATTTTAGCATCGTAGACGCCGTCAAAATTCTGCATATGCGGCAAATGCAGCGCCTGGCAGGTATCACATTCGAAGAAATTCATGCCCAGGTCGTCGAGCCATTGACGCAACGTATCCAGAGTGGGAACGACCAGTGATATCATAATAATGTGCTACCTCTTACGATGACGATGAAAAAATTACCGGCACAGCTTACGCAAAAAGCGTGCTTCGTACTACGGCGGAATCCATGATTGCGATTAGCCGCCGATTTTAAGGCAAAATTCAGGCGTAGCGTGACGTTCTATCCACTGAATCATTCGCCCCGCGATATCCACGCCCGTGGTCTTTTCGATACCTTCCAGTCCCGGCGAGGCATTCACCTCCATCACCAGCGGCCCGCGCGCGGCGCGTAAAATATCGACGCCCGCCACATCCAGCCCCAGCGTTTGTGCGGCTTTGATGGCGATATCCCGTTCACGGGGCGTGATCGTCGCGATGCTGGCCACCCCGCCACGATGAAGATTGGAGCGAAAATCACCGGCTTTCGCGCAACGCTCAATCGCCGCCACAACCTCATTGCCGACGACCAGACAACGAATATCGCATCCTTTAGCTTCGGCAATGTATTCCTGAACCAGGATATGGGCATTCAGCCCCCGAAACGCATCAATAACGCTTTCAGCAGCCTGACGCGTCTCCGCCAATACCACGCCGATCCCTTGCGTGCCTTCTACCAGCTTCACGACCAGCGGCGCCCCGCCAACCATCTTAATAAGATCGCTGGTATCATCCGGCGAATGGGCGATCCCGGTAATGGGGAGATCGATCCCCTGGCGCGCCAGGAGTTGTAGCGATCGCAACTTATCGCGCGCGCGGGTAATGGCGACGGATTCATTCAGCGGATAGCTACCCAGTAGCTCAAACTGACGTAGCGCAGCGGTACCATAAAAGGTAATGGCCGAACCAATACGGGGAATAACGGCGTCAAAATGGGGCAGACGACGCCCCTTGTAATGGATCGACGACGCAGCCGGATTAATATTCATATAGCAGGAAAGAGGATCGAGTATCTCGACCAGATGGCCGCGCCGCATCGCCGCTTCGCGCAGACGTTTGCAAGAATAGAGCGTTCCATCCCTGGACAATATGGCAATTTTCACCCTGCACCTCGCTGAAAACCCTGAAAAGCCCGCGTATCATACACTGGCCCGCAGGTTTTAGCGCGTCGCCCAGCCCTGTTTATGCAAATATTCAAGGATAAATGGGCGATTTTCTTTAATCAGGGTGCGACGGATATGATCGCTCCAGGTATCGCGTCGCGTATTACTGCCTCGGGTCAGATAATACTCAGCCAACTGCTCGTCATAGCGCGCCAGCAGCTTTTCATCAAGCGGTTGATACTGGTTCTCATGAACCACAAGCTCTGCAGGCAGGCGCGGTTTCAGATCCGGATTATCCGCAGGCCATCCCAAACACAGGCCAAAGAGCGGCAATACATGCTTCGGCAATTTTAACAGTTCGGTAACAGATTCAATATTGTTACGAATACCGCCGATATACACGCCGCCTAACCCCAGTGATTCCGCCGCCGTCAGCGCATTTTGCCCCATCATCGCCGTATCGACGACACCGAGCAGCAGTTGTTCGGCAAGCCCCAACTGCGCGTCAGGGCAGATCTGCAAATGACGATTAAAATCGGCGCAAAATACCCAGAACTCAGCGGCCTGCGCCACATGCTTTTGCCCGCCCGTCAGGGGCACTAACGCCTCGCGCAGCGCCCGATCGGTAATACGGATAATAGAGCTGCACTGTAAAAAACTGGAACTGGACGTGCTGCGCGCGGCGGCAATAATGGCCTCTCGCTGCGCGTCAGTCACGGGTTCATCGGTGAAATGGCGAATAGAACGATGGCCACAAAGAAGTTCAATGGTCGGACTCATTATGCTTTTCTCTATCTGAACGGGAAGAAATGTCGGGTGGACGTTTCATCAACTGCGGCGCCAGTAACTGCGCAATACGCCACATCATCGCCACCGCGGCGGGGAGGATCAACACGACGCCGAGGAAAACCATCAATACGCCAGCCAGCGGCGTATTGAACGGCGCGGGCAGCGTAAGGTAATGATTAAGCGATAGCAGAGCAAGCGCCAGCAAAATCATACCGAGGCATTCCAGTATCAGTACGCTTTTGGGTAACACGCCAATCGTGCGCATATCAAGCCTCCCGGTAAACTGACGCACAGTGTAGAACGTTCTGGTCCGGCGTGCTTAACAGATATAGCCCTGGGTTATCAAAGGAACAGGCGTAACCTGCTTTTCATCTGCCGTAAATCGCGGCATGATAACACCTGTTCGCCGTCTGGCTTTATGTTCGAGGAGAGATATGTTTACTGTTATTTTTGGCCGCCCAGGGTGCCCTTATTGCGTGCGTGCAAAAGAGTTGGCGGAAAAACTGAGCAAAGAACGCGACGATTTTAACTACCGCTATATTGATATCCATGCCGAAGGCATTACTAAAGCGGATTTGGAAAAAACCGTAGGTAAACCTGTAGAAACCGTACCGCAGATTTTTGTCGATCAAAAACATATCGGCGGCTGTACGGATTTTGAAGCATGGGCAAAAGAAAATCTGAATCTTTTCGCCTGATTGCTCTGGCAACGCCCTCTACCGGAGGGCGCTACCGGCGTTTTTTTCGCCGGTGGCTAAACAGGCTGCTAATAAACAAATAACAGAGCGCGCCTAACGCACACCAGAATACGGCGCTAAATAACCACGCCAGTTCTTGCCAAAACGATCGGGTAGGCATAAATACCACGCGCATTAACACCAGGCAAAACGGCGCCGCCAGCATCGCCCCGATCAGCGGTCGGATCACCTCGCGTCGGTGAGAACAAAAACTGGCCACCGCACCAGGCAACGTAAAAAATAACAGTCCAATCTCAGGATGCCCTGCCGCGCGAAAAGCGCCTTGTACATGCATAGTTAATGAAAGACACACCACAATAAAGAGTACAAAGCAGCAGACAACGCTTGCCCACCCGTGTTTATGTTTCAATCGTTCCTCCTGACACTCTCTATCGAACACGCTTTCCGCCGTGAGGCATCCAGTCAGATAAAGTCATGTGGCATTCCATGCCAAAAACACACCTGCACGATTCTTATAGCCGTTAGTACGCAATAAGCTTAAACTAGCAGGATATATTGTTGTGTTGTTTTTATTTGGATGCTGTATGCAATACGATTGCACCCTTAATTCATGATAAAAACAGTAGCGTAAATTACCATTTCTTTCAACAGCTTACTCGTAAACAAGAAGTTAGTCTCCGTGAATATAAACGTCGCAGATTTGTTAAATGGGAATTACATCCTGTTATTATTTGTGGTCCTGGCTCTTGGCCTGTGTCTTGGCAAGTTACGTCTGGGTTCAGTCCAACTTGGTAATTCCATTGGCGTTTTAGTGGTCTCTCTATTATTAGGGCAGCAACACTTTAGTATTAACACCGACGCGCTAAATCTGGGATTTATGCTGTTTATTTTTTGTGTCGGCGTCGAGGCTGGCCCCAACTTTTTTTCGATTTTTTTTCGCGACGGTAAAAACTATCTGATGCTTGCCCTGGTCATGGTCGGTAGCGCTCTGCTAATCGCCTTAGGCCTTGGTAAGCTATTCGGCTGGGATATCGGCCTGACGGCCGGTATGCTGGCCGGCTCAATGACATCCACGCCCGTGCTGGTTGGCGCAGGCGATACCCTGCGACATTCCGGCATCGCCAGCACCCAACTCTCCTCCGCTCTTGATAATCTGAGCCTGGGCTATGCCCTGACCTATCTGATTGGGTTGGTCAGTCTGATCGTGGGCGCGCGCTACTTGCCTAAACTACAGCATCAGGATTTGCAAACCAGCGCCCAGCAAATTGCTCGCGAGCGCGGTCTGGATACCGATGCTAATCGCAAGGTTTATTTGCCGGTTATCCGCGCCTATCGGGTTGGCCCGGAGTTGGTGGCCTGGACTGACGGCAAAAACCTGCGCGAGCTGGGTATTTACCGTCAGACAGGCTGCTATATCGAACGTATTCGCCGTAACGGTATTCTGGCGAACCCGGATGGCGATGCGGTGCTGCAAATGGGCGATGAGATTGCGCTGGTCGGCTATCCGGACGCGCACGCCAGGCTCGATCCCAGCTTCCGTAATGGTAAGGAAGTGTTTGATCGCGATCTGCTTGATATGCGCATCGTGACGGAAGAAATTGTGGTGAAAAACCACAATGCGGTCGGTCGCCGCCTCGCTCAGCTCAAGCTGACCGATCATGGCTGTTTCCTTAACCGCGTCATCCGCAGCCAGATCGAAATGCCTATCGACGATAACGTCGTGCTGAATAAAGGCGATGTGTTACAGGTGAGCGGCGACGCCAGACGCGTAAAAACCATCGCCGATCGCATTGGTTTTATTTCGATCCATAGCCAGGTGACGGACCTGCTCGCCTTCTGCGCTTTTTTTATCATCGGGTTAATGATCGGGATGATTACCTTCCAGTTCAGCAATTTTAGTTTCGGCATCGGCAACGCGGCCGGATTGCTGTTCGCCGGGATCATGCTCGGTTTCCTGCGCGCTAACCATCCTACCTTTGGTTATATTCCGCAGGGCGCGCTTAACATGGTGAAAGAATTCGGCTTGATGGTATTTATGGCAGGCGTTGGTTTAAGCGCCGGCAGCGGTATCAGCAACGGTCTGGGCGCGGTCGGCGGACAAATGCTGATCGCCGGGCTTGTCGTCAGCCTGGTACCGGTGGTGATCTGCTTCTTGTTTGGCGCTTATGTGCTGCGCATGAACCGGGCGCTGCTGTTCGGCGCCATGATGGGCGCGCGTACCTGCGCCCCGGCGATGGAAATCATTAGCGATACGGCGCGCAGCAATATTCCAGCGCTGGGTTATGCGGGGACTTACGCCATCGCCAACGTTCTGCTAACGCTGGCGGGGACGCTTATTGTCATCATCTGGCCGGGGTTAGGATAAAACTGAAGTTTGCCTTTAAGTGAAAAAATTTTGCCAATAGGTCGAACTTTTCGTTAAAGCATCAGTCATACCTATTGCCACTGCTTTTCTTTGATGTCCCCATTTTGTGGAGCCCATCAACCCCGCCATTTCGGTTCAAGGTTGGTGGGTTTTTTGTTGCCTGACGCAGAGTGACACGACATTGACTCTCCGGCGATTCGCTTTACCATCTGTAAAATCGCTTCACGCGCCAGCGGCGTTCGATCCGTTACAAAATGCAGCGTCATCCCCTCGATAAACGCATCCAGCGCGCGGGCAGTCTGCGCGTCAAACCACTGCGCCAGCGTATTCTGGCTACGCTGCATCCAGTTTTGCATGACTATTTTTAACGCTGGCTTATCGCTGGCATAGGCATATAACTGATACATTAACGTCATATTATCCGGCGTCGTAACCTGCGAGCCGTAAATCATTTCCGTTATCGCCTGGCACGCCCCCTCCGCATCCGTCACCTGCGCAAAAAAGTCCTGGTATTGACGCGACATGTTCTCGGTGAAAAGTGTAAAAGCTTCACTCAATAACGCATCCATACCGGCAAAATAGTAGGTCATCGAGCCAAGCGGCACCTGAGCGATAGCGGCGATTTTCCGGTGCGTCACGGCATGAACGCCATAGGTCTTTACCGCTTCCAGTGTGGCCTGAATTATTTTTTCCCGTCGCTTAGGATCATTGGCGCGTCTTACGGCATTTTCTTTCATGATGAGTTCCACATCTCATTCAGGATGCAGGCTATAGTAGCCTGCCGCTTACGCTGAAAAAACAGACAGTAAAAACTGTCTGCACAACGAAGTATGACGACGATATGTACAAATGTACACAAGCTTGCTAATGTTTACCTCTCGCTTCTATTTTCTGGCCTGACGCTATGACCGTCCTCTCCTCACGTAACGCCTTAAAACGCCGTACCTGGGCGCTGTTTATGTTCTTCTTTTTACCCGGACTGCTGATGGCCTCCTGGGCAACCCGAACGCCTGCTATTCGGGATATTCTTTCCGTCTCTACCGCGGAAATGGGGGCGGTCTTATTCGGGCTTTCTATCGGTTCAATGAGCGGTATTCTTTGTTCCGCCTGGCTGGTGAAACGATTTGGCACCCGAAAGGTTATTCGCACGACGATGACCTGCGCAGTAACCGGGATGGTTATTCTTAGCATCGCGCTGTGGTGCGCCTCGCCGCTGATTTTTGCCCTTGGATTAGCTGTTTTCGGCGCCAGTTTTGGCGCCGCCGAAGTGGCGATTAATGTCGAAGGCGCGGCGGTCGAACGCGAGCTGAATAAAACCGTTCTGCCGATGATGCATGGTTTCTACAGTTTCGGCACGCTGGCGGGCGCTGGTGTCGGCATGGCGTTAACCGCATTAAGCGTCCCGGCTAACATCCATATCATCCTCGCGGCTGCCGTGGCGATCGCGCCCATTTTTATCGCCATTCAGGCGATCCCTGACGGTACGGGTAAAAACGCATCGGAAGATGCTCACCTTCAGGAAAAAGGATTACCTTTTTATCGGGACATCCAGCTTTTGCTTATTGGCGTGGTGGTGCTGGCAATGGCATTCGCCGAAGGCTCTGCGAATGACTGGCTGCCGCTACTGATGGTAGACGGACACGGTTTTAGCCCAACCTCCGGCTCTCTGATCTACGCCGGTTTCACGCTAGGTATGACCGTTGGCCGCTTTACCGGCGGCTGGTTTATTGACCGCTATAGCCGGGTGACGGTTGTTCGCGCCAGCGCGTTGATGGGAGCGCTGGGCATTGGTCTGATTATTTTTGTCGATAGCGACTGGGTTGCCGGCGTCTCGGTCATTCTTTGGGGCTTAGGCGCTTCGCTCGGCTTCCCGCTGACCATTTCCGCCGCCAGCGATACCGGTCCCGACGCGCCGACGCGCGTGAGCGTTGTCGCCACGACCGGCTATCTGGCGTTTTTGGTCGGGCCGCCGCTGTTGGGCTATCTGGGAGAGCATTATGGATTACGCAGCGCCATGATGGTTGTGCTGGCGCTGGTTATTCTGGCGGCGCTGGTGGCGAAGGCCGTCGCCAAACCTGTATCGACTCCGCAACCGGTGATGGAGCATAACGCATGAGTATCAAATTAATCGCCGTCGACATGGACGGCACTTTTCTGAGCGATCAAAAAACCTATAACCGTGACCGGTTTATGGCGCAGTACCAACACATGAAGCGGCAAGGCATTCGCTTTGTCGTGGCCAGCGGCAACCAGTATTACCAGTTAATCTCCTTCTTTCCGGAAATTGCGCACGAAATCGCTTTTGTCGCGGAAAACGGCGGCTGGGTGGTCAGCGAAGGAGAGGATATTTTTAACGGCGAGCTGACAAAAGCCGACTTCCAGACGGTTGTCGAACACCTGCTCACACGCGCCGATGTGGAGATTATCGCCTGTGGAAAAAACAGCGCCTACACGCTGAAACGGTACAACGATGCGTTAAAAGCCGTTGCGGCAATGTATTATCATCGTCTGGAGTTTGTGGATAATTTCAACAATATCAACGATGTTTTTTTCAAATTCGGCCTTAATATTACCGATGAACGGATACCGGAAGTACAGGCGGCGCTGCACGACGCCATTGGCGATATCATGGTCCCCGTTCATACCGGCTATGGCAGTATTGATTTAATAATTCCCGGCGTGCATAAAGCCAACGGCCTGCGTCTGTTACAGCAGCGCTGGGGCATTCATGATAGTGAAGTGGTGGTATTCGGCGACGGCGGCAACGATATTGAGATGCTGCGTCAGGCCGGGTTTAGTTTTGCCATGTCGCACGCCAGCGAGGCGGTCGCGGCGGCGGCGAAATACTGCGCCGGATCGAACAACCAGGAAGGCGTGCTGGATATCATCGACAGCGTATTAAACAACGAGCCGCCGTTCAACGTCTAGCGGATGCCTCTCTATGCCTGATAACAGAAAGCTTATCAGGCGTAGCCGCTCTCTCAGACTGTTTGCAAATTCCCCGTCCGCTTATCTTTTAAGAAGACCAGCATCAGCAGTAGCCAAAGAATACCGTTTGCCAGATTAAACAGGCTAAATAGCCCATTGCCGCCGCTTAACCAGGCGTGTTTACTGACTTCAATGCCAACGGTAAAAATCAGCATTTGTAGCATTCCCATCGCCGCCGAGACCGTTCCTTTACTCATATCGCTGGAAAAGAGCGTCAGACGCACCAGTCCGGCATTCGCCAGCCCAATGCCAAAAGCGTATACGCTTAATCCCGCCGTCATCCATAAATAAGCATGGGATGAAACCACCGTCGCCGCCGCGGCGATGATCAGCCCCGCGACGATAGGCCAGCCGCCCATCACGATCAGCGAGCGAACCGTACGTCGGGAGGTTAAACGCGCCAACACCAGATTACCGGCAATGAGCGCGCCAAAAACGGGCACCTGCAGCAGACCATATTCATAGCTGCTGAGCTGTTCGCCGCTAATGATGATAATCGGCGACTGCGCAATCCAGGCCAACAGCGGCAGGCTGACAAATCCCAGCGCTAACGCCCCTGCGACGAACCGCCGGTTTTTTATCACCAGCCGATAATCCCGGCCCAGCGCCTTAAATGACAACGTTTCGCCCCGCCGCGTGGCGGTCTCCGGCATTGCGCGCTGTAGCCCGAAAAAGGCGATAGCGGCCAGTGCGGCAAATAAAATAAACATTCCCTCCCACGGCAGAACATGCACCCATGCCGCCCCAACCAGTGGTCCCAGTAGCGGCGCGATTAACGCCACGTTCGCCATCAGCGCGGTAATTTTTATACACACCGCTTCCTCAAAGGATTCCTGAATCGCGGCATACCCTACAGCGCCGATAAAACACAGGCTAATCCCTTGCAAAAAACGCAGGAATGTAAATTGTTCGATGTTTTTCGCCAGTAACGTCGCCAGGCAGGTGACAATAAACCACACGACGCCCGCCAGCATCACGGGACGACGGCCAATCCGGTCAGACAACGGGCCAAGCAGCCACTGTAAGAACATACCGCCCGCCAGATAAGCGGTCATGGACGTCGGAACCCAGTCCAGGCCCGCTTGATACTGCTCAACCACCGCCAGCATACCCGGCTGGATCATGTCGTTGCCAATATAAGTAGAAAACTCGTACAGCACCAGACAGAGAGGAAAAAGCAGCGCCTGACGTCCCAGCCTGCCGCCTGATTGTAAACGATTCTGCATACCATCTCTTCGCCAATAAAAACCGCGCAGAGTGTAATGAAAGTCGGGGAACTGAGATAGCGAATTATGAGGCTGCAAGGGAAATAGCGCACATTTTTACAGAAAGCCGCTTAGCGCTTGCATACTTTAAGGTTAATTTAAGTTTGCGCCGTTATCATCAACGTTATTTTATGCCATTGTCTTAAATCTCTTCATGTTGCCGCCAAATAAGACAATACTGCTTTTCCTCTCTGTTACGCTGCATTTATGCTCAGTTTACACGGGGATGAGCTGGCTATCCCTTTTGATTTCATTGCTCCGAGCCTGGATGTTATGCTGGAAAACCTTAACAACTCGCTGTTTAATTTTATTAACGCCACGCCTGATTCCGCGCAGTGGACAATTTCGCTCGCTATCTTTATCGCCAAAGATCTTATCAACATCGTCCCGCTCTTAGCCGTTGTACTCTGGCTGTGGGGTCCCCGCGATCGGGTCTGCGCCCAACGTCAGCTGATCGTTAAAATCGGCATCGCGCTGATTATCAGTCTGGCGGTATCCTGGACAATGGGACACCTTTTCCCGCACGACCGTCCATTTGTCGATCATATCGGCTATAACTTCCTGCATCATGCCGCCGATGACTCGTTCCCCAGCGATCACGGTACGGTGATTTTTACCTTTGCGCTGGCGTTTTTGTTCTGGCACCGCCTCTGGTCAGGCATCGTGATGATGGCGATAGCCATTACCATCGCCTGGTCGCGCGTCTATCTCGGCGTACACTGGCCGTTAGATATGATTGGCGCGCTGCTGGTAGCGATGCTTGGCTGCCTGAGCGCACAGCTGATCTGGCAATGGTACGGCGCGCCGCTCTACCAGGCGCTGCAACGTTGTTACCGTTTCTGTTTCGCGTTGCCCATTCGAAAAGGCTGGGTACGTGACTAAACAGCGAAAAAAAGAGTAATATTAAGCGCTCTGTATGGTGCGGAGCGCTTATTTAACTCTCCAGGGGAACTATGGAAACGCGACGCGACGAGCGTATTGGTCAATTGCTGCAGGCCTTAAAACGCAGCGATAAACTTCATCTTAAAGAAGCCGCGACCCTGTTGGGCGTCTCTGAAATGACCATTCGTCGCGACCTGAACCATAAAAGCGCGCCTGTCGTGTTGCTGGGCGGCTATATCGTACTGGAGCCCCGCAGCGCCAGTCATTATCTGTTAAGCGATCAAAAATCTCGTCTGGTGGAAGAAAAACGCCGAGCCGCTCAGTTGGCTGCGGGCCTGGTACAAGCGCATCAGACGGTATTTATTGACTGTGGCACCACCACGCCGTGGATCATTGAAGCCATTGATAATGACCTTCCCTTTACGGCGGTGTGCTATTCACTTAATACCTTTCTGGCGCTGCAGGACAAACCCCATTGCCGCGCCATTCTCAGCGGCGGGGAGTTTCACGCCAGCAACGCCATTTTCAAACCGCTTGATTTCCATGAAACGTTAAACAATATTTGTCCGGATATCGCGTTTTATTCCGCCGCCGGCGTTCATACCAGTAAAGGCGCTACCTGCTTTAATCTGGAAGAGCTGCCGGTAAAACATTGGGCCATGACAATGGCCCAGAGCCATGTACTGGTGGTGGATCACAGTAAATTCGGCAAGGTACGTCCGGCGCGGATGGGGGAATTATCACGCTTTGATACGATTATCAGCGACCGCCGTCCCGATGAGGCTTTTGTGGCCTACGCTAAAGCGCAACAAATTACTCTGATGTATTAACCGCAGGTTGCCGGATGCGACGCGCACCCGGCAACGGGGTTATTTTACGAGAACCAACTGCCAAACCACTGATGGAGTTTCATCAGCACAAAATCCCACATCCGGCTGAAAAATCCCCCCTCCTCGACGTTTTCCATCACCATTAACGGGCGTTGCTCAATGGATTTTCCGTTAAGCTGGAAATCGATGGTGCCGACAACCTGCCCTTTCTTCAACGGCGCCGTGAGCTGTGGTTCGTTCAACGTAAAGCTGGCCTTCAGGTTTTTAAGCTGCCCACGCGGAATCGTCACAGACCCCGCATCGCCCGCCCCCAAATTGACCTCACGCTTATCGCCAAACCAGACCCGTTGCGTCACGAATGTCGCGTCAGGTTTAATCGGCGTGACCGTTTCAAAGAAGCGGAAACCCCAGGTCAACAGTTTTTCTGACTCATTAAAACGAATACGGTCCGTTTTCGCCCCCAGCACGACAGAGATCAGGCGCATATCGCCCTGGGTGGCGGAGGCGACAAGGTTATACCCAGCGCCAGCCGTTGTCCCCGTTTTCATGCCGTCGACATGCAGATTGGTGCTCCACAACAGGCGGTTGCGGTTCGGTTGACGAATATTATTAAAAGTAAATTCTTTCTCTTTATGAATGGCGTATTCGTCAGGCACATCGTGAATCAGGGCCTTGCCGAGTAGCGCCATATCGCGAGCGGTACTGAACTGCCCTGGAGCATCAAGGCCGTGTACCGTCTGGAAGGTTGTATTGGTTAACCCCAGTCGTTTCGCATAGGCGTTCATCAGGCCGATAAAGGACTCCTGGCTTCCGGCGACGTAGTCGGCAAGCGCGATACAGGCATCATTACCTGACTGAATGATGATGCCTTTATTAAGATCCGCAACCGACACCTGATCGCCTGGCTTCAGAAACATCACCGACGACCCACGTAGCGCCGGGTTCCCCGTCGCCCAGGCATCTTTGCCCACCGTCACCATATCGGTCAGCTTGATTTTCCCTGCCTTCAGCGCCTGGCCCACCACGTAGCTGGTCATAATTTTTGTCAAACTGGCAGGGTCGAGTTTCTCATCGGCATTGCCTTCCGCCAGTACTTTACCGCTGGCGTAATCCATTAAGATCCAGGCTCGCGCATCAACGCCCGGCGGCGCGATCGTTTGTTCCTCTGCCTTTACAGGCGAAGCGAAAAGGAATAAGAGAACCGAACCTGCCGCGAGGCTACGAAGGGAAGAAGCGTATTGCGTCATAGTACCACCCGAGTATCCATTCCAAAAACACACGTCACACCACCGTGTAATAAGTGCGGTGAGTAATAACGCACTCACGACGTTAAAGAAACCGTAACTTGGTAAAGTTTTTAAAGTTTATGCAATAACATCCCGTTACGCTTCCTTCATAACGATTTTTTTACAGACCATTGTGTAAATGTTAGGTTTATCTCACGGTAGGCCGATTACTGTCATCATCCTGATAAAACGGAAGGGGTTAATATGATTACGCTGTGGGGCCGGAACAACTCGACTAATGTTAAAAAAGTGTTGTGGACGCTTGAAGAGCTGGAACTGCCATACGATCAAATTCTGGCAGGCGGAAAATTCGGCGTTAACCAGGATGCCGACTATCTGGCGATGAATCCTAATGGGCTGGTGCCGCTGCTTAAAGATGATGAAACCGACCTGTTATTGTGGGAATCCAATGCCATTGTCCGCTATCTGGCGGCGCAATACGGCCAGAACCGGCTATGGGTTGATAATCCGGCGCGGCGTGCGGAGGGCGAAAAATGGATGGACTGGGCGAATCAGACGTTAAGCCCGGCGCACCGCGTGATCCTGATGGGACTGGTCAGAACCCCGCCGGAAAAACGCGATCAGGCGGCAATTGAAGCCGGTATCGAAAAGTGTGACAGCCTGTTTGCGCTGCTTGATGATGCGCTGGCCCACCAGCCGTGGTTCTCCGGGGATAACTTTGGCACCGGCGATATCGCTATTGCGCCTTTCGTCTATAACCTGTTGAACGTGGGTCTGAAGTGGACGCCGCGCCCGAATCTGGAGCGCTGGTATCAGCAGCTTACCGAGCGCCCTGCTTTTCGCAAAGTGGTGATGATCCCGGTGACCTAACGCGTGGCTGCAGGACTTACCTTGAGTAACTGCCCGTCGGACTCATCGGTTAACACATATAAGTAGCCGTCAGGTCCGACACGCACATCCCGAATACGCTGCTTTCTGTCACCCAGAATACGGCCTTCTTCCGTCACCGTATTGCCATCGACGCGCATCACAATGACCTCTTTATCTTTTAGCGCGCCGATAAACAGTTTGTGCCGCCACGGCGCAAAAACGTCGCTGGCATAAAAAGCCATCCCGCTGATCGCCGGAGAATCCTTCCAGTAGTAAACCGGTTGCTCCGTTCCCTCGACAATTTCACCTTTGGCTTCCGGCACTTTCAGACCACTATAGTTGACACCCCATGTGGCCAGCGGCCAGCCATAATTTTTGCCTTTTTCCGGGATGTTAATTTCATCGCCGCCGCGCGGACCGTGTTCATGCAGCCATAGCGCGCCGCTCCAGGGATTGATGGCCAGCCCCTGCGGATTACGAATACCGTAAGACCAGATTTCCGGACGCGCGCCCGCCTGATGCACAAACGGATTATCCGGCGGAATTTCGCCCTGCCCGGTCAGGCGCACCAGCTTACCCTGTAATTTATCCAAATCCTGCGCGGTAGCGCGCTGGTTATTTTCACCCAGGGCAATAAAAAGAAACCCTTGCGCATCGAATACCATACGTCCGCCGAAATGGTTGCCGGTAGACAGCTTAGGCATCTGGCGAAACACGGTACGAAAATGCTCCAGACGCTGAAGATCGTCGCTCAGCCGTCCAAAACCGACTGCCGTACCGGCGTTTCCTTCGCGGTCAGCTTCAGCATAGCTCAGCCAGACGCGGCGCGACTGGGCAAAGTCAGGCGCCAGCACGACGTCCAGCAAACCTCCCTGCCCGTTTGCCCACACTTTCGGTACGCCAGCCAGCGGATCGGAAAGTCCCCGCCCCGCCTGCCAGTGGCGCAGTTGTCCCCCTTTCAGGGTAATGAGCATCCCACGGTTATCCGGCAAAAAAGCCAGCGACCACGGGTGATCGAGTCGGGTTTGCAGCACCTCAACGTTCACCGGCGCAAGATTGGCGTTCGCCCATGAAGAGAAAAGAGAGAATGAAACTATCGCGAGAAGTATTCGACGCATACCGCCTCCTTCAGGGCTCTGCGTTAAAGCGTAGTCAGCATCGCAAGAGGTCGGGTTTATTTTTACAAAACATTAAGCGGCGCGGTCCGGTAAAAAGGGGGAGTCGCCTCCCCCTTATTCAGACCTGTGTAAGCGGTGAATGTGCTTTCAGACTCTGAATACTCAGCGTCAAAGTTGTCAGACAGTTTTCAAGTTTATCTGCGTTGACGGCAATAAAGGTCGGACAATCATGGTGTCCGCTCATTAAACAAACGGCGGCGGCTGCAAGCGCGCCTTCGGCACGGCGCAGCGCGTTCCACTCTTCCTGATCGAGATGCAGTCCCTGCCGTAAAGCGTGATCGTGGAGCTCGCGATTCAGTTCAAAAAAATTGTCACGCAGAGTGTCACTTTCGCTGACTGACATATACCCCTTCGCTTTTCGCAATTGCAGATAAGCGGCAAGATCGATACGCGCGTTTATCAGCTTGTTGAGAAGATCGGTTCTCAGTCTGTCAACGACCATACCTTTTTTCCTCCTCTTTTCTACCAGGGTTCAACTTAATAGTATGGTCGTTTTTTAGACAAAGGGGTGTCAGAGATCAAGAATTTTCTTAGAATTGCCCTTTTTCACCTTTTGCTGACAACCACAACGGTTGATGCCGCCGCTCCTGATGAGATTGCGATACAATTTTTGTTCGGATATCTGTAGAATCCCTGCCCTGACCATTCCAATAAATGAACACTTTTTAAGCTATGAGTAATGTAACCCACCAGCCAAAGATCGGCTTCGTTTCCCTGGGCTGTCCGAAAAACCTCGTTGATTCGGAACGCATCCTGACTGAGCTGCGTACCGAAGGCTATGACGTTGTGCCACGCTATGACGATGCGGATATGGTTATCGTTAATACCTGTGGCTTTATTGACAGCGCGGTACAAGAGTCGCTGGAAGCCATTGGCGAAGCGCTGAACGAAAACGGTAAGGTAATCGTCACCGGCTGCCTGGGCGCAAAAGAAGATCAGATCCGCGAAGTGCATCCGAAAGTACTGGAAATCACCGGGCCGCATAGCTATGAGCAAGTTCTGCAGCACGTACATCATTACGTACCGAAGCCGAAGCACAATCCATTTTTAAGCCTCGTACCGGAACAGGGTGTAAAACTGACGCCGCGCCATTATGCGTATCTGAAAATTTCTGAAGGCTGTAATCACCGCTGCACGTTCTGCATCATCCCGTCGATGCGCGGGGATCTGGTCAGCCGTCCGATTGGCGACGTATTAAGCGAAGCGAAACGTCTGGTTGATGCCGGGGTCAAAGAGATTCTGGTGATTTCGCAAGATACCTCCGCCTACGGCGTAGATGTGAAGCACCGCACCGGATTCCATAATGGCGAACCGGTGAAAACCAGTATGGTGAGCCTGTGCGAACAGTTATCAAAACTGGGCGTCTGGACACGTCTGCACTACGTCTACCCCTACCCACACGTTGATGATGTGATTCCGCTAATGGCGGAAGGCAAAATCCTGCCCTATCTGGACATTCCGCTGCAACATGCCAGCCCGCGGATTCTTAAACTGATGAAACGTCCCGGTTCCGTTGACCGCCAACTGGCGCGCATTAAGCAGTGGCGTGAAATCTGCCCGGAACTGACCCTACGCTCCACCTTTATTGTCGGCTTCCCCGGCGAAACAGAAGAAGACTTCCAGATGCTGCTCGACTTCCTGAAAGAGGCGCGCCTCGATCGTGTAGGCTGCTTCAAGTACAGCCCGGTGGAAGGCGCAGGCGCGAATGACCTGCCGGATCAGGTGCCGGAAGAGGTGAAAGAAGAGCGCTGGAACCGCTTTATGCAACTGCAACAGCAAATCTCCGCTGAGCGCTTGCAGGAAAAAGTGGGCCGCGAAATTCTGGTGATCGTCGATGAGGTTGACGAAGAAGGCGCTATCGGGCGTAGCATGGCGGATGCGCCGGAAATTGACGGCGCGGTCTATTTGAACGGCGAAACCAACGTCAAGCCGGGCGATATCGTGCGCGTGAAAGTGGAAAACGCCGACGAATATGATTTGTGGGGCAGTCGGGTTTAACGCCACCTCCCCCGGCGCGGGTGCCGGATGTGTTACCCCACCTGGCGAGCCCGTTCCAGGCCCGCCAGGCGTCAACGCCACCGGGCTGGCTTACCCCTTAATCTTCGGGTCCAGCGCATCGCGCAACCCGTCGCCTAACAGGTTAAACGCCAGCACAGTCAGGAAAATCGCCACCGCCGGGAAGAGCGCTACGTGCGGCGCGATGACCATATCCGCCCGCGCTTCATTGAGCATCGCTCCCCACTCCGGCGTTGGCGGCTGCGCGCCTAATCCGAGAAATGACAGGCTTGCCGCGGAAATAATTGACGTACCGATACGCATCGTAAAGAAAACCACAATTGACGAGACCGTTCCCGGCAAGATATGGCTAAACAAAATCGTCGTGTCGCTGGCGCCGATACTGCGGGCAGACTCAATAAACGTCTGCTGTTTTAAGACCAGGGTATTTCCGCGCACCAGACGTGCAAACGCCGGAATAGAGAAAATCGCCACCGCAACGATCACATTAGCAATACCGCTGCCTAACACCGCCACAACGGCAATCGCCAGCAAAATGCCGGGGAAGGCGAACAGCACATCGCAAATGCGCATAATGAAACGATCCCACCAGCCTTCATAATATCCCGCCAGCAATCCCAACACCGTGCCGATTATCGCGCCGATAAATACCGCGAACACGCCCGCCGCCAGTGAGATCTGCGCCCCAACGAGAACCCGGCTAAAGATGTCTCTTCCCAGCGAGTCAACGCCAAACCAGTGCTGCAAAGAGGGGCCATTGTTCAGGCTATCGTAGTCAAAATAGTTTTCCGCATCGTAGGGCGTCAGCCAGCGGGCAAAAATCGCCACCAGAATTAACGCCAGTACGAATCCCCCGGCGACCAACGCGACATGCTGGCGGCGAAAACGACGCCAGAACTCCCGCCATGGCGTGCGTATCTGGTCGGGTTTTACCACCGGCATAGCATGTAAAATCGCCTGACGGCGCCAGTTAAATAATCGCATCCTTACTTATACCTGATAGCCGGATTAATGGCGGCATAGAGGACATCCACCACTAAGTTGATAAGAATAAATTCCAGAGAAAACAGCAGCACTTCCGCCTGAATCACGGGGTAGTCGCGCATGTCGACCGAGTCGACCAGTAATCGCCCAAGCCCCGGCCAGTTAAACACTTTTTCGACGACGATCGATCCGCCAAGCAGAAAGCCAAATTGCAGTCCCATCATGGTGACGACCGGGATCATCGCATTGCGCAGGCCATGTTTTAACACCACCCACGTTTCACTGACGCCTTTCGCCCGCGCGGTCCTCATGTAATCCTCGCTCAGGACATCGACAAACGAGGAGCGCGTAAAACGCGCCATGACTGATGCCACCGCCGCGCCAAGCGTCAGGGAGGGTAAAATATAATGTTGCCAGCTATCCGCCCCCACGGTCGGTAGCCAGCCCAGATCCACGGAAAAAATCTGCATTAACAACATTCCCAGCGCAAAAGCCGGGAAAGAAATGCCGGTCACGGCAAGCGTCATTCCTACCCGGTCAGGCCAGCGATTACGCCACACGGCGGCGGCGATGCCGATCGCCATGCCAAACAGAACCGCCCATATCATACTGGTTATCGTCAGCCACAGCGTCGGCAAAAAGCGGCTGGCGATCTCCTCAGAAACCGGGCGGCGGGAAACCATTGACGTACCGAAATCGCCTTGTAAAACATGGGTGATGTAACGCCAAAACTGGACATGAAGCGGCTGATCAAGCCCCAGCTGCTGACGAACCAGCGCAATCACCTGCGCGTCGGCTTCTGGTCCGGCTATCAGCCGCGCCGGGTCGCCGGGCAACAAATGAACAAATAAAAACACCAACACTGCCACAATCAACAGCGTAGGAATTAATCCCAGCAGGCGCTTGAGAACATAGTTAAGCATCACACGAACCTTTTACCGGATGGCGGACAACGCGCGCGCCATCCAGCCCCATCGCATTACTTACTTCAAATCCGCATCGTCAAAGCTGAAACCGGTATCCGGCATAATCCAGAAACCGGTCAAATTTTTACTGTGCGCAGAAACCAATTTCTCCACCACCAACGGTATCCAGGGCGACTCTTTCCAGATAATATCCTGCGCCTCTTTGTATAATCGTGTTTTCTCCTGCGGATCGTTGGTCTTTAAGGCCGCCGCCAAATCGCTGTCGACCTGCTTGTTGCTGTAAAAAGCGGTATTAAACTGCGTCGGCGGCCAGTTTTGTGATGCGAAGAGCGGCGATAACGCCCAGTCAGCTTCGCCCGTCGACGCCGACCAGCCGGTATAGAACATTCGCACGCCGCTCTCTTTTTGCCCTTTGCCCTCAACTTCCGCGGCGCGCTGGCCGGCGTCCATCGCGGTTATCCGGGCTTTAATGCCAATCTGCGCCAGTTGCTGTTGGGTAAACTGCAACACTTTTTGCGCGGTGCTATGGTTGTGCGATGACCACAGCGTGGTACTGAAACCGTCTGGATACCCCGCCTCTTTCAACAGTTCGCGCGCTTTAGCCGGATCATAGGGCCACGGCTGATAGCTTTGCGCATAGGCTATCGACGGCGGCACCACGCCCGTCGCCGGCGTGGCGTATCCGGCAAACGCCACTTTAACCAACGCCTGACGATTGATAGCGTAATTCAACGCCTCACGCACCTTAGGATTATCAAACGGTTTCTGCGTCACATTCATACTGATATAACGCTGCATAATGGACGGGCTGGCGACCAGTTCGAGGTTTTTATTTTTCGCCAGTAACGCGGCCTGCTCATAAGGGATAGGAAAAGCAAATTGCGCTTCGCCGGTTTGCAGCATCGCCGCGCGGGTATTGTTGTCAGTAACCGGACGCCAGGTAATAGAATCCAGCTTGGGTAAACCCTGCTGCCAGTAACCGGCGAACTTTTTCACTTTGACAAAGTCGGTCTGATTCCAGGTTTCAAGCTGATATGGACCAGTGCCGACCGGATGAAAACCAATATCCTTGCCATATTTTTCCAGCGCTTGCGGCGAGATCATCGCCGTCGCCGGGTGCGCCAGAATATTAATGAAAGCGGAGAACGGCTGTTTCAGGGTAATTTTTACCGTTGCCGGATCGACGACCTCCGTTTTTGCGATATTTTTATACAGGTTATAACGCTTGAGGTGGTTATCCGGATTGCTGGCGCGATCGAGATTCGCTTTCACCGCCGCCGCATCAAAATCCGCGCCGTCCTGAAATTTCACCCCCTGCCGTAGGGTAATGGTGTAGGTCAGACCGTCATCAGAAACGGTGTAGCCCTCCGCCAGGACGTTTTTTACCTTCATGTCTTTATCCAGGCCAAACAGCCCCTGATAAAATGACTTCGCCACCGCCTGCGAGAGCGTATCGTTGGCGTCATACGGATCGAGCGTGGTGAAATTAGACCCTACCGCCACCACCACATCTTTGGCCGCCAGGGCCGGAAAAGCCGCAATGGATGAGGCCAGTCCCAGCGCCGCCAGCCATTTATGCGTAATAAATTGCGTCATGTTGTTCTCCTGAAACCCTGCCTGTCTGAATGTTATAAGCGCGAGAGCGCATTATCCTGCAGCGGCCGCGCAACATAATGTCCCGGCCCGACCAACTGTAATGAAACGGCGGGCGTCTCTTCGCCACGTTTATGAATATTGCTGGGTATATCATCTGATAGCAGAACGCGCCGCGGCCGGTGTCTGGAAGGATCGGCAACCGGCACCGCCGCCATCAATTTACGCGTATAAGGATGCTGCGGATTTTCAAAAACGGCGCGCCGCGGCCCCATTTCAACAATTTGACCAAGATACATCACCGCCACGCGATGGCTAATTCGCTCCACGACCGCCATATCATGCGAAATAAACAGGTAGGCTATCCCCATTTCCCGTTGTAAATCGAGCAGTAAATTAATGATCTGTCCGCGAACGGAAACATCCAGCGCGGATACCGCCTCATCAGCAATAATCACTTTAGGATTCAATGCCAGCGCGCGAGCAATGCAGATGCGCTGACGTTGACCACCGGAAAACTCATGCGGATAACGCCAGGCATGTTCAGGACGTAATCCGACACGCTCAAGCAACCAGGCCACGCGCTTTGCCGCAGCGTCCCCCTGCCCCAGACCATGAATCCGTAAAGGTTCCATAATGGAATACCCCACGGTCTGGCGCGGGTCGAGCGAGGCGTAAGGGTCCTGGAAAATACACTGAATATCGCGGCGCAACGGCTGGAGTTTACCCGCAGACAGCGTGTCAATGCGCTGGCCGTTAAAGATAATCTCCCCCTGCCGGGATTCAACCAACCGCAGCAGCGCGCGTCCGGTCGTCGATTTTCCGCTACCGGACTCGCCCACCAGCGATAGCGTTTCGCCCGGCCAGAGATCGAAACTGATATTCTCAACGGCATGAACTTCACGCGTAACGCGGTTAAAGAGACCGCTACGCAGCGGGAATCGCGTCACCAGTCCCCGCACCTGGAGAATAGGCTCGCCTTCCACCACCGTGTCTTGCTCAATCTGCGATTCATAAAGGGCTGGTTCGTCAGCGGAAATCAACGGGAAACGGCGTGGCAGCGAGTGGCCGCGCATCGCGCCAAGCTGAGGGACGGCGGCCAGTAACGTTTGGGTATAAGGATGCGTCGGCGCATGGAAAATCTGCTCTACGCTGCCGGTTTCCACGGCCTCGCCCTGATACATCACCAGTACGCGATCGGCGATATCCGCCACGACGCCCATGTCGTGGGTGATAAAAATCACGCCCATCGACATCTCTTGCTGCAACACTTTGATAAGTTGCAAAATTTGCGCCTGGATAGTGACATCCAGCGCCGTGGTGGGTTCATCGGCAATCAATACCGCCGGACGGCAGGATAGCGCCATCGCGATCATGACTCGCTGGCGCATCCCGCCGGAAAGCTGATGCGGATAACGCGATAAAATCGCCTGCGACTCCGGGATCCGTACCTGATCGAGCATACGTTTCGCTTCCGCCAGCGCCTCTTCGTGGCTGGCGCCCTGATGCAAACGAATAGATTCGGCAATTTGCTCGCCGACGGTAAATACCGGGTTGAGCGAGGTCATTGGCTCCTGGAAAATCATGGCGATATCCGCGCCGCGCACACGCCGCATCTGCGCGTCACTCTGCTCAGACAGCTCAATCACCTGGCGATTACGCCGACGCAACAGCATTTCGCCGCAGCGCACGTTCGCGCCCGACTGCTCAATCAGCCGCATTAACGCCAGCGCCGTCACCGATTTTCCCGATCCCGACTCGCCGACAATCGCCAGAGTCTCTCCACGCTTCAGGCGTAATGACACATTACGCACGGCGTCTATCTGTTGCCCTTCGTGGTGAAACGCGATATTCAGGCCACTGACGGACAGAACATCGCGGCTATCCAGTTCATCGCTGTGCGGCACCTGCGGCTCCTTATTCCCGGTAAATTCCTGTGGTAGGCGTATCCCCGGCATATCCCCAGGCGCGATACATCCCTTCGCTGTTAAACGGCAACGCGACATTACCTTCGTGATCAACAGCGATTAATCCACCGCTGCCGCCCAGCGCCGGTAATTTTTCCATCACCACGCGCTCACAGGCGTCGGCAAGGCTGAGTCCGCCATATTCCATCAATGCGGCGATATCGTAAGCCGCGAGCGTGCGAATAAAGACCTCTCCCGTTCCGGTACAGGAAACGGCGACGCTGGCGTTGTTGGCATAACACCCGGCGCCGACCAGCGGGCTGTCGCCGACGCGCCCGGGCAATTTATTGGTCATCCCGCCGGTAGACGTTGCCGCCGCCAGATTGCCGAATTTATCCCGCGCCACCGCGCCGACTGTACCCATTTTTTTCGTTTCGTCCAGCGGCGCGCCGCTGTGATCGAGCGCCATTTCGCCCGCCGCACGCGCGGCCAGTAATTGCTCGTAACGCGCCGGGGTGGAAAAGATATCCGGCGAAACGCGCGCCATCCCCTGTGAAAAGGCAAAGTTTTCCGCCCCTTCCCCCACCATGAGTACATGCGGGCTGCGCTCCATCACCAGTCTGGCGGCGAGCACAGGATGGCGAACATGACTCACGCCCGCGACGGCTCCGGCTTTCAGGGTATTGCCGTCCATCACGCAGGCATCCAGTTCATGAGTTCCGTCTCGGGTATAGACCGCGCCGATACCCGCATTGAAGAGCGGACACGCTTCCAGCAGGCGCACCGCTTCCGTCACTACATCAAGCGCGCTGTCACCCGCTTCCAGCATCTTTTGCCCGCTTTCGACAATCTCTGACAGCGCCTGGATATAGCGTAGCTCCTGCTCATGGCTCATTTGCGCGCGAGCAATCGCGCCTGCGCCGCCGTGAATCGCAATCACTGCTTTATTCATTTTTAGGGTCCATTAACGGTGGCACACAACTTTTACTATAACTATCAGAATTGTTGTGAGTTATTCATTCGATTTTTGAATATAGAAAGATGCGTAAGGTATGTAAAGGCGCAAGGCCGTCTCTAAGACCGAGGTAGCATACTGCCCGCCACTGTTTTCTGACATAATAGCCGGATTCGATTTTGCCTCGCAGGAGTATGTTCATGGAATTTTCCGCCGGATTGATGCCGCTTGAAACGGCGCTGACCCAGATGCTTTCACGTATTACCCCGCTCACCGCCGTAGAAACGTTGCCGCTGGTGAACTGCTTTGGCCGCATCCTGGCGACCGATATCGTTTCTCCCCTCGATGTCCCCGGCTTTGATAATTCAGCTATGGATGGTTATGCGGTACGCGTGGCGGATTTGTCCGCCGATAAGCCGCTGCCCGTCGCCGGCAAAGCATTTGCCGGTCAGCCCTACCAGGGAGAGTGGCCTGCGGGAACCTGCATTCGCATTATGACCGGCGCCCCGGTACCGGCAGGTTGCGAGGCGGTAGTCATGCAAGAGCAGACGGAACAAACCGATGACGGCGTGCGTTTTACCGCCGATGTTCGTTGCGGACAAAACATCCGCCGCCGCGGCGAGGATATTCGCCAGGATGCGGTGGTCTTTCCGGCCGGTACGCGCCTGACTACTGCCGAACTGCCAGTGCTGGCGTCGCTGGGAATTGCCGATGCGCAGGTTGTACGTAAAGTGCGCGTAGCGCTGTTCTCGACCGGCGACGAGCTCCAGCTTCCGGGCCAACCGCTGGAGGCGGGACAAATTTATGACACTAACCGTCTAACTATACATTTGATGCTGCAACAGCTTGGCTGCGAAGTGATCAATTTAGGCATTATTCCTGACGATCCCGGTAAGCTTCGCGCCGCGTTTATCGACGCCGACAGCCAGGCCGATGTAGTGATAAGCTCCGGCGGCGTCTCGGTTGGTGAAGCGGACTATACCAAAACCATCCTTGAGGAGCTGGGCGAAATCGCCTTCTGGAAGCTGGCTATCAAGCCAGGCAAACCGTTTGCCTTCGGCAAACTCAGTAATAGCTGGTTCTGTGGCCTGCCGGGGAATCCAGTCTCTGCGGCGCTCACGTTTTATCAACTGGTTCAGCCTTTACTGGCGAAGCTTGGCGGCAACACGGCAAGCGCTGTACCGCCGCGCCAGCGTGTACGCACAACATCTCGCCTGAAGAAAACGCCGGGGCGTCTCGATTTCCAGCGCGGC
The DNA here is from genome assembly GCF_046569105.1 of Salmonella sp. 741265073_HBA. NCBI lineage: Bacteria > Pseudomonadati > Pseudomonadota > Gammaproteobacteria > Enterobacterales > Enterobacteriaceae > Salmonella > Salmonella sp. 741265073_HBA. The sequence goes on along the minus strand of NZ_JBKFRY010000001.1, from coordinate 83,911 downwards.
ATCCTGCAACGTAGCGCCAACGGCGAACTGGAGGTCACGACCACCGGACACCAGGGCTCACATATTTTCAGCTCGTTTAGTCTGGGCAACTGCTTTATTGTGCTGGAGCGTGAACGCGGCAATGTTGAGCCGGGAGAATGGGTGGAAGTCGAGCCGTTTAATGCTCTGTTCGGAGGCCTGTAATGGCGGAACTTAGCGACCAGGAGATGCTGCGCTATAATCGACAAATTATTCTGCGCGGCTTCGATTTTGAAGGGCAGGAAGCGTTAAAAGATGCGCGGGTATTAGTGGTCGGGCTGGGCGGACTCGGCTGCGCGGCAACGCAGTATCTGGCCGGCGCTGGCGTCGGGCAACTGACGCTACTCGATTTTGATACCGTTTCCGTTTCCAATCTCCAGCGTCAAACCTTGCACAGCGACGCCACGGTCGGGCAGCCAAAGGTTGAGTCCGCCCGCGACGCGCTGGCGCGAATCAACCCGCATATTACCATTACGCCCGTTAACGCGCGGCTGGACGACGACGCTATGACCAGCCTGATTGCCGGGCATTCGCTGGTACTGGACTGTACTGATAACGTTAGCGTACGTAATCAACTTAACGCCGGGTGCTATACCGCGAAAGTGCCGCTAATCTCCGGCGCGGCAATTCGTATGGAAGGACAAGTTACCGTCTTTACATATCAGGAAAACGAACCCTGTTACCGCTGCCTGAGCCGTCTGTTTGGCGAAAACGCTCTGACCTGCGTAGAGGCAGGGGTGATGGCGCCGCTGATTGGCGTGATCGGTTCGCTACAGGCAATGGAGGCCATTAAGCTGCTGGCGCATTACGGTCAGCCCGCTAGCGGAAAAATCGTCATGTACGATGCGATGACCTGTCAGTTCCGCGAAATGAAGTTGATGCGCAACCCCGGCTGTGAGGTCTGCGGTCAGTAGCCACTTTACGGATAAACATACCGAAGCACGGTTTATGGCCGTGCTGTATCAACAGATAATTACTGTCATCAGACGCAAAGCCAGCTTACCCAAGCTCCGACTGACGATCGGCTCAAGCAGCGCGGCATCATCTTAAACGCCATATCACAGCCTCAAACCGTGATGTTGTACCTCATTTAACGCCTCTTTATCAGAACCTCTCCATTCGTTGACGCACATCAAGATAACTTTCATTCGAAAGTAATTTAATCTTTATATGAAATAAGAGAGGCCGTTTATGATCTTCAATATTCAGCGCTATTCTACCCACGATGGCCCCGGTATCCGTACCGTAGTATTTTTCAAAGGCTGTTCGTTGGGCTGTCGCTGGTGCCAGAACCCGGAAAGCCGCGCCCGCGCTCAGGATCTGTTATACGACGCGCGGCTGTGTCTCGAAGGATGCGACCTGTGCGCGCAAGCCGCGCCGGACGTCATTGAGCGCGCGCTAAACGGCCTGCTCATCCATCGCGAGAAACTGACCGACGCCCATTTTTCCGTCCTGGCGCATTGCTGCCCCACACAGGCGTTAACCGTGTGCGGCGAAATAAAAAGCGTGGATGAGATCATGGCGACGGTACTGCGCGATAAACCTTTTTACGATCGCAGCGGCGGCGGTCTTACGCTTTCCGGCGGCGAACCGTTTATGCAGCCGGAACTGGCGGCAGAGCTGTTTAAAGCCAGCCATGACGCCGGTATTCATACAGCGGTTGAGACCTGTCTGCATGTTCCATGGAAATACATTGCGCCCTCACTGCCTTATATCGATCTGTTTCTGGCTGATTTGAAACATGTCGCCGACGGGCCGTTTAAGCAGTGGACCGATGGTAGCGCCTCGCGGGTGCTGGAAAATCTCAGGAAACTCACCGCCGCGGGCAAAAAAATGGTGATTCGCGTCCCGCTGATTCAGGGATTTAATGCCGATGAGGAGACCATTAAAGCCATTACCGACTTTGCCGCCGACGAACTGCACGTCGGGGAAATTCATTTTCTGCCCTACCACACGCTGGGCATCAATAAATACCACTTACTCAGTCAGCCCTATCATGCCCCGGATAAACCACTGGATGCGCCGGCGTTACTTGATTTTGCCCAGAAGTACGCCTGTCAAAAAGGTTTAACCGCGACCCTACGAGGATAATTATCATGACCCAACTGAAACTGGACACGCTCAGTGACCGCATTAAGGCGCACAAAACCGCGCTGGTACATATCGTGAAACCGCCGGTCTGTACCGAACGCGCGCAGCATTATACCGAAATGTACCAGCAGCATCTGGATAAACCGATTCCGGTACGCCGTGCGCTGGCGCTGGCCCATCACCTGGCGGAACGCACTATCTGGATAAAACACGATGAACTGATCGTCGGCAACCAGGCAAGTGAAGTCCGCGCCGCGCCGATTTTCCCGGAATATACCGTCTCGTGGATTGAAAAAGAGATCGACGACCTGGCGGACCGGCCCGGCGCAGGTTTTTCCGTAAGTGAAGAAAACAAACGTATTCTGCACGACGTCTGTCCGTGGTGGCGAGGTCAAACCGTCCAGGATCGCTGCTACGGCATGTTTACCGATGAACAAAAAGGGCTTCTGGCGACTGGCATTATCAAAGCCGAAGGCAATATGACCTCCGGTGACGCGCACCTGGCGGTGAACTTCCCGCTGCTGCTGGAAAAAGGGCTTGATGGCCTGCGCGATAAAGTCGCCGAGCGCCGCTCACGCATCAACCTGACCGTGCTGGAAGATCTGCATGGCGAGCAGTTCCTGAAGGCGATTGATATAGTGCTGGACGCGGTAAGCCAGCACATCACGCGCTTTGCCGCGCTGGCGCGCCAGATGGCAGGCGAAGAGTCCCGTGAAAGCCGTCGTAAAGAGCTACTTACCATCGCGGAAAACTGCGAGGTGATCGCCCACCAACCGCCGCAGACCTTCTGGCAAGCACTGCAATTGTGCTACTTCATCCAACTGATTCTACAAATTGAGTCTAACGGGCACTCGGTGTCTTTTGGTCGTATGGACCAGTATCTTTATCCCTATTATCGTCGCGATGTCGAACTAAACCAGACGCTGGATCGTGAGCACGCCATTGAACTGCTGCACAGCTGCTGGCTGAAACTGCTGGAAGTAAACAAGATCCGTTCCGGTTCGCACTCTAAAGCTTCCGCGGGCAGCCCGCTGTATCAAAACGTCACCATTGGCGGTCAGAATCTCATCAACGGTCAGCCAATGGACGCAGTGAATCCGCTGTCTTACGCCATTCTGGAGTCCTGTGGACGTCTGCGTTCTACCCAGCCCAACCTCAGTGTGCGTTATCACGCCGGAATGAGTAACGATTTCCTTGACGCCTGCGTCCAGGTCATCCGCTGCGGCTTTGGGATGCCGGCGTTTAACAATGATGAAATCGTCATCCCGGAATTTATCAAGTTGGGGATCGAACCGCAGGACGCTTACGATTACGCGGCGATCGGCTGTATCGAAACCGCCGTCGGCGGGAAATGGGGTTATCGCTGCACCGGCATGAGCTTTATTAACTTCGCCCGCGTCATGCTGGCGGCGCTGGAAGGCGGTCGCGACGCCACCAGCGGCAAAGTATTTCTGCCGCAGGAAAAGGCGCTCTCCGCAGGCAACTTTAACAATTTTGACGAAGTGATGGCCGCCTGGGATACCCAAATTCGCTACTACACGCGCAAATCGATCGAAATTGAGTATGTGGTCGACACCATGCTGGAAGAGAACGTCCACGATATTCTCTGCTCAGCGCTGGTAGACGACTGTATTGAGCGAGCGAAAAGTATCAAGCAAGGCGGCGCGAAATATGACTGGGTATCCGGTCTGCAGGTCGGTATCGCCAACCTGGGCAACAGCCTCGCCGCCGTGAAAAAACTGGTCTTCGAACAGGGCGTTATCGGTCAACAGCAGCTTGCCGCCGCGCTGGCCGATGACTTCGACGGTCTGACTCACGAGCAGTTGCGCCAGCGTCTGATTAACGGCGCGCCGAAGTACGGCAACGACGATGACAGTGTCGATACCCTGCTGGCGCGCGCTTATCAGACCTATATTGATGAGCTGAAGCAATATCATAACCCGCGCTATGGTCGTGGCCCTGTCGGCGGCAACTATTACGCCGGTACGTCCTCTATCTCAGCAAACGTGCCATTTGGCGCCGCGACCATGGCTACCCCGGACGGTCGCAAAGCGCATACACCGCTGGCGGAAGGCGCAAGCCCTGCATCAGGTACGGATCATCTCGGCCCGACGGCGGTGATTGGTTCCGTAGGCAAATTACCTACCGGTTCCATTCTCGGCGGCGTGCTGCTCAACCAGAAACTGAACCCAACGACGCTGGAAAACGAATCCGACAAACAGAAACTGATGGTTCTGCTACGGACGTTCTTTGAGGTGCATAAAGGCTGGCATATTCAGTACAACATCGTGTCACGCGAAACGCTGCTGGATGCGAAAAAACATCCGGACCAGTACCGCGATCTGGTCGTGCGTGTGGCAGGCTACTCCGCCTTCTTCACCGCGCTGTCGCCGGATGCGCAGGACGATATCATCGCCCGTACCGAACATATGCTGTAATTTGCCCTGGCGCCATCGGCAATATGTCCGAATTGCCTGATGGCGCTACGCTTAACAGGCCTGCGCAGGCCTGTTAATCAGAAGGGATCGGTGCCGTCAAGCACGGCCTGAATGACGTTGAGCGCGCCTTGATGGTTATTATCATCAGTGTGATAGCGTGAAAGCGCTTTGATATTGTCTGCAGCATTGCCCATGGCAAAAGAGTAATGCGCCATTTTCAACATTTCCGCATCATTACCGCTGTCGCCAATGGCGACGACATTCTGTGGCGACCTGTTCCAGCGCTTTAACAGACGACTGATGCCATTCGCTTTATGCAGTCCCGGGATAATCAGGTCGATAAAACCGAAGCCGCTGGTGACGGGCTTCATGATGCCATCCAGAGATACGTGCAGTTTGTCGATAACCAGCGGAATTTGTTCATCAGGCAAATTCAGGGAGAACTTAAACAGGATATCGTCAATGTCGTGATAATCGTTTACCGGCTGCAGGCGGTGATAATGTTTGGCCATCAGCGCCACGAAAGTCTCGGGAGCGTTTTTGCTGACATAAGCGCTTTTCAGACCACAGGCGACAAAATTAAGTTGCTTATCCTTCAGCAGTTCGCCAATCACAATACGCGATTCATGTTGGGTTAGCTCCCCGTGAAACAACTGCTTGCCATGTTCATACACCAGCGCGCCATTTTCTGCGACAAAGGAAATTTCGTCTTTCAGCTCGGGGAAGAAGGAGATCAACTGGTAGTACTGATTACCGCTGGCGACTACAAATTCGATATTACGTTTTTTCAGTTCCTGGTATTGCGCCATGAAGCGTACACGATCGTACTGCTTGGCATCGTCGAGAAAAGTGCCGTCCATATCGGTAACGACAACGTTAACGGTCATACTTAAGCTCCTGGCTGTAACTGCGACCAGAAACATTTTAATAACAATGTGAGCAGAACCACAAATTTATTTCGAATGAAAAGTGGCTGAACGAAAGGAATAGCCGCATAAGACATTAAGGCGTCCTGGCCACCTTACGTTTTCCTCTCGCTTCCCTCTTTGTGCGCTCCTGCAATATTTTAAACTTGCATTAACCTTATTTTAACTTAAAGTATCAGATGTAACTAATTTTACTTTCGAACGAAAGATGGTGAGGTTGATATGACAACTCCTTTTACCCACGAAACGCTGCCCGCCGACCCAAAAGCGGCCATTCGTCAGATGAAGCAGGCGCTACGCGCGCAAATCGGCGACGTACAGGCGGTGTTCGACCGTTTGAGCGCCACCATAGCAGCCCGGGTGGCGGAAATTAACGATCTGAAGGCGCAGGGACAGCCGGTATGGCCAATTATCCCTTTTAGCGAACTGGCGATGGGCAACATTAGCGATGCCACCCGCGCCGAGGTTAAGCGCCGCGGGTGCGCGGTGATTAAAGGTCATTTTCCACGCGAACAGGCGCTGGCATGGGACCAGTCGATGCTCGACTATCTGGACAAGAACCATTTTGACGAGGTGTATAAAGGACCGGGGGATAATTTTTTCGGTACGCTGAGCGCCTCCCGGCCTGAAATCTATCCTGTCTACTGGTCGCAGGCGCAAATGCAGGCCCGCCAAAGTGAAGAGATGGCGCTGGCGCAGTCGTTCCTCAACCGTCTGTGGCAGGTAGAGCACGACGGCAAGCGATGGTTTAATCCGGATATCAGCATCATTTACCCGGATCGCATCCGTCGCCGCCCGCCGGGCACCACATCCAAAGGACTGGGAGCGCATACCGACTCCGGCGCGCTGGAACGCTGGCTGCTGCCAGCCTATCAGCAGGTATTCGCCAGTGTGTTTAACGGCAACGTCGAGCAGTACGATCCGTGGAATGCGGCACACCGTACCGAAGTTGAAGAGTATACGGTGGATAACACCACAAAATGCTCGGTATTTCGCACTTTCCAGGGCTGGACCGCGCTCTCCGATATGCTGCCCGGTCAGGGGTTGCTTCATGTCGTCCCTATCCCGGAGGCGATGGCGTATATTCTGCTGCGCCCGCTGCTGGATGATGTCCCGGAAGATGAATTATGCGGCGTCGCGCCGGGCCGGGTGCTGCCGATTTCTGAACAGTGGCATCCTTTACTGATGGCGGCGTTAACCAGCATTCCGCCACTGGAAGCCGGGGATTCCGTGTGGTGGCATTGCGATGTCATCCACTCCGTCGCCCCCGTCGAAAATCAGCAGGGCTGGGGCAATGTGATGTACATTCCTGCCGCGCCAATGTGTGAGAAAAATCTGGCCTATGCGCGTAAGGTGAAAGCGGCGCTGGAGACAGGCGCATCACCGAGCGATTTCCCGCGCGAGGACTATGAAACCACCTGGGAAGGGCGCTTCACGCTGCGCGATCTGAATATTCACGGCAAGCGGGCATTAGGTATGGACGTTTGACGGTCGTACCGCCCTTCCCGCTCACCTGCGGTGTGCCCTTTGCCTGGGCGCACCCGTCTTACCGAACCTACGCGCCAGGATACGTAGGCCCGGTAAGCGCAGTGCCACCGGGCGTCAGTGTTTAGCTTTCAATCCCTTTACTACGCAAATAATCGTCGTAGTTGCCGCTGAAGTCCACCACGCGCTCCGGCGTAATTTCAATGACGCGGGTTGCCAGCGAGCTGACGAACTCACGGTCGTGCGAAACAAAGATCAGCGTGCCCTGATACAGCTCCAGCGCCATATTCAGCGATTCGATCGACTCCATATCCAGGTGGTTAGTCGGTTCGTCCATAATCAGGATATTCGGCTTTTGCATCATCAGTTTGCCGAAAAGCATACGGCCCTTCTCGCCACCGGAAAGGACTTTCGCAGGCTTTTTGATATCATCCTGGCTAAATAGCAGGCGGCCCAGAATACTGCGCACTGCCTGCTCGTCGTCGCCTTCCTGCTTCCACTGACTCATCCATTCAAACACCGTCAGGTCATTTTCGAATTCATATTCGTGGTCCTGCGCGTAGTAACCAATACGCGCGTTTTCCGACCATTTAACGGTGCCATGATCGGCGTCCAGATCGCCAACCAGCGTCTTCAGCAGCGTAGATTTACCCACGCCATTGGTGCCGAGTACCGCCAGCTTCTCGCCGACTTCGAGCAGCAAATTGACATTTTTAAACAGCGGACCGTTATCAAAACCTTTCGTCAGCGCTTCCACTTCCAGAGCGTTACGGAACAGTTTTTTATCCTGCTCAAAACGGATGAACGGGTTCTGACGGCTGGAGGCTTTCACCTCTTCCAGCTTGATTTTATCAATCTGCCGCGCGCGCGACGTTGCCTGACGCGATTTAGAGGCATTGGCGCTAAAACGGCTAACAAAAGATTGCAGCTCGGCAATTTGCGCTTTTTTCTTCGCATTATCGGCCAACAGACGTTCACGCGCCTGAGTCGCCGCCGTCATATACTCATCATAGTTACCCGGATAGACGCGCAAGTCGCCGTAATCCAGATCCGCCATATGCGTACAAACCATGTTCAGGAAGTGACGGTCGTGCGAAATGATGATCATCGTGCTATCGCGCTCGTTCAGCACCTGCTCCAGCCAACGGATAGTATCAATATCCAGGTTGTTGGTCGGTTCGTCGAGCAACAGGATGTCCGGATTAGAGAATAACGCCTGCGCCAGCAGCACACGCAATTTCCAGCCTGGCGCGACTTCACTCATCAGACCGTAATGCTGCTCCAGCGGGATGCCCACCCCCAACAGCAGTTCGCCCGCGCGCGCCTCAGCGGAATAACCGTCCATCTCGCCGTATTTTACTTCCAGATCGGCGACTTTATAGCCGTCTTCTTCGCTCATTTCCGGCAAGGCGTAGATACGGTCGCGCTCCTGCTTGACTTCCCACAGTTCGCCATGCCCCATAATGACAGTATCAAGTACGGTGAATGCTTCAAAAGCGAACTGGTCCTGACGCAGCTTACCGATGCGCTCATTCGGATCGAGGGAAACGTTGCCCAGCGTCGGCTCCAGGTCGCCGCCGAGGATTTTCATAAAAGTGGACTTTCCGCTACCGTTGGCGCCGATCAGGCCGTAACGGTTGCCGCCGCCAAATTTGACGGAAATGTTTTCGAACAGCGGCTTACTGCCGAACTGCATGGTAACGTTGCTGGAAACTAACACAGGCTTATCCTGAAAAAAGATGTGACAAACCGCTTATTATGCCACAAGTCTGAAATAAGATCGCGCCCTGTACAAAGGGCTACACTGAACCGTAAGGGAAAAAAACGTGATTTCGTACACATCTGAATTCCCTGTTTACTGGAATGCACCTATAATGCGCTCCCAACATGACAGAATTCTCAACCTACTAGCCTGCTTGGCACAGAATCTCGCATAACATGAATATGAAATTAACAACGCTTTTCGCGGCGGCTTTCGCTGTAGTTGGTTTTTGTAAAACAGCCTCAGCAGTCACTTACCCGCTGCCTACCGATGGTAGCCGTTTAATTGGGCAAAATCAGGTCATCACCGTTCCGGAGGGCAATACCCAGCCGCTGGAGTATTTTGCCGCGGAGTATCAGATGGGGCTCTCCAACATGCTGGAAGCCAACCCGGGCGTGGATACCTTCCTGCCGAAGGGCGGTACCGTGCTGAATATTCCGCAGCAGCTGATCCTGCCGGATACCGTACACGAAGGCATTATCATCAATAGCGCGGAAATGCGCCTCTATTACTACCCGAAAGGCACAAACACCGTTATCGTCCTGCCGATTGGGATCGGTCAGTTAGGTAAAGACACGCCTATCAACTGGACGACCAAAGTTGAACGTAAAAAAGCCGGTCCGACCTGGACGCCTACGGCAAAAATGCACGCTGAATATCGCGCCGCCGGCGAGCCGCTGCCTGCCGTCGTGCCTGCGGGCCCGGATAACCCGATGGGCCTGTACGCGCTGTACATTGGTCGCCTGTATGCTATTCACGGCACCAACGCCAACTTCGGCATCGGGCTTCGCGTGAGCCACGGCTGCGTGCGTCTGCGCAACGACGATATCAAATTCCTGTTTGAAAATGTGCCGGTCGGCACCCGCGTGCAGTTTATCGATGAACCGGTAAAAGCCACCACCGAGCCGGACGGTAGCCGTTACATTGAGGTGCATAACCCGCTGTCAACGACGGAAGCGCAGTTTGAAGGTAAGGAAGCGGTGCCGATCACGCTTAATAAGAGTATCCTGGCCGTCACCAACGAGCCTGACGTTGATCAGACCGTCGTACAACAGGCAGTTCAGGATCGTTCCGGGATGCCGGTTCGTCTGAACTGACAGACTCTGCCTGCGAAGCCCGATAGACACTATCGGGCTTCTCTTACGGCATCAGTTGCAATAATCCATATCCCACCAGCGCCGCCCATGCCAGCATCGGCAGTGAATAGAAATGAAATCGCCACCAGATTCGGCGATCGTTCGCCATCCGTAAAGCAATAAGATTTGCCAGCGACCCCGGCAGCAGACCAAACCCGCCGATATTCACCGCCCACGCCAGCAGCGTCGAGGCCGGTACATAGTTCAGCAGGAGAATGGTACTGGGCACATTACTGATAACCTGAGACAAGCCGATAGCGGTTAGCCAAAGTCCCAGGTGAGACAGTGCGCCAACCTGGTTGAAAACGCCCTGCAACGCCGGCAATTGCGTTAGCAGATGGACATCAATAAACATCGCCATAAATACCAGCAGCAGCGTCCAGTCCACGCTGACTATCACCCTGCGCGCCAGCACAATAAACCCAGCCGCCACCAACACCAGTCCCCATAACTCTTGCCTGAGCTCCAGCGCGGTAAGAAAAACGACATATAATCCCAGGCAACTCCACACCAGACGGGGCTGCCACTGCGGCGAACGCGTACCGGTATGGTACTGTAACGCCCTACCCGGAAAACAAAACCAGCACAGGAGCAGTAACGTCAGCATCATCATGACGGCAAGCGGCGCCATTTGCCCGCTAAATTCAGCAAAGGTTAAGCCGGAGCGTCCCCACAACAGAATATTTTGCGGATTACCGACAGGCGTCAGCAGCGAACCGGCGTTCACCGCCAACGCCTCAAAAATAATCAATCGGTTGACCGGAATCGCACACAGTTTTTTCAACGTTATCGTCAGCGGCACAACGATAAACAGCGCGACATCGTTTGTCAGAAAGGTCGACAGCACCGCCGCAGCCAGCACCAGGAACATCGCCAGTTGCCGCTCGGTATGAAATCGGCGCGTCATCTTGCGTCCCAGCACATCGAAATAGCCGCTCAGCTCAACGCCTTTAGTGAGCAACATTAACCCACTGAGGGTAATAATGGTGTGCCAGTCAATCGCGCCAGGCCAGGCGCGGGGCGCAAAAGGAACAAACAGGCTTAACGCCATCCCCACAATGATCAACAACTGAAAAAAACGGTCACGCCGCAGCGCCCGTAAAAAGGCCAGATTCATTCTACAGATGTTCCATGCTGCTGCGTGAAGGCCAAAAAGGCATCCAATGTCTCCTGGCTGACATGGTGTTCCATCCCTTCCGCATCACGACGCGCGATCTCCGGACTTACGCCTAATACCAGTAAAAAATTTTCGACAATTTGATGCCGCTCGCGGCTTTCCTGCGCCAGCTTCTCCCCTTCCGGCGTCAGAAAAACGCCGCGCCAGGGGATCATTTGAATAAATCCTAACGATGCCAGGCGCTTAAGCATTTTGGCCACAGTCGGCTGGGAGACGCCGAGCCGCGCCGCCATATCCACCTGACGCGCTTCCCCTACCTCAATAATTAAATCGGAAATCAGCTCAACGTAATCGTCTATCAACTCACGGCGATGCGCCTCTCTGACCTGACGAAATCCTTCAACGTGTTCTTCTACGTTCACCAATTGCGTCACTTTTTTTGTTGTTGGCGTACCTGCGCGACGACCCATTTTGCTTCCTCGTTTCTGTGACGCGTTAACGCGTCAGCTGACAGAGCGCTCATTGTAAACCAGAGTTGTCCGGGCACAAAAAATTAACGTTTTAGCAATAGCTATAAAACATAGCCTGTGCTATATCTGTATGTAATGCAGACATCCCTCACGGATCGATGGGATAGAAACATCAGGAGGTTTATATGAACGAATTTAAGAGGTGTATACGCGTGTTCAGTCACTCTCCCTTTAAAGTCCGGTTAATGCTGCTCTCTATGTTGTGCGATATGATCAACGGCAAACCGGAACAGGATAACCCTTCCACGAAATAACGCGGCAGTGCGGTACGCCGCTTTATTTTGCATCCTCAACGGAAATGGCGCCCATTTCCCCTGTTTTTTGTGGTTTTGCTATTCTCTTCGCAAAACATTTTCTTTCCGGCGGTTGACCTTCTTACCCGCACGCTCTATCTTCTGGCAGCCCTGAATATTTTGCGACTCGCCGTTGCGAACCCAATACCTTTTTTACGCATAATCAGGCAGGTAATGACCCTTCGCGCCAGGGTTAGCACATGGCGTTTTTGCAATAGTGGCATATGAATTCAACCCTTATCGATTCACTTCTCGCCCGTCGTCGGGCTGTAAGCCCGTGGGCGGGCCTCTACTTTTTACAGTCGCTGCTGATTAACCTCGCGCTCGGCTACCCCTTTAGCCTGCTTTATACCGCGGCGTTTACCTGCCTGTTGCTGCTGCTCTGGCGCTACCTGCCCCGCGGACAAAAAGCACTGCTCGGCATTTGTTCGCTGGTAGCCGCTTGCTATTTTCCCTTTGGCCAGGCTTACGGCGCGCCGAACTTTAATACGCTGCTGGCGCTGCACTCCACCAATATGGAAGAGTCGAGCGAAATCCTGACCATCTTCCCGTGGTATAGCTACCTGACCGGACTTTTTATTTTTGCGCTGGGTATTATTGCGCTTCGCCGCCGAAAAGAAGAGGCCAGGCCGCGCTGGAATAGCCTCGACAGCCTGTGCCTGCTGATTAGCGTCGCGGCATTTTTCGTAGCGCCGGTACAAAATCTGGCCTGGGGCGGCGTTTTTAAGGTTATTGATACCGGCTATCCGGTTTTTCGCTTCGCTAAAGACGTTATCGTCAATAACAACGAAGTCATTGAAGAGCAGCACCGTATGGCGCAGCTATCCGGCATAAAAGATAGCTGGACGGTTACTGCGGTGAAACCCAGATATCACATCTATGTCGTGGTGATTGGTGAAAGCGCGCGACGGGATGCCATGGGCGCTTTCGGCGGCCACTGGGATAATACCCCCTTCGCCAGCCATGTGAATGGCGACTTCTTTATGGATTACATCGCCGCCAGCGGCTCAACGCAAAAATCGCTTGGTTTAACGCTCAATCGCGTGGTGGATAACAAACCGCAGTATCAGGATAACTTCGTCACGCTGGCTAACCGCGCCGGTTTTCAGACATGGTGGTTTTCCAATCAGGGGCAAATCGGCGAATACGACACGGCCATCGCCAGTATCGCCAAACGCGCCGATGAAGCGCATTTCCTGAAAAACGGCGATTTTGAAGCAGATAAAAATACTCGCGACGACGCGCTGTTAACCATGACGGCGCAGGTATTGGCGACAGAACGCACGCAACCGCAGTTGATTGTGTTGCATTTAATGGGGTCGCATCCCCAGGCCTGCGACCGCACTCAGGGAAAATACGCGACGTTTGTCCAGTCGAAAGAGACGTCTTGTTATTTATACACCATGACGCAAACCGACGATTTGCTCCGTCAGCTCTATACTCAGCTTCGTCATAGCGGCGACAGTTTTTCGCTCGTCTATTTCTCCGATCACGGGCTGGCGTTTAAAGAGCGCGGCAAAGCGGTACAGTACCTGGCGCATGACGACAAATTCCAGCAAAACTTCCAGGTGCCGTTTATGGTGCTATCCAGCGACAGTAAAGCGCATCGGATCATTAAAGCTCGCCGTTCCGCGAACGATTTCCTGAGTTTTTTCTCGCAATGGACAGGAATTAGCGCTAAAGAGATCAAAAATCGCTATCGTTTTATTTCGGAGCAGAAAGCCGGGCCCGTTTATATCACCAATTTCAAATTACAGAAAGTGGACTATAACCATCTGGGCAGCGATATTTTTTCACTAAAATAATGCACGTTTCAGGCAAAAAAAATCCGCCCCGAAAGGCGGATTTTTCATTTTCACCGACGTGATTAGAAGCGGTAACCCACGCCAGCAATCCAGGTGCCAACGTCAACGCTACGAATACGGCTCTGCTCGTAAGAGAAGTCCAGAGCAACATTTTCCATCGGGTTGAATTGCAGACCAGCGCCATAGGAGAAGCCATAATCGCTGGTGTCATGTTTGTAGGTTGGGTAATCGGTCGTCTGGAATTTACCGTAACCCACACCGACTACACCGTAGATGCTCGCCCAATCGTTCAGACGGTAAGCCGGGCCGGCAGTGATGCCGTAGTACTGACCTTTGTTGTAATCGCCCGCACCGTTAGTACGATCTTTTTCGGTGTAGGTGAAGGAACCGATTACGCCCAGCGGGTTGTCGTCCTGCTCGTAACGATACTTCAGGTTGAAACCGCTCATTTTATTCGCTACGCCCTGCGCGTCGCTCTGAGCGTAACCACCGGTAACGGTAGAAGTAGCAGCTACTGCAGTACCTGCGGAAAAGGCCAGAACAGCGGCCAGTGCTGAAAGACATGCAATTTTTTTCATAACCACCTCAAATGTGCTTCAAGTAAGTCCTAAGTTTTAAATATATCAAAAATTAATGGGAAACTCTTTGCGATTCACGGTGTCTAAGGGCGCCTTTCATGTAACAGAACGTTTCCATATCGCGCTATCTTATTCAATTAACATCACTTTTCCGGCTGATTGCACCAATAATGCGCGTGCGGCGCGATACATTCATCCAGATTATTCCTAAACTAACAGTCTATTTATCCATCAATTTAAGTTCATTTTATGGAATCCTGGAAATTTTTTTTCAACGAATCCTCAACCGCCGCGGGGAATTTCCATTACACTGCCACCTTTACTCGTACTGACATTTTTGACAGGAGAAAGGATGCCGGGGTCAACACGTAAACTACCAGTCTGGTTGCCCATTTTGGTTTTGCTCATTGCCATGTCCTCTATTCAGAGTGGCGCTTCACTAGCGAAATCGTTATTTCCTCTTGTCGGCGCGCCGGGCGTAACGGCGCTTCGTCTGGCGTTGGGAACGCTTATCCTTATCGCCTTTTTCAAACCCTGGCGTTTGCGTTTTGCCAAAGAGCAGCGGCTGCCTTTACTGTTTTATGGTCTGTCGCTGGGCGGGATGAACTATCTATTCTATCTGTCGATTCAGACGGTGCCGTTGGGTATTGCGGTCGCGCTGGAATTTACCGGTCCTCTGGCGGTCGCGCTGTTTTCATCCCGGCGGCCGGTAGATTTTATTTGGGTCGTACTGGCTGTACTTGGACTCTGGTTCCTGCTGCCATTAGGACAAGATATGTCTCACGTCGATCTTACCGGGGCCGCGTTAGCGCTCGGCGCTGGCGCCTGTTGGGCTGTCTATATTCTTACCGGCCAGCGAGCAGGCGCGGAACATGGTCCGGCCACGGTGGCGGTAGGCTCGCTGATTGCCGCCATCATTTTCGTGCCGATTGGCGCAGTTCAGGCTGGCGACGCGCTATGGCACTGGTCGATTCTTCCCTTAGGGTTAGCGGTCGCTGTGCTTTCTACGGCGCTGCCTTATTCACTGGAAATGATTGCGCTGACGCGTCTGCCAACCCGCACTTTCGGTACGCTGATGAGCATGGAACCCGCGCTGGCCGCCGTTTCCGGGATGATTTTTCTGGGCGAAACGCTTACGGGCATACAAATCATGGCCCTGTGCGCCATCATTGCCGCCTCAATGGGTTCTACCCTAACGATTCGCCGCGAACCGCAAATTAAACAAGTTGACGTAAAATAGTTTCTTATTCTGCATGATGTGCATAATCATGCAGAATATCACCTCGTTATTCACCTTTTATTATCGCGCTATTACTTCGTCATTTTTTGTCATATTTTTTCTCATTTTTTACATTAAAATGAGAATTATTACCCATCAAACAGCAAACCAGTCTAACTAATTGATTTTTAATCATAATAAATATTAAATCTTGTCTGTACTATTAAAGTGATAGGTAAATTCAAAAAAGCAAAGTTAAAAACCGGTGCTATACTTATTTTCGTTAATTACCTGGGACACAAACATCAAGAGGATATGAGATTATGAGTACCGCTAAACTGGTAAAAACAAAAGCGTCTAATCTGCTTTATACCCGTAACGATGTATCAGAGAGCGATAAAAAAGCGACGGTTGAGTTGCTTAATCGTCAGGTGATCCAGTTCATTGACCTGTCGCTGATCACGAAACAGGCCCACTGGAACATGCGCGGTGCTAACTTTATTGCCGTTCATGAGATGCTGGATGGCTTCCGTACCGCACTGACCGATCATCTGGATACTATGGCCGAGCGCGCCGTACAGCTTGGCGGTGTGGCGTTAGGCACCACGCAAGTTATCAACAGCAAAACTCCGCTGAAAAGCTATCCGCTCGATATCCATAACGTGCAGGATCACTTAAAAGAACTGGCCGATCGCTACGCTGTTGTCGCTAATGATGTTCGTAAAGCTATCGGTGAAGCCAAAGATGAAGACACTGCCGATATCTTTACCGCCGCATCACGCGACCTCGATAAATTCCTGTGGTTTATCGAATCCAACATCGAATAAATCTATCTCTACCCTGAATACTTCGAGTTGCAGGAAGGTACAAACGCAGCGAATCCGCAGAAGCCTGACTTCCGTCGGTAACTGAAGCAAACGCACCTGCAACTTGATGTACACAAGTATATAAGTCATCCCTATACCCCTGCCTGGCACAGGGGTTTTGCACTTAAATAGTGCACACGTCTTGTACTCCCCTCCGATAAAAGTGAATCATTTGTAATAATTACATCACACAATCGTTAATTAAAGATTGTTTTAACAACAATTTTTACGCTAAATAGACCCTGTATCTCTACTTTGTTATTCATGCACTAAATCAGTGCCCCAAAACGGTGCGGCATACTGGTTTTGCCCGACTTATTGTGCACAGGAATGATTCACGCTTCTGTTAAAACAATGAGTTACATAATTGGCATGATTTTTTCATTACGCTACATGTTCTCGCAGGGGATCGCCCCGTGGATAGAAAAGGAAATGCTATGAAGTCTCTATTAAAAGTTTCACTGGCTGCACTTACCCTGGCTTTTGCGGTGTCTTCGCACGCCGCGGATAAGAAACTCGTTGTGGCAACCGATACGGCGTTCGTTCCGTTTGAATTTAAACAGGGCGACAAATACGTCGGTTTTGATGTTGATCTGTGGGACGCTATCGCGAAAGAACTGAAGCTGGACTACACCCTGAAACCGATGGATTTCAGCGGCATTATTCCGGCATTACAAACCAAAAATATCGATCTGGCGCTGGCGGGTATTACGATTACGGACGAACGTAAAAAAGCGATCGACTTTTCCGATGGCTATTACAAAAGCGGTCTGCTCGTGATGGTGAAAGCCAACAATAACGATATTAAAAGCGTTAAAGACCTCGATGGCAAAGTCGTTGCCGTGAAGAGCGGAACCGGGTCGGTGGATTACGCGAAAGCGAATATCAAAACCAAAGATCTGCGTCAGTTCCCGAACATTGATAACGCGTACATGGAATTAGGCACCAACCGCGCAGACGCCGTTCTGCACGATACGCCGAACATCCTGTACTTTATCAAAACCGCAGGCAACGGCCAGTTCAAGGCGGTAGGTGAATCGCTGGAAGCACAGCAATACGGAGTTGCCTTCCCGAAAGGCAGCGATGAACTGCGCGAGAAAGTCAACGGCGCGCTGAAAACGCTGCGTGAGAATGGCACCTATAACGAAATCTACAAAAAATGGTTCGGTACAGAACCTAAATAAAACGACCTGATGTTGGCTTGTGGCCCGGTAGTGAGGACGCTCACCGGGCCTACAGCTCTTTTCCGTGACGGATAAGACACTTTCACGCCATTTCCGCGCCGGATAGAACATTTGACTATTTACACCACGGTAACAGGAACGACATATGCAGTTTGACTGGAGCGCCATCTGGCCCGCCATTCCGCTTTTGCTTGAGGGCGCTAAAATGACCCTGTGGATCTCGGTCCTCGGTCTGGCTGGCGGCCTGGTTATTGGACTGGCGGCAGGTTTTGCCCGTACGTTTGGCGGCTGGTTCGCCAACCATATCGCCCTGGTTTTCATTGAAATTATTCGCGGCACGCCCATCGTTGTCCAGGTCATGTTTATCTACTTTGCCCTACCGATGGCATTTAATGATTTGCGTATTGATCCGTTCAGCGCAGCGGTCGTGACAATTATGATTAACTCCGGCGCTTATATCGCGGAAATTACTCGCGGCGCAGTACTATCCATTCACAAAGGTTTTCGCGAAGCGGGTCTGGCGCTGGGCCTTTCTCGCCGGGAAACCATCCGCCATGTTATTTTACCGCTTGCTCTGCGCCGTATGCTGCCGCCGCTGGGCAACCAGTGGATCATTAGCATCAAAGACACCTCGTTGTTTATTGTTATCGGCGTAGCCGAGCTGACCCGTCAGGGCCAGGAAATTATTGCCGGTAACTTTCGCGCCCTGGAAATCTGGAGCGCCGTGGCCGTCTTCTATTTGATCATTACGCTGGTGCTGAGCTTTATTTTGCGTCGTCTTGAAAGAAGGATGAAAATCCTGTGATTGAATTTAAAAACGTCTCCAAGCACTTTGGCCCCACCCAGGTGCTGCATAACATTGATTTAAACATCCGTCAGGGCGAAGTGGTTGTGATTATCGGCCCTTCCGGTTCGGGTAAATCCACGTTATTACGCTGTATCAATAAACTGGAAGAGATCACCTCCGGCGATCTGATTGTCGATGGTCTGAAAGTCAACGATCCTAAAGTAGACGAACGGCTGATTCGCCAGGAAGCCGGCATGGTGTTTCAACAGTTTTATCTGTTCCCGCATCTGACCGCGCTAGAAAACGTAATGTTCGGTCCTCTACGCGTACGCGGCGTAAAGAAAGAAGAAGCGGAAAAACAGGCGAAAGCTCTGTTAGCGAAAGTTGGACTGGCGGAACGGGCGCATCACTACCCCTCCGAGCTTTCCGGCGGTCAACAACAGCGCGTCGCCATTGCCCGAGCGCTGGCCGTGAAGCCGAAAATGATGCTCTTTGACGAGCCAACCTCCGCTCTGGACCCTGAACTGCGCCATGAAGTGCTGAAAGTCATGCAGGATCTGGCGGAAGAAGGCATGACCATGGTCATTGTCACTCACGAAATCGGCTTTGCCGAAAAAGTCGCCTCACGGCTGATTTTCATCGATAAAGGCCGTATTGCCGAAGATGGCAGCCCGCAGGCGTTGATCGAAAACCCGCCAAGCCCACGTTTACAGGAATTTTTACAGCACGTCTCCTGAGATATCGCCCTTCCTGCCCTGCGGCAGGGAGGGCATCATGGAATAGTCCCATTTCATTTTCCCTTCCCTGCGCCATCTATACTTAGTGTTTTGCGTCTCTTTTCTCACTGGAGGAGTCATGCGGTGGACCCTGTTCATCCTTTTTTGTCTACTGGGCGCGCCTGCCCATGCGGTCGCCATACCCGGCGTGACCACGGGGACATCAACCAGCCAGCAAGCAGCGCCAGAGCCCAGTCCTGAACAAAAAAAAGCGGCCTATGCGGCCCTGGCTGACGTACTGGAGAACGAGGCTTCACGTAACGAATTAATAGCGCAACTCCGCGAAGCCTCAACCACGCCGCCGACCGAGCCAGCGCCAGCGCTTGCGCCGCCTGCGGCCAAAGATGAGAAAACGGTACTGGAGAACGTCACCACCGTTACCCGTCAGTACGGCGATGCTTTCGCTACCCGTTTCGCCCAGCTTTATCGCAACATCACCGATGCGCCGCACAAGCCGTTTAACTCGCAAACCTTCACCAACGCGTTAACCCACTTTTTATTTCTGGCCGTCGCGGTATTTGGTTTTTATAGCGTGATACGGCTTTGCGCCCTGCCGTTATATCGAAAAATGGGCCTGTGGGCACGCAAGAAAAACCGTGAACGCAGCAACTGGTTACAGCTCCCGGCGATGATCGTCGGCGCGTTTATTATCGACCTCCTGCTACTGGCGCTCACCTTATTTATCGGTCAGATGCTCAGTGATAATTTCCATGCGGGAAGTCGAACTATCGCTTTTCAGCAAAGCCTGTTCCTGAATGCCTTCGCGCTAATAGAGTTCTTTAAAGCGATTCTGCGGCTTATTTTTTGCCCTAATGTACCGGAATTACGCCCATTCGCGATTCAGGATGCGACAGCGCGTTACTGGAATCGCCGTATGAGTTCGCTTAGCAGTTTGATTGGCTACGGGCTGATTGTTGCCGTTCCGATTATTTCCAATCAGGTGAATGTTCAGGTTGGCGCGATGGCTAATGTGGCGATCATGCTCTGCATCACCATCTGGGCGCTGTACCTGATCTTTAAAAACAAAGCGGAGATTACGCAACATTTATTAAGCCTGGCGGAACGATCATTAGCCTTTTTTAGCCTGTTTATCCGCGCCTTTGCGCTGGTGTGGCACTGGCTGGCCAGCGCTTACTTTATCGTGCTGTTTTTCTTCTCGTTATTCGACCCAGGCAATAGCCTGAAGTTTATGATGGGCGCGACCGTGCGCAGTCTGGCGATTATTGGCATCGCCGCGTTTATCTCCGGTATGTTTACCCGCTGGATAGCGAAAACCATCACCCTGTCGCCCCATACGCAGCGCAATTACCCGGAATTACAAAAGCGGCTTAACGGCTGGCTCTCCTCGGCGCTAAAAGTCGCACGCTTTTTGACCGTCTGCGTCGCCGTTATGCTGTTGCTCAACGCCTGGGGATTATTCGATTTCTGGCACTGGCTACATTATGGCGCGGGGGAAAAGATGGTCGATATCCTCATCCGTATCGCGTTAATCTTATTCTTCTCCGCCGTGGGATGGACGATTCTCGCCAGTCTGATTGAGAATCGCCTGGCCTCCGATATTCATGGCCGCCCGCTACCCAGCGCCCGCACGCGCACGCTGCTGACGCTGTTCCGCAATGCGCTGGCAGTGATTATCAGTACCATAACCATCATGATCGTGTTATCGGAAATCGGCGTCAATATCGCGCCATTGCTGGCTGGCGCGGGGGCGTTAGGTCTGGCTATCTCTTTCGGTTCGCAAACCCTGGTGAAAGATATTATTACCGGCGTCTTTATTCAGTTTGAAAACGGGATGAATACCGGCGACTTAGTCACCATAGGCCCGCTGACGGGGACGGTCGAAAGAATGTCGATTCGTTCCGTCGGCGTGCGGCAGGATACCGGGGCATACCATATTATCCCGTGGTCCTCGATCACCACTTTCGCCAACTTTGTGCGCGGTATCGGCTCAGTTGTCGCCAACTATGACGTGGATCGCCATGAGGATGCGGATAAAGCGAATCAGGCGCTGAAAGACGCGGTAACGGCGCTGATGGAGACGGAGGATATTCGCGGGCTGATTATCGGCGAACCCACATTCGCCGGTATTGTCGGTTTAACGAACACGGCGTTTACTTTACGCGTATCGTTCACCACCCTACCGCTCAAGCAGTGGACGGTGCGTTTTGCCCTTGATAGCCAGGTGAAAAAGCATTTTGATCTGGCCAATGTGCGCGCGCCGGTGCAAACGTATCAGGTTCTGCCCGCCCCCGCCGGCGGCCCGTCGCCTGATTCACTGCCGCCGCGCGAACCGACGATTTAGCGTTTACGGGTGATAAAACGGCGACGCTGGTCGTCATCCATAAAGGTCCAGGCAATAAAGCGGCTTTGCTTTTGCCCCTGGGCCATCTCTTTTTTCACCACTTTCACCGCGCCAGCCTCCGTCAACGCCCGGTAAAGCGGCGGTAAATTCTCGCCGCGCGACACCAACGTCGTAAACCACAACACCTGACGGCGGAAGGTTTGGCTTTCAGCAATCATTTTTTTAATAAAGGCGACTTCGCCGCCTTCGCACCATAGCTCCTGCTGTTGACCGCCAAAGTTCAGCGCATCATCTTTATTCTGCCCCAAATTGCGGCGCTTACGCTCGCTGCCCGCGCGGGCTGCGGCGGCGGAGTCGTGAAAAGGCGGGTTACAAAGCGTTGCGTCATAAAATTCATTTTTATGAATAATACCGGTAAAAATGGCCGCCGAATCTTTTTGCCGACGCAGACGAATGGCGCGGCTTAACCCCGTATTAGCCTGAATGATAGCCTGCGCGCTGGACATCGCTGCGTCGCTGACTTCACTACCGGTAAATCGCCAGCCATATTCATGGACGCCGATAAGCGGATAAATACAATTGGCGCCCACGCCCACGTCCAGAATAGTTGCCTGCGCCGG
Organism: Salmonella sp. 741265073_HBA; assembly: GCF_046569105.1. NCBI lineage: Bacteria > Pseudomonadati > Pseudomonadota > Gammaproteobacteria > Enterobacterales > Enterobacteriaceae > Salmonella > Salmonella sp. 741265073_HBA. Next base: position 61,978 of record NZ_JBKFRY010000001.1, on the reverse strand, counting down.
AATACTCCCTGTTGTTTCGCCAAGCAGATCCGCCAGATGATGGATATAATCCGCACGACCAGGCACCGGCGGACATAAAAACCCTGGCGGAATGTCCCAGTGTGTGACGGCATAAAAATGCGCCAGCAACGCCTTATTGAGCGCTTTTACCGCTTGCGGATTAGCAAAATCAACGCTCTGTTCACCTGCGGGCGTGCGGATAAGAAAGGACGTCAATTCCGGCGTGGTCTGACACAGTGCGGCGAGATCATAACGGTGTTGGTGGCGGTTGCGCGGGTGTAACCCCGGTTTCTGGGCGGACATGGCATTCTCCTTTTAGCAGCGGCGTAAGATACCCGTATAACGCCACGGGGTAAATATACCACCGCGAATTCCCTGCCTCGCTCGTTTGATCGGATATCTGAATGACATTGGTTCTGCTCATGGTCTGAAAAGATCGCGCGATGCGATTTTTTCACCTGACGGCGCTACACTTAACCTCAGGTACCCTAAAATCAGGAGAGCGTGATGGCATCCGGCTGGGCAAATGACGACGCAGTGAATGAACAAATCAACAATACCATTGAAGATGCCGTTGCCCGCGCTCGCGGCGAACTTCCTCACGGCGAAAGTCGCGATGAATGCGAATCTTGCGGCGACCCTATCCCTGAAGCGCGGCGTAAAGCCGTACCGGGCGTTCGGTTATGCATATCCTGCCAACAGGAGAAAGATTTACATAACGCAACATTTTCAGGATATAATCGCAGAGGTTCAAAAGACAGCCAGTTACGCTGACTTTTCTTTACCGAAACCGCCAGTATCATCCATTCCTTTACGCTCATGCTTTTTAGCGTTCTGCGTCGCAGAATGTGCCGTTAACCTCGACTCTGTAAAGCCAGATGACAAGAACGGTAAATTCCACCGTTGAATTAATTAATAATCAATAGGTTATTTGTCATTCAAAATTTTTGAGCAAGGCCGTCAATTCTATTCGATTTTATCTTTCGCAAAAAACCGTGATACTCATCACATCGACGGAACATCGTCCCATAAACAGAATAACCTGCGAGAGATTAATCATGAAAACCATTAAATATGCTGTTGCAGCCATCGCGCTTTCCACCCTTTCTTTTGGCGCTTTTGCCGCAGAACCGGTTAGCGCGTCTCAGACGCAAAACTTGCATAAAATCGGCGTAGTGTCTGCCGATGGCGCCACCACGCTGGATGGCCTGGAAGCTAAACTGGCTGAAAAAGCCGCCGCTGCTGGCGCAAGCGCTTATAACATCACCTCCGCCGTAGGTAATGACAAAATGAGCGGCACTGCGGTGATTTATAAATAATTTACCTGCCCGCCAGATTTCAGGCTGTAACATCGCTGTTGTTTGAATTCTGACGGGTATTACCCTCGTCTGTTTGCCAACAGACCCACTGCTCCAACCCTCATTAACCCTGTTTGTTACCCTTATTTGCCCGTTCGTCACTGGACGGGCTTTTTTTATTCGCTAAAAGCCTGTTCGACTCGCGCAAGCCCGTCTTCTAACGTCGCTGCCTCTCCCGTCGCAACCAGACAACAGGCCATTTGCGTTTTTAATGATTGCGGCACCGGCTCGCGGCCGGCAAGGCAGCGCTCAATCCAGCGCGCGGTGATTTCAGGATCTTTAGTCGCAGGCAGTGAAAGCGGCTCGTCGTGCGTGTCGCTCTGACGCTCATGCAGTACCTGCACGCCACGGCTATCAATCAGGCTGATTTGCGGACAGCGTTGCGGGTTGGCATAGACTTCGCCTTCGGTACCATGCATCAGCAAAGCCCGCCCGCCAATGCGGCTAAAAAAGGTCGCCACACGCGGGACATATTCAGGATGAGAAACGCTTGATAAACGCAGCGCGGCATCCTCAGCAAATGGCGTTGCCAGCTTGGCCAGTGAATGCGCGCTGTTGCGCACGCCCATCCGCCAGCGCATCGCCAGCTGTTTTTCCAGCGGCGGGCAGAGCGCGCTCACCGGGATAAACACCGGCTGGTGCCCGTCCAGTTTGGCCTGCGCTTGTCCGCCGTGTAGGGTGGGGACAATCCCCATCAGCTCAAATATTGTTTCCGTCAGTACGCGGGTCGGATCTTCACTGACGCCGTGTACTACAACTGGAAAGCCCAATTTATGCAGCAGGATAGCCAGCAGCGGCGTTAAATTCGCCTGTTTACGCGCGCCGTTATAGCTGGGAATAACGACCGGCAACGGCCTATCTGCGGGCGGTGTCAGTTTGATGGTATGATTCTGCATGGCTTCATAAAAGCCCAGCATTTCGGCTTCGCCTTCGCCTTTAATACGCAGCGCCATCAATATACTGCCCATTTCCAGGTCGGGGATGTCGCCATTCAGCATTCGGGTATACAAACCGCGCGCGGTATCCAGATCCAGATCGCGGGCGTGATTTTTACCTCGCCCGATCTCTTTGATGATCTTGCGATAATCCATTGAAAGCTCCTTGAAGTGTGCTCACAGCATTAACGCCGTCGGCGGCGTGCAGGTTTTGCTTTTGGTTTTACTATAACGTCTGGCACGGCAGGCTGCTCTATCGGAAAAACAGGTAAGGCATTCAGTAAACGCTGTCCGTAGTTTTTGGTCAACAACCGCTTATCATAAATGACCACTTCTCCCCGACAGGCATGGCTACGGATCAATCGCCCTACCTGCTGAATTAAATTAAAAGACGCGCTTGGTAAGCTTTGTACCTCAAACGGATAACGATTCAGGCTTTTTAGCCATTCGCCTTCGGTGATCACAACCGGGCTGTCGATCGGCGGGAAGGCAATTTTATGGATATGGACCTGCGTCAGCAGCTCGCCTTTAAGATCCAGCCCTTCGGCAAAAGACTGAAGCCCAACCAGCACGCTGCGTTCGCCGCTCTCCACCCGTTTACGGTGCAGCTCCACCAGCCGGTAACGCGGCTGGTCGCCCTGGACCAGGAGGAGTAAGCGCACATCAGCGACATGCTCCAGAAAACGCTGCATCGCCCGCCCGCTGGCGAACAGTACCAGCATACCATGATGTTTTTTGCTCTCCAGTTGCTCACGAAAATAGGCCGCCATTTCGGCAATATGCTGCTCTTCGTTATCAATGGTGGGTTCGTAGCGCATTTGAGGAATCACCAGTTTCCCCTGTTCCACATGATTAAACGGCGAATCCAGCGCCACAAAGCGGTCGCCGGCTTTTTCTTTTAAGCCGCTCATTTCCTGCAGACGCGAAAAGCTATTGAGCGAGCGCAGTGTCGCCGAGGTGACAATAATGTGCGGTACGCTGCGCCATAACAATCTTTCCAGCTGATCGCTGACGCGGATACCGACACAATGGAACCAGACGTGGAGTTGCCCTTCGCGTATTTCACGCGTCGCCCATTTGGACACCGGCGCGCCTGAAGACTGCGCCATCGAAGCCAGCCGCCATAATTTACTTTGCGCCTCGAACATTCCCAGCGCCCGGTTCATCTGTAAAATCACCCGATGCAAACGCACAATATCGTGCGACCCGGTTTTTTCGCTGAGATCGTTGAGAAAGGATTCCGCCAGCCCACGCAACGTCTCGGTCAGCTTCGCCAGTCGCTGGCAGATTTCCATGACCTCATCAGGCAACTCGCCCATTGCAAAACGGTGCTCCGCCTCCTGCGCTGCGGGCATATACAGATTAAGAATGGCATTGAGCGAGGCGATCAGTTCGTATACCTCCTCACAATGGGCATTAAGTCGCTCAGGATTCGCTAACGGCGGCGTGGTTTTAGGGCGAAATTGCTCCATGCAGGTCGCCACCAGTTTGCTGAACAGATCCAGTTGCAAGCGATACCAGGAGGCGGTAATTTCCGCGCTCATCTCCAGCGCATCGCGAGCGACATCGGGCAGATGATGACCTTCATCCAGTACCAACAGCAGATGCTTTGGCTCCGGCAGTACGGCTTCACTTTCCATCGCCGCCATTACCAGCGCGTGATTCGCCACCACGACTTCTGCTTCCTGTATTTCACGTCGGGCGACAAAGAATGGACATTCGCGGTAATAGTGACAGTTGCGGTTCAGACAACTGGCTTTATCGGTACTTAATCGCCGCCACAGATCGTCGTCAATAGCAATGTCGGTATGATCCCGCAGACCATCCCATTTGTAACCGTCAAGATCCCCTTTCAGCCTGGCGCAGCGCTTTTGCTCTTCCTGGTTGTTAGGCGTCAGTTCGTCATCAAGAAAGGCGAGCAGATCCTGCTGCGTAGGCTCGCTACTGGCTAGCGCCGCCAGGTTTCGCGGACACACGTAACGCCCGCGGCCAAAGGCGGCGGTAAAGCGCAGATCGGGGATGATTTTTCGTAGCAGCGGCAAATCTTTGCTAAAGATCTGATCCTGTAACGCCACGTTAGCGGTACTGACCACCAGTGTTTTTTGCTCTTCCCGGGCAATGGCGATACCGGGAATAAGATAGGAGAGGGTTTTCCCGACGCCGGTCGGCGCTTCAATAGCCAGATGTCTCCCTTCTTCCCCGGCCAGCGTTCTGGCGACGTCAGCAATCATCTGCCGCTGCGGCGCACGGGGAATAAAGTCGGGAATCTGGTCCTGAAGCGCCTTATACCAGGCGGCGATTTGCGCTTTCAGCGCAGCGGTCAATGCCATGAGAAAACCTGAAGTACTGTATAAACAGCCACTATTGTGTCACATTTCAGGGGCGGGAAGTACCTTTTTTACCGGTTCTGGAAGGCGGCTCGCAACGCGATGTGTATTTTGCCGGATGGCGGTGCAAGCACCTTATCCGGCCTACGTATTTGCATAGTCCGTAGGCCCGGTAAGCGTCGCGCTACCGGGCATGTTGCCGGATAAAATTTACTGAGCAGGCGTGATTCTGCGCGGGCGACGCGGCGGACGTGCTTTGTCGCCAGCGGGTTTCCCCTCGCCTGTGCGCGGTTTTGGTTTCGCCTTCGCCGCCCCGCTATCCTGACGTCGCGGCTGCTGACTGCGCCCCGCTCCCCCCTGATTTTGTCCGCGTCCACGACCGCCGCCGCCGCCGCGCTGCTGACGGCCATTCTGAATCGGCTCCGCTTTAATCGACGGGTCCGGCTCATAGCCCGGCGTCGTAATGCGTGGGATCTCTTTTTTCAGCAATTTTTCGATATCACGCAACAGTTTATGCTCGTCAACACAGACCAGCGACAGCGCCTCGCCAGTTGCCGCCGCGCGACCGGTACGGCCAATACGGTGTACATAATCTTCCGGCACGTTCGGCAGCTCATAGTTGACCACGTGCGGCAGCTCTTCAATATCCAGACCACGCGCCGCAATATCCGTCGCCACCAGCACGCGAATATCGCCGGATTTAAAATCGGCCAGCGCGCGGGTACGTGCGCCCTGCGATTTATTACCGTGGATCGCCGCGCTGCGAATACCGTCTTTATTAAGCTGTTCCGCCAGATGGTTCGCGCCATGCTTGGTGCGGGTGAAGACCAACACCTGCTGCCAGTTGCCCTGGCCAATCATTTGTGACAGCAGTTCGCGCTTACGTTTTTTATCGACAAAGTGCACGTGCTGCGTCACCTGCTCTGAGGCCGTGTTGCGGCGCGCCACTTCGATTTCCAGCGGGTTGCGCAACAGCTTTTCGGCGAGCGCTTTGATGTCGTCGGAGAACGTGGCGGAGAACAGCAGATTCTGACGCTTCGCCGGCAGTTTCGCCAGCACGCGACGAATGTCATGAATGAAGCCCATATCCAGCATACGGTCGGCTTCATCCAGTACCAGAATCTCAATCTGATCCAGCTTCACGGCATTTTGATGTTCCAGGTCGAGCAGACGTCCCGGCGTCGCCACCAGCACATCCACGCCGCCGCGCAGTTTCATCATCTGCGGATTGATGCTTACGCCGCCAAATACCACCAGCGAGCGAATATTGAGATATTTACTGTAATCTCTGACGTTTTCGCCAATTTGCGCCGCCAGCTCGCGGGTTGGCGTGAGGATCAACGCACGCACCGGGCGACGACCTTTAGCGTGCGGCTGATGGGTAATCAGATGCTGCAACAATGGCAGGGTAAAACCCGCCGTTTTACCGGTTCCGGTCTGGGCGCTGGCCATCAGATCGCGGCCTTCCAGCACGGCGGGAATCGCCTGTTGCTGAATAGGGGTAGGTTCACGGTAACCCTGCTCGGCAATGGCGCGCAGGATATCAGGGTTTAATCCCAGGGAATCAAAAGACATAACTACTCCGGACCGCCCCGACCGTTGCCGGTGTAGTTTTCAGGGAGATGCTCAAATTTGGAATGACAAAAACCACAATGTCATGAAGGGGCGGAGTGTAGCAGTTTTTGTGATGCGGCGCATAAATTATCCCGGAAGGTGGCAAAGACAAATTAATCGACCACACTGGACAAGTGCCATTATGAGTCATAGTCTTAATCAATCGATTGATTAAGAATTAGGGCGTGTGATGAATATTACCACCACGACCACCAAGGGCGAGCAGGCGAAAAGTCAGCTCATTGCCGCCGCACTGGCGCAGTTTGGCGAGTATGGCCTCCATGCCACCACGCGCGATATCGCCGCGCTGGCGGGGCAAAATATTGCCGCCATTACTTACTATTTCGGCTCAAAAGAGGATTTATACCTCGCCTGCGCCCAGTGGATTGCCGATTTTCTTGGCGAAAAATTTCGCCCCCATGCTGAAAAGGCGGAACGTCTGTTTCGCCAGCCTGTCCCTGACCGGGACGCCATACGCGAGCTCATTCTGCTCGCCTGCAAGAACATGATTATGCTGCTGACGCAGGAAGACACCGTTAACCTGAGCAAATTTATTTCACGCGAGCAGCTCTCTCCCACGTCGGCCTACCAATTGGTTCATGAACAAGTTATCGATCCGTTGCACACCCATCTGACAAGATTGGTTGCCGCTTATACCGGCTGCGACGCCAATGATACGCGCATGATTTTGCATACCCATGCCTTACTGGGCGAAGTGCTGGCGTTTCGTCTCGGCAAAGAAACTATTCTGTTACGTACCGGCTGGCCGCAGTTTGATGAAGAAAAAGCGGAGCTGATTTACCAGACGGTAACCTGCCACATCGATCTTATTCTGCACGGTTTAACGCAAAGGAGTCTGGACTGATGAAAAAACCTGTCGTTATCGGACTGGCAATCGCAGCGATCGTCGCTGTGATTGCCGGTGGAACCTGGTGGTATCAAAGTCGGCAGGACGATGGGCTGACGCTATACGGTAATGTCGATATCCGTACCGTCAATATCAGCTTTCGCGTCGGCGGCAGGCTGGCGTCGCTGAATGTTGATGAAGGCGATGCCATCAAAGCCGGACAGGTGCTCGGCGAACTGGATCACGCGCCATACGAAAACGCGCTAATGCAGGCGAAAGCTGGAGTGTCGGTCGCGCAGGCGCAATATGATTTGATGCTGGCAGGCTATCGCGATGAAGAGATAGCCCAGGCCGCCGCCGCCGTCAGACAGGCGCAAGCCGCCTATGACTACGCGCAAAACTTTTATAACCGTCAGCAAGGATTGTGGAAAAGCCGCACCATTTCCGCTAACGATCTGGAAAACGCCCGCTCATCGCGCGATCAGGCGCAGGCGACGCTGAAGTCCGCGCAGGATAAACTGAGCCAGTACCGTACCGGTAATCGTGAACAGGATATCGCCCAGGCGAAAGCCAGCCTGGAACAGGCAAAGGCCCAACTGGCGCAGGCGCAGCTTGATTTGCAGGACACCACGCTTATCGCGCCTGCCAACGGAACCTTGCTCACCCGCGCGGTCGAGCCTGGCAGTATGCTGAACGCTGGCAGCACGGTATTAACGCTCTCGCTGACCCGCCCCGTCTGGGTGCGCGCCTATGTCGATGAACGCAACCTCAGTCAGACGCAACCGGGGCGCGACATTCTGTTGTATACCGACGGTCGTCCTGACAAACCTTACCACGGCAAGATTGGTTTCGTTTCGCCCACCGCGGAATTTACGCCGAAAACCGTCGAAACGCCGGATCTGCGTACCGATCTCGTCTATCGCCTGCGCATTATCGTCACCGATGCGGACGATGCGTTACGCCAGGGGATGCCAGTCACGGTGAAATTTAATGACGAGGCACGGCATGAGTGAGGCCGTTATTACGCTGCACGGTCTGACGAAGCGCTTTGCGGGAATGGATAAACCCGCCGTCGCGCCGCTCGACTGTACCATTCATTCCGGTTATGTCACCGGGCTGGTAGGGCCGGACGGCGCAGGAAAAACCACGCTAATGCGTATGCTGGCGGGCCTGCTCAAAGCCGATGGCGGCAGCGCGTCCGTATTGGGCTTCGACCCGATACAAAACGACAGCGAGCTGCACGCGGTTCTGGGCTATATGCCGCAGAAATTCGGTCTGTATGAAGATCTTACCGTCATGGAGAACCTTAATCTCTATGCCGATTTACGCAGCGTTACCGGCGAGATACGGGAAAAGACCTTTGCCCGTTTGTTGGAATTTACCGCCCTCGGCCCTTTCACTGGCCGTCTGGCGGGGAAATTGTCCGGCGGGATGAAGCAAAAACTGGGGCTAGCCTGTACGCTGGTCGGCGAACCGAAAGTGCTGCTGTTGGATGAACCGGGCGTTGGCGTTGACCCGATTTCACGGCGCGAGTTGTGGCAAATGGTTCACGAACTGGCGGGCGACGGGATGCTGATTTTATGGAGTACCTCCTATCTGGATGAAGCCGAACAGTGTCGCGATGTACTGCTGATGAATGAAGGCGAGCTGCTCTATCAGGGCGAACCTAAAGCGCTGACGCAAACGATGGCCGGTCGTAGCTTTCTGATGAGCAGTCCACAGGAAAACAATCGTAAGTTGCTACAGAGAGCGCTCAGACTGCCGCAGGTGAGCGACGGCATGATTCAGGGACGTTCGGTACGCCTGATCCTGAAAAAAGAGGCGACCGCAGCAGATATTCGTCAGGCCGAAGGAATGCCGGAAATCACCCTCAATGAGACCGCGCCGCGTTTCGAAGATGCGTTTATCGATCTGCTTGGCGGAGCGGGAACCTCGGAGTCTCCGCTGGGTTCAATCCTGCATACGGTTGAAGGCACTGCCGGCGAAACGGTGATTGAAGCGCAGGAACTGACGAAAAAATTTGGTGATTTCGCGGCCACGGACCATGTTAATTTCGTCGTACACCGCGGCGAGATTTTTGGCCTGCTCGGCCCGAACGGCGCGGGTAAATCAACCACCTTTAAAATGATGTGCGGCCTGCTGGTGCCGACATCCGGCAAGGCGCTGGTGCTGGATATGGACCTGAAAGTCAGCTCCGGCAAAGCCCGTCAGCATCTGGGCTATATGGCGCAAAAATTTTCGCTTTACGGCAACCTGACGGTTGAGCAGAACCTGCGTTTTTTCTCCGGCGTCTACGGTTTGCGGGGCCGCGCGCAAAATGAAAAAATTCAGCGTATGAGTGAAGCGTTTGGTCTGAAAAGCATCGCGTCGCATCCCACCGATGCGCTACCGCTGGGCTTTAAACAGCGACTGGCGCTGGCCTGCTCGCTGATGCACGAACCGGATATTTTATTCCTTGATGAGCCAACGTCCGGGGTTGATCCCCTCACCCGCCGTGAATTTTGGCTGCACATTAATAGTATGGTGGAAAAAGGGGTCACGGTAATGGTGACGACCCACTTTATGGATGAGGCGGAATATTGCGATCGCATCGGACTGGTTTATCGCGGGAAGCTTATCGCCAGCGGTACGCCGGACGATCTCAAAGCGCAGGCCGCCGATGAGCAACAGGCCGATCCAACGATGGAGCAGGCCTTTATCACTCTCATCAATGACTGGGATAAGGAGCATACGCATGAGTAAGTCTCTCTCCTGGCGCCGCGTGCGTGCGTTGTGCGTCAAAGAGACGCGCCAGATCGTGCGCGATCCCAGTAGCTGGCTGATTGCGGTGGTAATCCCGCTGCTGTTGCTGTTTATTTTTGGTTACGGCATTAACCTCGACTCCAGCAAGCTGCGGGTGGGGATTCTGCTTGAACAGCAAAGCCAGGAGGCGCTGGATTTCACTCATGCGATGACCGGTTCACCCTATATCGACGCGACCATTAGCGATAATCGCCATGAATTAATTGAAAAAATGCAGGCCGGACGCATTCGCGGACTGGTGGTGATTCCGGTGGATTTCGCGCAGCAAATGGCGCGCGACGGTGACAGCGCGCCGATTCAGGTGATTACCGACGGCAGCGAGCCAAACACCGCCAACTTCGTTCAGGGTTATGTTGAAGGCATCTGGCAAATCTGGCAACAGCAGCGGGCGGAAGATCGCGGCGACACCTTTGAACCGCTCATCGACGTCCAGACGCGCTACTGGTTTAACCCGGCGGCGATCAGTCAGCATTTTATTATTCCCGGGGCGGTGACCATTATCATGACGGTAATTGGCGCAATCCTCACCTCGCTGGTCGTTGCCCGCGAATGGGAGCGCGGCACGATGGAGGCGCTGCTCTCAACCGAAGTGACGCGTGTTGAACTGCTGCTGTGTAAGCTTATTCCCTATTACTTTCTCGGTATGCTGGCGATGCTGCTCTGTATGCTGGTATCGGTGTTTATTCTCGGCGTGCCGTATCGCGGTTCGCTGGTGATTCTGTTTATCATCACCAGCCTGTTTTTACTGAGTACGCTGGGGATGGGGCTGTTGATTTCCACCATCACTCGCAACCAGTTTAACGCCGCACAGGTGGCGCTGAACGCCGCCTTTTTACCCTCGATTATGCTGTCCGGGTTTATCTTCCAGATAGACAGTATGCCTGCGGTGATCCGCGCGGTGACCTATATTATTCCGGCGCGCTATTTTGTCAGCACCCTGCAAAGTCTGTTTCTGGCCGGCAATATTCCGGTCGTGTTAGGCGTTAACGTACTGTTTTTAATCGCCTCGGCGGTGATGTTTATTGGCCTGACGTGGCTAAAAACCAAACGACGACTGGATTAAATATGTGTATGGATAATTGTCGTCGTAGGCCGGATAAGGCGTTCACGCCGCCATCCGGCATTATGCCTGATGCGCTTTGCTTATCAGGCCTACAAACTGGACTGAGAGGACGGACATGTTTCATCGTTTATGGACGTTAATTCGCAAAGAACTGCAATCGCTTTTACGCGAACCGCAAACGCGCGCGATCCTGATTCTGCCGGTGCTGATTCAGGTCATCCTGTTTCCGTTCGCCGCGACGCTTGAAGTCACTAACGCGACTATCGCCATCTATAACGAAGATAACGGCAAACATTCGGTAGAACTTACCCAGCGCTTTGCCCGCGCGAAAGCGTTTACCCATGTGCTATTGCTGAACAGTCCGCAGGAGATCCAGCCGACTATCGATACGCAAAAAGCGCTGCTGCTGGTGCGCTTCCCGGCGGATTTCTCGCGAAATCTGGATACCTTCCAGCCTGCGCCGATGCAACTCATTCTTGATGGACGTAACTCCAACAGCGCGCAAATCGCCGCCAATTATCTGCAACAGATCGTCAAGGAGTATCAGCAGACATTGATGGACGGCAAGCCAAAGCCCAACAATAGCGAACTGGTGGTACGCAACTGGTATAACCCGAATCTGGACTACAAGTGGTTTGTGGTGCCCTCGCTGATCGCCATGATCACCACTATTGGCGTGATGATCGTCACTTCGCTGTCCGTCGCCCGCGAGCGTGAACAAGGCACTCTGGATCAGCTGCTGGTCTCTCCGCTCACCACCTGGCAGATTTTCGTTGGTAAAGCGGTGCCGGCGCTGATTGTCGCAACCTTCCAGGCCACGATCGTGCTAGCTATCGGCATTTGGGCATACCAAATTCCCTTCGCCGGTTCGTTAGCGCTATTTTATTTCACGATGGTGATTTACGGGCTGTCGCTGGTAGGCTTTGGCTTGCTGATATCATCGCTTTGCGCCACGCAACAGCAGGCGTTTATCGGCGTCTTTGTCTTTATGATGCCGGCGATTTTGCTCTCGGGGTATGTCTCGCCGGTGGAAAATATGCCGGTCTGGCTGCAAAACCTGACGTGGATAAATCCTATCCGCCACTTTACTGATATTACTAAGCAAATTTATCTTAAGGATGCGAGTCTGGGAATTGTCTGGGGAAGTTTGTGGCCGCTACTGGTGATAGCGGCCACCACGGGTTCAGCGGCGTATGCGATGTTTAGACGCAAAGTGATGTAGCTTTTTATCTTTCGCCAGTAGCGAGACCACGGCGGGCCCGGCCAGGATAGCCAGCCCCGCCAGAGCCAGTAAGACATTGTTTTGCAATACGCGGGATAGCAGCCAGAGGACAATCAGCGCGGTGCCGAAGTACCAGGTGGTAGTCAGCTCTTCCAGCACATCCGCCACATCGCGCCAGCGTTGCTCATGATGGCGCTGCAACGCCAGCATCAGCAGTACCGTCACGCCATAAAGCACGCATAATCCCAGGCCGACGCGCACTAATGTGCCGCTCATCCAGCCTATTACCAGCATCGCCACTACCAGTAAATGCAACATAATCTGCCAACAACCGAGGCCGGTTGCGACACGAACGCGTTGTTGCCACTTCATGGCTTTTCTCCTGAAGCATTTTTCTCTCATTATTCAGAGTACCGAACTTTACGGAAAATTCCGTAAGACCGCATCTTTTTGTGACGACGACTACACTATTTCAATCAGGATAGTGACGCGGACAGGAAGAAAATGACTCAACACACGCGAAATTTTTCATTCAAAGTGCTCACAATTAATACGCACAAAGGTTTTACCGCCTTTAATAAACGCTTCATCCTGCCGGAGCTGCGCGACGCCGTCAGAACGGTCGGCGCCGATATCGTCTGTCTGCAAGAAGTGATGGGCGCGCATGAAGTACATCCGCTGCATATCGAAAACTGGCCGGACACTACCCACTATGAATTTTTGGCCGACACCATGTGGAGCGATTTCGCCTATGGCCGCAATGCGGTCTATCCGGAAGGCCACCACGGTAACGCGGTTCTATCTCGCTATCCCATTGAACATTATGAAAATCGCGACGTCTCGGTCGGCGGTAGCGAAAAACGCGGCGTGCTCTATTGCCGCATTACGCCGCCCATGCTCAACCGCCCTATCCACGTCATGTGCGTACATCTCGGCCTGCGGGAGAGCCATCGCCAGGCACAGTTAACCATGCTGGCGGGATGGGTGAATGCCTTGCCGGAATCAGAACCGGTGCTGGTGGCCGGAGACTTTAATGACTGGCGGCAAAAGGCCGGCCCGCCATTAAACGCAGCCGGGCTGGAGGAGATATTCACCCGTGCCCATGGCCGACCAGCGCGCACATTCCCGGTGAGTATGCCGCTGCTGCGACTCGATCGTATTTACGTCAAGAATGCGAACGCCAGTTCTCCTACGGCGCTACCGCTGCGGAACTGGCGACATTTATCAGACCATGCCCCCCTTAGCGCGGAGATCCATCTATGAAATGCGGCTGGCGTGAAGGTAATCAAATTCAGCTACTGGAAAACGGCGACCAGTTCTATCCTGCCGTGTTTGAGGCTATCGCTCAGGCACAGCAAAAAATCATTCTGGAAACCTTTATCTTGTTTGAAGATGAGGTGGGTAAAAAACTCCATGCCGCTCTGCTAAAAGCCGCACAGCGCGGCGTAAAAGCCGAAGTATTACTCGACGGCTACGGCTCTCCCGATCTCAGCGACGCGTTTGTCGGCGAATTAACCTCGGCGGGCGTGATTTTTCGCTATTACGACCCCCGCCCGCGTCTACTGGGGTTGCGAACCAATATCTTCCGCCGAATGCACCGCAAAATTGTGGTAATTGATGATCGTATTGCCTTTGTCGGCGGCATTAACTACTCCGCCGAGCATATGTCGGATTACGGCCCGCAGGCGAAACAAGACTACGCGGTACGGGTCGAAGGGCCTGTTGTGGCCGATATCCTGCAATTCGAAGTCGAGAATCTGCCGGGGCAAAGCCCCGCGCGCCGCTGGTGGAAGCGCCATCACCAGGCTGAAGAAAACCGTCACCCCGGCGAAGCGCAGGCGCTGTTTGTCTGGCGGGATAATGAAGAGCACCGTGACGATATCGAACGTCATTATCTGAAAATGCTGACCCAGGCAAAGCGTGAAGTGATTATCGCTAACGCCTATTTTTTCCCCGGCTATCGCTTGCTCCACGCAATGCGTAAAGCCGCCCGCCGTGGCGTGAGCGTAAAACTGATTGTCCAGGGGGAACCAGACATGCCGATAGTCAAAGTCGGCGCGCGGTTGCTCTATAACTATCTGGTGAAGGGCGGCGTGCAGGTTTATGAATACCGACGCCGTCCGCTGCATGGCAAAGTGGCGCTGATGGACGATCACTGGGCCACGGTAGGGTCGAGTAATCTCGATCCGCTCAGCCTGTCGCTTAACCTTGAAGCTAACCTGATCATTCACGATCGTACTTTTAACCAGACCCTGCGCGATAATTTACAAGGCATCATCGTGAATGATTGTAAGCAGGTCGATGAGTCTATGCTGCCGAAACGCACCTGGTGGAACCTGACCAAAAGCGTGCTGGCGTTCCACTTTTTACGCCATTTCCCGGCGCTGGTCGGCTGGCTACCTGCGCATACCCCGCATCTGGCGCAGGTTCCCCCGCCTGCCCAGCCAGAAATGGAAACCCAGGATCGCGTTGATCCAGAAAATACAGGAGTGAAGCCCTAATGGCTAAATCGCATCCGCGCTGGCGGCTGGCTAAAAAAGTGCTGACCTGGCTGTTTTTTATTGCGGTCGTCGTTCTGCTGGTGGTTTATGCTAAAAAGGTCGACTGGGGCGATGTCTGGACCGTCATCCGCGACTATAACCGCACGGCGCTTTTAAGCGCTGTGGGACTGGTGATCGTTAGCTATCTTCTGTACGGCTGCTACGACCTGCTTGGACGGCTTTATTGCGGCCATAAACTGGCGAAGCGACAGGTGATGTTGGTATCGTTCGTCTGCTATGCCTTTAACCTGACGCTCAGCACCTGGGTCGGCGGGATCGGGATGCGTTACCGACTATACTCTCGCCTCGGGTTGCCCGGCAGTACTATCACGCGCATTTTCTCGCTCAGCATTACCACTAACTGGCTGGGCTATATTCTGCTTGGCGGCATCATTTTTACCTTCGGCATTGTCCAGCTTCCCGACCACTGGTATATCGATGAAGGCACGCTACGTATTCTCGGTATCGTTTTATTGTTGATTATCGCGGTCTATCTGTGGTTTTGCGCCTTTGCGAAGCGGCGGCATATGACGATTAAAGGGCAGAAACTGGTGCTGCCGTCATGGAAATTCGCGCTGGCGCAGATGGCGATCTCCAGCGCGAACTGGATGGCGATGGGCGCCATCATCTGGCTGCTGATGGGTCAGGATGTGAACTATTTCTTTGTGCTGGGCGTACTGCTGGTGAGCAGTATCGCGGGCGTCATCGTGCATATTCCGGCAGGCATCGGCGTGCTGGAGGCCGTATTCATCGCGTTGCTGGCGGGCGAACATACGTCGCAAGGCACGATTATCGCCGCCCTGCTCGCGTACCGCGTGCTTTACTATTTTATTCCCCTGTTGCTGGCGCTGGTGTGCTACCTGATCCTGGAAAGCCGGGCGAAGAAGCTGCGGGCGAAAAACGAGCGGGCGATGGCGAAATAAATTTAAGCAGACGCGTTTTCGCTTTCCAGCACAACGCGTTTTATCCGGTAAAAATAAACATATGCTGAGAAAAAAGACGTATTCATCTGTAAGCGGGAAAAAAGCAGCAATGACCAGCTAAACAGCAGCAGGAGCACTTCGTGAAACTCGCCCATGAATACTGATGACAGGGTACAGAACTCTGCCAACGTAACGGAAATAATGGCCAGCAATAGCGCATAGCGGTAAATAATGGCCCCGATCATATTCCCATGACAATCCGTTAATAAAATGAGAAATCAGCGCTGGCGGGCATTTCTTATTAAAATCCTCGCCGCCATTTTTAATGGCGCGAGTGACGTCTTTAGCTTCACAAAACGCTAACCAAAATTGTTTGCCACATAATTTAATCATTATACCCATCATCACCAACCTGAATAAAAACCTGCAACGCCTACGGCCTGAAAAATAATAGTATTTCCACAATCATCAAAATGATATAACGACACAGCGTAACCACAGCATTAATAATGCCAAGGTAAAGCGTCAGCGCGCCAAGTAAAGCGCAACGAGGCAGCGATGAAAACTCGCCGTGGTATAACATGCGGGCATAACCGTGAAGTGTCGATTTTTCTAGTGCTGTAATCAATGTCCACACCAATACCGTCAGCACACTGACTATCCAGACCAGAGTGCTACTGGCCACCAGGCTATTGACAACTATCGCAGCGATGATCCCGCTTACCGCCATAAAAATTAACGGCCTGAATAGACCAGAACTGATATTCAGGTAGAAAATAAATAAAGCATTAAGACTAAACATGATTCCAACAATCACGAAAATGGTCGCGCCACCTGAGAAAAGGTAAGCTAATGACACGCCGGTAAGCGTAATGATGGCAATATATATCAACGTTACGGCAACAGTGCCAAAGCGGGAAAGACAGGTAACGGCCCCATACCCCAGGCCAAGCAAAAGTGCTGATACCCACAAAACAACAACAGGTTGAACGTGGGTTATCAAAAAATGAGTATACAACGTTAACCATATAATGCCGGCGGTACACCATAGTCCCAACGCAGTATACCAATAGGTAAGGGATAACATTGTCGCGGGAATAAATGCTATTTGCCGTATACGTATTGCAGCCAGAGGGCCCACTTGTCATTTATCACTCTTCACATGATCACGGTGATAAGAATGGCAAGCGCAGGAAAACATTTCTAAGATATTAATGCTGTTTCGCCCTAAATATATTCCTAAAAAAATCCTGGCGCAGGGCCAGGATTTTAAGAGATCGCGATAATTAGCGGCGATTGCCAAAAATACGCAGTAACATCAGGAACAGGTTGATAAAGTCCAGGTACAGCGTTAACGCGCCGAGAATCGAATATTTACGCAGATTAGCGCTATCGCGGGTATCTATTTGCTCGCCGATATTCTTCAGTTTCTGCGTGTCATAGGCCGTCAGACCGACAAACACCACCACCCCGATATAGGTTACCGCCCACATCAGCGCTTCACTCTTCAGCCAGAAATTGACCAGCGAGGCCAGAACGATACCAATAAGCGCCATAAACAGCATATTGCCGAAACCGCTAAGATCGCGTTTAGTGGTGTACCCGTACAGGCTCATGGCGCCAAACATTCCCCCCGTCACCACAAACGTGCTGGCGATAGAGGAGTAGGTGTAAACGATAAAAATACTGGATAACGTCAATCCGGTTAGCGCCGAATAGAGCATAAACAGCGTCGTCGCCATTCCGGCGCTAAGTTTATGCACCAGTCCCGACAGAACAAACACCAGCGCAAGCTGGGCAATAATTAAGCCAAAGAAAGTGATCTTACTGGAAAAGACAAACATCATGACGGCTGGCGTATTAGCCGCATACCACGCGATAAACGCGGTCAGTAACAGTCCGACCGTCATCCAGCCATACACTTGCGCCATATAGGTCTGCAGGCCGGATCGCGCCTGCACTATTGAATCAGATCGTGGAAATCTGTCCATGATGAACTCCTGTGTGGAAATGATACCCTAAAGCGTATCACATTCTGCTACCAACGTTTCGCCAACTGCTGGTCGCTGTCGCGCGCTTCGACCCAGCGATCGCCTTCCGGCGTGGCTTCACGCTTCCAGAACGGCGCACGGGTTTTCAGATAATCCATAATGAACTGGCCGGCGTCGAACGCGCTACTGCGGTGCGCGCTGGTGACGCCGACAAACACAATCTCATCGCCCGGCCATAATTCGCCAACGCGATGAATCACCGTGACCCGCCCCAGCGGCCAGCGGGAACGCGCCTTCGCGACGATCTCCGCCAGAGCTTTCTCAGTCATGCCGGGATAATGCTCCAGCGTCAGCGCCTTAACGCTATCGCCCAGGTTATGATTGCGCACTTTTCCAGTAAAGGTGACGACCGCGCCGTCTTCGTCGCGCGCCGCCAGCCAGGAATATTCCTCCCCGACGCTAAACGGCGCAGGGCCGACTACAATTCGCGTTTCACGCATGTTAGCCCCCCGTGACTGGCGGGAAAAACGCCACTTCATCGCCCGCCGTCAGCGGATGGTCAAAACTTACCAGCGTCTGGTTGACCGCCGCCAACAGCTTACCGTCTTCCAGCGCCAGCGCCCAACGATCGCTCTTTGTCGCCAGATGCTGTCGCAGCGACTCAACGGTGGAAAAATCTGCTGGAAGATCCAGCGCATCAGTTCCTGTAAGCTCGCGAACCTGGGCGAAGAAAAGCACCTTAATCATGCGTATCCACCTTAAAATCCCCCGATTTGCCGCCGCTTTTCGCCAGCAGGCGCACCGGACCAATTACCATATCTTTTTGTACCGCTTTACACATGTCGTAGATGGTTAACGCCGCGACGGACGCCGCGGTTAACGCTTCCATTTCGACGCCGGTTTTACCGGTCAGACGGCACAGAGACTCGATACGCACGCGGTTATGCTCCGGCTCGGCCTGAAGCTGAATCTCCACTTTACTTAGCAGTAGCGGGTGGCACAGCGGGATCAGCTCCCAGGTGCGTTTGGCGGCCTGAATACCGGCAATACGGGCGGTCGCGAAAACATCGCCCTTGTGGTGTTTGCCATCAACAATCATCGCCAGCGTTTCACTACGCATGGTAACGAATGCTTCCGCCCGCGCTTCACGAACGGTTTCCGCTTTCGCGGAAACGTCCACCATGTGCGCTTCGCCTGCGGCGTTTATATGGGTTAATTGCGACATCGTTATTTCTTTAAATGAGGGTGAAAATTACATGGGCGTGTACGGGCATCCAACTGCGGCGCAATGATATTCTCCCATGCGGTTCTGCACGCTTTTGTGGAGCCCGGCATGGCGAAAATCAAGGTGTTATTCGCCACGCCAGCTACCGCGCGCGACTGCAGAGTTGCGGTGCCGATCTCTTCAAACGAGAGCATGCGAAACACTTCGCCAAATCCTTCCACTTCACGATCGAACAGCGGCAACAGCGCTTCCGGCGCCTGATCGCCTTCGGTCAAACCGGTCCCGCCAGTTATCAATACGACCTGCACCTCATCACTGGCGATCCAGGCGGAAACCTGGGCGCGAATCGCGTAACGGTTCTCTTTAACGATGGCTTTCGCCACCACTTCATGCCCGGCCTCCTGCGCCGAATCACGCAGATAATGACCGGAGGTGTCGTCTTCTTCGCCGCGTCGGCTGGAAACAGTAAGAATAGCGATGCGGGTCGGGATAAATTCAGCGCTGACCTGACTCATCTGAAATCTCCTTATTAAGGATTAACCGCCAATGTAAGATAAATTTTGCGTAATACCAGTATTGCTCTGGTGAAGGAAATGGGTCTGCTTTTTCTCCCGCAACGCGTCGGAAATACGTTCCTCAAGCGCGTATTGCTGCGCATCATCCTGTAACAGGTCGCGTAAACTCACGCCGCCGTCGCCAAACAGACATAAATGCAGCTTCCCGACGGACGAAACACGCAGGCGGTTACAGGTGGCGCAGAAATCTTTTTCGTACGGCATAATGAGACCAATCTCACCGGCGTAATCGGGATGACAAAAAACCTGCGCCGGGCCATCACTGCGCTGGCGGAGCTGGTGGATCCAACCGCGCTTAATCAGCTCGTCGCGTAATACCTGACCCGAAATATGATGTTTGCGGAAGAGATCGCTCCCCTCGCCCGTCTCCATAAGTTCAATGAAGCGTAGCTGAATGGGGCGAGGCTGAATCCAGGCAAGGAAGGTATCCAACTGATGGTGATTCACGTCGCGCATCAGCACGGTGTTGACTTTCACCTTTTCGAAACCGGCGTCAAAGGCGGCATCGATGCCCGCCATCACCTGGCGGAATTTGTCCTGACCGGTAATCGCATGGAACTGACGCGCATCCAGACTATCCACGCTAACATTGACGCCCGTCAGCCCCGCTTCGCGCCAGTTCGCGGCATCGCGCGCCAGTCGATAACCGTTAGTGGTCACCGCGATCTGGCGAATAGCATCATTTTCACCCACGGCGGCAATGATGTCGGTAAAATCGCGGCGTAATGAAGGCTCGCCGCCGGTAAGACGCACCTTCTCCGTGCCAAGACTGGCAAAAGCGCGCGTAACGCGACGAATTTCATCGACGGTAAGGAAACCGTTGTTAGTGACGCCGCCAGGTTTGTAGCCATCCGGCAGGCAGTAGGTGCAACGAAAGTTGCACACATCGGTAATCGACAAACGCAAGTAGTAAAACTTACGCGCGAAAGCATCGGTAAGTTGTGAAGCCATGTACACCTTTCCAAATACGGGAGGCGGAGTCATTTCTTCCTGCGCCCTGGTGGCAAACGTTAAACGTTGTCACGGCCAAAGCACCGTATCAAAAATGACCCAGGTGCAGAGGCTAGAGTGTTTACTGTGGTTACGCCGATACTAGCGTGTAAATGACAATTTCGCCATCACGCTTTCGCTATATAAACATATACATAGCGATATGATCGTGCTATTTAGCGACAGAATACGTGAAAATCACACTTTTACATTGATATATATCATTTAGCCGTGGTAACGCCCTCGCTATAAAGGGGTAGTCGGGAATAATTAATTGTCTTTTAGCCGGTCGGCTAATTGCTGAAAACCCGCGACTTGCGCTACTGTAGCGCTGCTTATTTGACTTCAGGAATTTTTATGCGCAATCGTACGCTGGCTGACCTTGATCGTGTCGTTGCCCTCGGCGGAGGGCATGGATTAGGACGCGTCCTCTCCTCGCTTTCTTCATTAGGTTCGCGCCTGACCGGCATTGTGACTACCACAGATAACGGGGGGTCAACTGGCCGTATTCGCCGCTCGGAAGGCGGAATCGCCTGGGGCGATATGCGCAACTGTCTGAATCAGTTAATTACCGAACCCAGCGTCGCATCCGCTATGTTTGAGTATCGTTTTGGCGGTAATGGCGAACTTTCTGGCCATAACCTCGGAAATTTGATGTTAAAGGCGTTAGATCACCTGAGCGTGCGGCCTCTGGAAGCGATTAATTTAATTCGTAATCTGCTTAAAGTGGACGCGCAGCTGATCCCGATGTCGGAGCTTCCGGTAGATCTGATGGCGATTGACGATCAGGGGCATGAGATTTATGGCGAGGTGAATATCGATCAGTTAGCGACTCCGCCGCAGGAGATCATGTTAACGCCAAACGTTCCGGCGACGCGGGAAGCGGTACAGGCCATTAATGACGCGGATCTGATTCTGATTGGCCCTGGCAGTTTTTATACCAGCCTGATGCCTTGCCTGCTGCTGGATGAACTGGCGCAGGCGCTGCGGCGCACCCCGGCGCCAATGGTGTATATCGGCAATCTGGGCCGCGAACTAAGTCTGCCCGCCGCCAGTTTAACGCTGGTCGATAAGCTGGCGATGATGGAGCAATATATTGGCAAAAAAGTCATTGACGCGGTGGTGGTTGGACCGCAAGTTGACGTCAGTGCGGTGAACGATCGGCTGGTGATTCAGGAAGTGCTGGAGGCCAGCGATATCCCCTATCGCCACGATCGTCAGTTATTACACAATGCGCTGGAAAAAGCGCTACAGGCGTTGGGTTAAGCCCGTTTACCGACGACGCTGCGCTTATCAGAAGCCTGTTTACACCGAAGGGTAAACAGGCTCTCTCCCCCTTCTGATAAACTGCGTTCAGCTATCGCCAGTAGGCGCTCATGAGCGAGCTCACCTCTTTTTTCAGCAATATATTCTCCATGATCCCAGTAAAGTGGGTCTGATTGATCTCTTCCATTATCCGCATCCCAGCCATGCGCTCTGCGTCAGGATCACCCGCTATTCCTAACGCTTCCAGTTCAGCATTGACCCGGCTCTGATACTCATCCGTTTCAATATACTCAGCCCTTTTAGCCATCATTTCACGCCACTCTTCTGGCGCTATACGCTCCAGCACTTTATGCCACGGCCCCCACAGCGCAAACCATTTGTGAAACTCCCTATTTTCAGCAATTTTTATCCTTAATTCCGCCTCGTCAAGGTCAGACTCAGTGATACCCGAAACGTTATAAAATCGCATATCCTGGGTCATTGTTGTCAGCGACAGCGACTCTCGTAACTGATTCTGAAAACCCAGAAATACTTCGATTTCGTCAATAAAAAACAGCCGTTTTACCTTTTCTCTCGCGAGCGATTCTATTTGCTCCAGCCGAAAGATTTCACGCCCCGCCATAATCAGTTCCGCTAAGTGGCTATCAAAGACGCCTCTTTCAGCATCATGAACCAACGTCGCTTCCTGCATTTGGTGGTATGCCAGTGTGACCCGATCTTCACAGCTTATCGTTGCATCCATCGCTATAATAAATGCGGTTTCTCTTAGTGTGCTATCATCAGCCAGGCGCATTAGCCAGGCGGAGACTTGCTCCTTAAAATCCGAATGTCGGGTGTTCTGCGTATCGCCAAGACGATCCAGAAACATGCTGAAGGCTGCCGCGTTTACTTCCGTCTCAAACGCCCGCCATTGGTTGACGTCTTCCTCCTCAAGACAGGTTAGCCAACCCTGGACAGCTTCATGCAGTGGTCGAGTTACCCGAACAATTGAAAAGTCGCCCATGGCAAACAATACCCGGGGTCCCTGATAACCCGCAGAGGACATTAGCCGCTGCATATTCTGTATCGTTCGTTCTGAAAAAGGATTATATTCTACGATTATTCTTGTAGGTTGAGGTCCTTCACCACGAAAATGGGGTAACGACTCCGGGAGACGGACCAGGCGATTGCGAGAGGCCTGCATTATTTGTAATGCCGCCGGGAGGTTTTCCGGTAGATTAATCAAAGCATTATGGGAAACATCCAGCGTTGTTATCGTGGGAGGTAGTGTTTCAGGCAGAACAGTAATCTGATTTTTACTTACATCCAGGAACTGTAATTCTGGTGGTAACGATGCGGGCAGACTGGTTAAGACATTTTCGCCGGCCTCCAGATTCTTCAGGCCCGGTGGCAATGTTTCAGGCAGAGCGGTTAACGAATTACTCTGCACATTCAAATGGGTAATCCCTGACGGAAGATGTTCTGGCAGTGTCCTTATGCTATTGTCATAAACGCTCAGGTACCGAAGTTCCTCAGGTAGATTTTCAGGTAAGCAACTAATTTTATTATGAAAAAGATCCAGCGATTGAAG
The DNA here is from genome assembly GCF_046569105.1 of Salmonella sp. 741265073_HBA. Taxonomy (NCBI): domain Bacteria; kingdom Pseudomonadati; phylum Pseudomonadota; class Gammaproteobacteria; order Enterobacterales; family Enterobacteriaceae; genus Salmonella; species Salmonella sp. 741265073_HBA. Next base: position 38,730 of record NZ_JBKFRY010000001.1, on the reverse strand, counting down.
CGCTGAAGGCAAACGTTCCGGCAATTCAGTAATACGGTTAATGCTCAGCTCCATTTTCTGTATGGTATCCGGTAACGTGGCAGGGATACTGGTTAGCTGATTACTGCTGGCATACAGGGTCTTTATATTTCCCTGTAAATTTTCCGGCAAACTTTTCAGTTCATTGTTATCGAGCATCAGAGTAGTTATCTGCTCAGGAATACAGGCGGGTATAGTGGTAAGTCCTAATATTTTCAGACGGAGTTCCGTCTTATTATTTTTCAGGCAGTCACGCATCCGTTGTACGGCTTCTTCACGATTTGCTGCCTCTTCCGCTGGTGCCTCTTTTACCCACTCAGACCAGATTAACTCATAATTCACAGCAACTTTGGAGCCGGAAGCGCTACTCGCCTGCTCGCTTTCTGTTACACGGGTATAGGTGACTGACTTTCCCCCTCCCTCAACGGTATAGCCCTCTGTATTAAAAATTATAGACAGAATTTCCTGACTATTTTCATTCAAAATACAGTATTGGTCTGTCCCCCCTCTATTACTCTGAATATTATCCGCATACGCCGGGAAGGCTAACTCCCTCAAACATTCAAACTTGCTTTTGATCTCTTCTGGCGAGGCGGTTTCAGGTGGATGACAAAGATAAGCGATGCAGCTTTGTGCTTCAACCTGATGTTCTGAAGAGAAAAAGGCACTTATTTTATTCCATATCTCTTCTTTTAAAGGCACCTCTGTTGATGCCTCATTGCTAATACTTTGATGCCTTGCCGTAGATTGTATATTAGTAATATTAAACATATTTTCCCTACCTGATCTGAACGTAACCTAAAGTAACAGATAAGGATATTCTCAACTTTAAACAAGAGGCCATAGTCGTCATTATTTCGGACAAATTATTCAGTATTTGCAGCGCTTGACTTATAAATGCTCGCGCTTCCATCACCTCTTTTTTAAGTAGAATGATGTAATCTGTTGCCATGACACGCTTTCAACGAACTCACATAAGATTAAAATGACGATCATAAGGATAGCTATACCGATAATACGGGGCGTTTTTTTTCATAGCCGAGGAGAGAGGGAAAATTAGCGTTGGGTTCAGCCTCAACGCTAATTTTCTTCAGTTGTGATTAAACTAGCTACCCCATTGATGTTTTGAGTTTTTCGACAATCTCGTTAGTCAAAGCCTGTCACTGTTTTTCATTCCTGACTGACTTAGCCCTTACTATTGCACTGAAATTCTCAAAAGCGAGCCATGGTAACGATGACTCGCTGGCGATCGACACATTGTCAGGACGCCGCGATAAACAACTCGCGTAACTGGTGCAACTGGTCGCGAATTTGCGCGGCTTCTTCAAACTCCAGATTTTGCGCGTGCTGCATCATTTGCCCTTCCAGTTCATGAATTTTCTGCTGCAACGCTTTCGGCGTCATATCCAGTTCGACAATTCCGGCTTTCGCCGTAGAACGGCCCTTGCCTTTCCCCTTCGCTTTGGTTTTCGCAATGTTCTGCCCCAGCGCCAGGATGTCGACCACTTTTTTGTTCAGCCCCTGCGGAGTGATACCGTGCTCTTCGTTGTACTTCTGCTGCTTCTCGCGACGTCGCTCGGTTTCTCCAATCGCCTTCGCCATCGACGGCGTGATTTTATCGCCATACAGAATCGCTTTACCGTTAACGTTACGCGCCGCGCGTCCTATGGTCTGAATCAGGGAGCGCTCGGAGCGCAGGAAGCCCTCTTTATCAGCGTCCAGAATCGCCACCAGCGAGACTTCCGGCATATCCAGCCCTTCGCGCAGCAGGTTAATCCCCACCAGAACGTCAAACTCGCCCAGACGCAAATCGCGGATGATTTCCATGCGCTCCACGGTATCAATATCTGAGTGCAGGTAACGCACGCGCTCGCCGTGCTCTTCCAGATATTCGGTCAAATCTTCCGCCATCCGTTTGGTAAGCGTAGTGACAAGGACACGCTCATTAATGGCCGCACGCTGACGAATTTCGGACAGCAGATCGTCCACCTGGGTCGCCACCGGACGCACTTCAATAATCGGGTCCAGCAGCCCGGTCGGTCGCACGACCTGATCCACCACCTCATCACCAGATTTTTCCAGCTCATAGTTTCCGGGCGTGGCGGAAACATAGATAGTTTGCGGCGCTAAGGCTTCAAACTCCTCAAACTTCAGCGGACGGTTATCCAGCGCCGAAGGCAGACGGAAGCCATACTCGACCAGCGTCTCTTTGCGCGCCCGGTCGCCGCGGTACATGCCGCCTATCTGCGGGATGGTGACATGAGACTCATCCACCACCAGCAGTCCGTCGGCGGGCAGATAATCGAACAAGGTTGGCGGCGGTTCGCCCGGCCCGCGGCCCGACAGAAAGCGGGAATAGTTTTCAATGCCTGAGCAGTAGCCCAGCTCGTTCATCATCTCTAAATCGAACTGCGTGCGCTGGCTTAATCGCTGCTCTTCAAGCAGCTTATTATTCGCCAGCAAGACCTTACGCCTGTCCGCCAGCTCATCTTTTATCTCTTCCATCGCCTGCAGAATACGCTCGCGCGGCGTTACGTAGTGCGTTTTGGGATAGATAGTATAACGTGGCACCGTTGACTCTACCTGCCCGGTTAACGGGTCGAACAGCGACAGGCGTTCCACTTCTTCATCAAATAGCTCAACGCGTAGCGCGATGTCGTCAGATTCAGCCGGGAAGATGTCGATCACTTCGCCGCGCACGCGAAAGGTACCACGCTGAAAAGCTTGATCGTTACGGGTGTATTGCAATTCCGCCAGCCGACGCAAAATCGCGCGCTGGTCAATCAGCATTCCCACCGTCAGATGCAGCATCATTTTCAGGTAGAGATCCGGATCGCCCAGACCGTAAATCGCGGACACGGAAGCCACCACCACGACATCGCGTCGCTCAAGCAACGCTTTCGTTGCCGACAACCGCATTTGCTCAATATGTTCGTTTACCGAAGCGTCTTTTTCGATAAACGTATCCGAACTTGGCACATACGCTTCCGGCTGATAGTAGTCATAGTAGGAGACGAAATACTCCACCGCGTTTTCCGGGAAAAACTCTTTCATTTCGCCGTAGAGCTGCGCCGCCAGGGTTTTATTGGGCGCAAGCACCATCGTTGGCCGCTGCAAGTCCGCAATGACGTTGGCGATGGTGAATGTCTTCCCGGAGCCGGTCACGCCCAACAACGTCTGATGCGCCAGCCCGTCCTCCAGCCCCTCTTCCAGACGACGTATAGCGTCCGGCTGATCGCCAGAAGGTTTAAAAGCGGAATTCAGTTTGAACGGTTTACTCATGAGCGGCTACCTGAAGGAGTGAGCGGGCAGGGGTGTAATTTTACTCTCGACGGTGAATATTGCCAATAAAAAATACTGGATGAAAAAACAGTAACACTCCAGTGTATAATGGCTATCGGCAGATATCCCACGCTATTTAGAGGTAAAACATAGACAGTCGCGGGGTAAAATTCCAGCAGTGTGCTGGTTATCCCCAGACCAGAGTCTTTTTTAACATTTGTCAAGTCGGATGATGAAAGTTTTATGTCAACGTATCCCCCTTCCTTTACAACCATTGATTTTATATAACTTGCTGTCTAAAAAGGGATATTTTCTCAAGCCGTCTTTCGCGCCAATTTAGTCGCAGGCCGCGTCGCCTCTCGCTTACGTTGTGTTTTCTAACTCTAATACACAAGGTTATCCACAGGAATAGTGGATAACTGCTTCCAGCCCGTATCCCCTGCCGCCTGGCAAAATCAGCCCTTGACGTTTTCGCCGGGCGATAAAAAAAAATTATCGCTATTTTTGGCAGATTATTGGCTAACGAGAAGGGAAAAATTGAGGCGTAGACGCTCACATTTTGCACATTTTTAGCATGGCGACGTCAGGAGGGTCTGGCGAAAGAACAGCAGGATCGTCAGATCCTGCAAGAAGGCGATTTTTAAGCGCGGTCAGGCGCGTTCCAGGGGGCTGAGGTCCAGATACTGTCCTGTCGCCGCCTGCGATGGAGAAATGCCCAGCCACGGGATTTCCCCTAACAGCGGGGCCGGTATGACGCGGCGAAGCGTCGCGAGATATTCACCATGACGCGCGCCCGGCGGCTGTATGTCGTTGGCTATCCATCCGACAAGTGGTAATCCGGCCTGTTCTACCGCCAGCGCCGTCAGCATGGCGTGATTAATACAGCCCAGCTTGACGCCAACAACCAGAATCACCGGCAGCTGCTCCGTCTGTACCCAGTCGGCAAACGTCAGCGTGGCAGAGAGCGGTGTAAACCAGCCGCCCGCCCCTTCTGTCAACACCCAGTCTGCCTGCGCCTCCAGCGTTCGCAATCCGCGTGATAATACCGCCGCGTCTATCGCCCGGCCTTCGTCGGCGCTAACGATGTGGGGAGAGGTAGGCTCGGCAAAAGTATAAGGATTGATAGCGGAATAAGGTTGCGGCAGGCTGCTGTTACGCTGCAAGGCCAGGGCATCGCCATTGCGTAGCCCGTCGGTTGTCATTTCGCTGCCGGAAGCGACGGGCTTATAGCCTACGGTTTGATAACCTAACTGCGTTGCGGCCTGCAATAAGGCGCAACTGGCAACCGTTTTACCGACTTCAGTATCAGTACCGGTCACAAAATAGCGTTTAGTCACGTTCAATCACTCCCATAAAAAGATGGTACGTCAGCGGATATTTCCCCTGCCGCTGCGGCCATGCCAACTGAATCTGTCTAAGCCGGGCGCGGGTTAATACATCCGACTCCCGCCCTTCATGAAGATGGGTGGCGCCAATGCCTTTAAGCGAGCGCATCGCACTCAGGGCATCCTCAAACCACAATGTCATCGCCTGAGTATGACGAGACGCCCGCCAGCCGCGCAGCGCGTGGTCAATGGCCTCTTCCGGCAAAAAGCTATTCGCGTGAGCGCGATTATCGACGGCCTGCCATGCCTGACGCAGCTCCGGCAATGACCCCTGGCACAAGGTGGTAAACGCCACCACGCCGCCGGGCCGTACAACCCGATACAACTCGCTCAACGCATCACGTAAATCGCCGCACCACTGGACCGCCAGGTTGCTCCAGGCCAGGTCAAAAACTTCGGCGTCATGGGGAATCGCTTCGATATCCGCCAGCAAATAGTGATGCGCCGCCTGACGATCGCGCGCCTGTTGCAGCATCGGCAGCGAAAGATCCAGGGCGGTCACTTCGCTCCCCCGCTCTCGCCAGTAACGACTCATACGTCCAGGGCCGCAGCCTGCGTCCAACACACTGGCAAACTGGCGGCCTGCCAACAACGTCAGCAGCGCATCCGCGCTGTGTTGCTGCAAAGAGGCGTGCTGTTCATATTGCGATGCGGCCCGGCCAAACGCCGCCGCAATAGCCTGCTTATTCACCTGCGCCATGCAGCACCTCCAGCAGACGGTCTATATCGCACGCTTCATGCGCCTGCGTTAACGTTAAGCGCAGGCGCGCCGTGCCGACAGGCACCGTCGGCGGGCGAATCGCCGTCGCCCAGCATCCTTGTTGACGCAGCGCCTCCGCCAGGCGCAATGCACGGCTGTTATCGCCCACGATTAACGGCTGGATGGCGCTATGGGCATTCAGTAGCGTAAATCGGGACGCGTTAACGCCGGCCCGAAAGCGCTGAACCAGAGCGGCGAGTTTTTCGCGCCGTTCACCACCTTCATCGCTACGGATCACCGCCAGCGAGGCGCTTAACGCCTGCGCCTGGGCGGGCGGCATACTGGTGCTGTAAACCAGATGACGGGCGAATTGCAGCAAATAATCCGCGACGCTTTCCGAGCAGAGCACCGCTGCGCCGCTGACGCCAAACCCCTTACCGAAAGTCACCACCAGCAACTCAGGCTTCACCCCCCGTTGCCAGCAGGTGCCCCGCCCCTCATCGCCAGTCACGCCGATGCCGTGCGCGTCATCAACCAACAGCCAGGCATGATGCCTGCGGGCAATGTGCTGGATTTCCGCCAGCGGCGCGCTGTCGCCGTCCATGCTGTATACACCTTCTGTCACCACCAGTTGCTGGCCCACGCAGGGCGATTGCAGTAAACGCGACAGATGCTGCGTATCGTTATGGATAAAGCGGCGAAGCTGCGCCGGACTCAGATTGGCGGCCTCCAGCAGGGAAGCATGACTCAACCTGTCGGCCACAATCCGGTCATTTTTTTTCATTAAGGCGGTAATGACCGCCTGATTCGCCGCAAAGCCAGAGATAAACAGTAGCGCGCGCGAATATCCTAACCATTGCGCCAGTTCCTCCTCTAACGCCTGGTGCGCCACGGAATAACCGCTGATATGACCCGACCCGCCGCTGCCGACGCCAAAACGCGTCGCTGCCTGTTGCCAGGCGCGAATAATCTGCGGGTGTTGACTTAAGCCGAGGTAATCATTGCTGGAGAAGTTAAGATACTGTCGCCCGTTCGCTACCAGCCAGCGTCCGGCACCCTGCGACACCACATAGCGGCGGCGCAACGTATCCGTCGCCCGACGCGCCGTCAGCGCATCGTCGACGCGTTGTTGCCAACTCATAAGGCTGCCGCGTTGTAATAATCATCGGTGTCAGGCGTCATCAGCGTCTGCTCCAGACGTTGCTGCTGCTCGTTATCGCCCGCCAGCACCCTGGTCTGCTGCGGATTCAGCCCCAGCTTACGGAATAACTGCAGATCCTTGTCCTCTGCCGGATTTGGCGTAGTTAACAATTTGCAGCCATAGAAAATCGAGTTCGCCCCGGCCATAAAGCACATCGCCTGGGTCTGTTCGTTCATCTGTTCACGCCCTGCGGAAAGACGCACGTATGAGGTCGGCATCATGATGCGCGCCACGGCGATAGTACGAATAAAATCAAACGCATCCACGTCATCGTTATCCGCAAGCGGTGTGCCTTTCACCTTCACCAGCATGTTGATTGGCACGCTTTCCGGCGGCGTCGGCAGGTTCGCCAACTGCAACAACAGTCCGGCGCGATCGGTAACCGTTTCGCCCAGACCCACAATGCCGCCGGAGCACACTTTAATCCCTGCTTCACGGACTTTTTCCAGCGTGTCGAGGCGCTCCTGATAGGTACGGGTAGTGATGATATTGCCGTAAAACTCCGGCGAGGTATCGAGGTTGTGGTTGTAGTAATCCAGCCCGGCGTTAGCCAGACGCTGCGCCTGGCTCTCGTTCAACATGCCGAGCGTCATACAGGTTTCCAGCCCCATCGCTTTGACGCCCTGTACAATCTTCTCCAGATAAGGCATATCGCGTTCATGCGGATTCTTCCAGGCCGCCCCCATACAGAAGCGGGTCGAACCGGCGTTTTTCGCTTTACGGGCGGAGTCCAGTACCTGCTCTACTTCCATTAAACGCTCGGCTTCCAGCCCGGTTTTATAGCGCGAGCTCTGCGGGCAGTATTTACAATCCTCCGGGCAGGCGCCGGTTTTGATCGACAGCAGCGTACTAACCTGTATCTGCTGCGGATCGAAATGCTGGCGATGAATTTGCTGCGCTTCAAACAGCAATTCCAGCAGTGGTTTTTCAAATAATTCGGTTACTTGCGACAGTGTCCAGCGTGGGTGGCGAGCCATCGGGCTTCTCCAAAATATGTTGTTTGTTTTTGATATGGTGTAGACTCGTAAACCTAAATCTTTTTAATTTGGTTTACAAGTCGATTATGACAACGGACGATCTGGCCTTCGATAAACGCCATATTTGGCATCCTTACACTTCCATGACCTCGCCGCTGCCGGTATATCCCGTTGAGCGGGCCGAAGGCTGCGAGCTGGTTCTCGCCTCGGGCGAACGCCTGATTGAGGGGATGTCCTCCTGGTGGGCGGCCATTCATGGTTATAACCACCCGCAATTGAACGCGGCGATGAAAGCGCAAATTGACGCCATGTCGCATGTCATGTTCGGCGGCATAACCCATCAACCTGCGGTGAATCTGTGCCGTAAGCTGGTCGCGATAACGCCTGAGCAGCTGGAGTGTGTCTTTCTGGCCGACTCCGGTTCGGTGTCGGTAGAAGTGGCCATGAAGATGGCGCTGCAGTACTGGCAGGCGCGGGGCGAATCGCGTCAGCGTTTTCTGACGTTTCGCCACGGTTATCATGGCGACACGTTCGGCGCGATGTCGGTGTGCGATCCGGATAACTCCATGCACAGCTTGTGGAAAGGCTATCTGCCGGAAAATCTGTTCGCACCGGCACCGCAAAGCCGGATGGATGGCGAATGGGATGAAAGCGACATCGCGCCATTTGCCCGCCTGATGGCCGCGCATCGCCATGAAATAGCCGCCGTGATTCTGGAACCTATCGTTCAGGGCGCGGGCGGGATGCGCATATATCATCCACAATGGCTCAGGCGTATTCGTAACATGTGCGATCGCGAAGGCATTCTGCTGATTGCCGATGAAATAGCCACCGGGTTTGGCCGTACCGGCAAACTGTTCGCCTGCGAGCACGCCGGGATCGCGCCGGATATTCTGTGTCTCGGCAAAGCCTTAACCGGCGGCACCATGACCCTCTCAGCAACGCTCACGACACGCCAGGTTGCAGAGACTATTAGCAACGGCGAGGCGGGGTGTTTTATGCATGGCCCGACGTTTATGGGGAATCCGCTGGCCTGCGCCGTCGCCTGCGCCAGCCTGACGCTGCTGGAAAGCGGCGAATGGCGTCAGCAGGTGGCGTCTATCGAGTCTCAGTTACGCGCTGAGTTAGCCCCCGCGCAAAGTTCTCCCTGGGTGGCGGATGTGCGGGTGTTGGGCGCGATTGGGGTGGTTGAAACCACGCATCCGGTCAATATGGCGGCGCTTCAACGCTTCTTCGTCGGGCAAGGCGTCTGGATCAGGCCGTTCGGCAAGCTAATCTACCTGATGCCGCCCTACATTATTCGTCCGGATCAACTGCGCCGTTTGACCCAGGCGGTCAATGACGCGGCACACAATGAAACATTTTTTAGCCATTAATCAGCGGTAAGCGATGCTGCTTCTGGCTACACTTCTGGTGAGTCAAAAGGAGAGCGCATGAAACTTATCAGCAACGATTTGCGCGATGGAGATAAACTTCCTCATCGCCACGTTTTTAACGGTATGGGCTATGATGGCGATAATATTTCGCCGCATTTGGCCTGGGACGACGTGCCGATGGGCACCAAAAGTTTTGTCGTGACCTGTTACGATCCCGACGCGCCGACCGGCTCCGGCTGGTGGCACTGGGTGGTGGTGAACCTCCCGGCGGATACACGCGTACTGACCCAGGGGTTCGGCTCAGGCCTGGTGGCCGTACCAGACGGCGTCATTCAGACGCGTACCGATTTCGGTAAAGCGGGCTACGGCGGCGCGGCGCCGCCTAAAGGGGAAACGCACCGCTATATCTTTACGGTTCACGCACTGGACGTCGAGCGTCTTGACGTTGATGAAGACGCCAGCGGCGCGATGGTCGGCTTTAACGTGCATTTCCATTCGCTCGCCAGCGCCTCGATCACGGCGATGTTCAGTTAAACGCTGTGCCGGATGGCGGCGTAAACGTCTTACCCTGCCAACGGGTTGGGTAAGCCGAATAAGCGCCTTGCCATCCGGCAGCATTCACATAAAGTCCGGCACCAGACGCTGTAACGCGCCTTGCGCCAGCAGCGCCGTCGCACACTCAATATCGGGCGCGAAAAAACGATCCTGCGTATAGTGCGCCACCCGCTCACGCAGTGTCTGCCGCGCCTGTTCCAGTAACGGGCTGGAGGTTAACCCTTCCCGTAAATCTATCCCCTGACAGGCCGCCAGCCACTCCACGGCAATGATGCCGCGGGTATTCGCCGCCATTTCCCAGAGTCGCCGTCCTGCCGCCGGGGCCATTGAGACATGATCTTCCTGATTCGCCGAGGTCGGCAGGCTATCCACGCTGTGCGGGTGCGCCAGCGCTTTATTCTCGCTGGCGAGCGCCGCGGCGGTGACCTGGGCAATCATAAAACCGGAATTAACGCCGCCATTTTTTACCAGGAACGGCGGTAACTGCGACATATGTTTATCCATCATCAGCGCGATGCGCCGCTCCGATAGCGCGCCGATTTCCGCTATCGCCAGCGCCAGATTATCCGCCGCCATGGCAACCGGTTCAGCATGGAAGTTACCGCCGGAGATCACCTCCCCCGCCTCGGCAAAGACCAGCGGATTATCGGACACCGCGTTGGCCTCAGCCAGCAGTACCTCTTTCGTCTGACGTAACTGGGTCAGACAAGCGCCCATTACCTGCGGCTGGCAGCGAAGGGAATACGGGTCCTGAACTTTATGACAGTGGTGATGTGATTCAGCAATGGCGCTGGTATCGGTCAGCAGATGCCGGAACAACCGCGCGACGTCAATTTGCCCCTGTTGTCCGCGCGCGGCATGAATACGCGCATCAAAAGGACGGCGCGATCCCAGCACGGCTTCGGTAGTCAGCGCGCCGCAGACAACGGCGGAGGCAAATAACTCCTGTGCCTCAAACAAACCGCGCAGCGCGAAGGCCGTTGACGCCTGGGTGCCGTTAAGCAGCGCCAGCCCCTCTTTGGCCGCCAGCGCGACAGGCTCCAGTCCGGCCTTTTTTAGCGCCGTCTGCGCCGGAAGCCATTCACCCTGCCAGCGCGCTTTTCCTTCGCCAAGCAGCGTCAGCGACAGATGCGCCAGCGGCGCTAAGTCGCCCGACGCGCCAACCGAGCCTTTTGCCGGAATCAGCGGATACACGCCGGCATTCACCAGAGCGATGAGCGCTTCTATCACGCTCAACCGAATCCCGGAATACCCGCGCGCCAGACTATTGATTTTCAATACCATAATCAGACGCACCATCGCGTCATCCAGTGGGTCGCCTACGCCCGCGGCGTGAGACAGCACCAACGATCGCTGTAGATTTTGCAAGTCTTCATCAGCGATGCGCGTCTGCGCCAGCAGACCGAAACCGGTGTTGATGCCGTAGGCGGTACGCCCTTCGGCAACGATATCATTGACGCACGCGACGCTGGCGTTAATGCCGTCAATGGCGCTGGCGTCCAGCCGAAGCTGTACCGGATGACGCCAGACATCGTACAGTTGAGAGAGGCTTAACTGCCCCGGAGTGAGTGTCATGGTGTTCATATCAGCCTTTCCCCTGCGTCGCCGCAACCATCGGTAAATTCAGACCTTGCTCAACAGCGCATTCCACCGCGAGATCATATCCGGCATCGGCATGGCGCATGACGCCCGTCGCCGGATCATTGTGTAACACGCGGCGAATACGCGCGGCGGCCTCGTCAGTGCCATCACAGACAATCACCATACCGGCGTGTTGCGAAAAACCCATCCCCACCCCGCCGCCATGATGGAGCGATACCCATGTTGCCCCGCTGGCGGTATTCAGCAATGCATTTAACAGCGGCCAGTCGGAAACCGCGTCGGAACCGTCGCGCATCGCTTCGGTTTCACGGTTAGGGCTGGCGACAGAACCGGAATCCAGGTGATCGCGGCCAATCACAATGGGCGCGGATACCTCGCCGCAACGCACCATTTCGTTGAACGCCAGTCCCAGTTTTTGCCGCCACTCCAGGCCTACCCAGCAGATACGCGCCGGTAGCCCCTGAAAATGAATGCGCTCGCGCGCCATATCCAGCCAGTGATGCAGATGTTTATCCTCAGCCACTATCTCTTTGACTTTGGCATCGGTTTTATAGATATCCTGCGGATCGCCGGACAGCGCCACCCAGCGAAACGGCCCGATGCCACGACAGAACAGCGGACGAATATAGGCTGGCACAAATCCCGGAAAATCAAAGGCGTTTTCCACCCCCATCTCTTTCGCCATCTGGCGAATATTGTTGCCATAGTCAAAGGTCGGCACGCCCATTTGACTGAACGCCAGCATCGCCCGAACATGCGCCGCCATGGAACGTTTCGCTGCCTGCATCGTCCCGTGGGGATCGGATTGCGCGTTTTTCTGATACTCCTCCCAGCGCCAGCCGGAGGGTAAATAGCCATGTAGCGGATCGTGGGCGCTGGTCTGATCGGTCACCAGGTCCGGGCGCACGCCGCGATTAACCAGTTCCGGCAGGATATCCGCCGCGTTCGCGCACAGGGCGACGGACACGGCTTTCCCCTCGCGGGTGTAGCGCGTAATGCGGGCCAACGCGTCATCCAGCGTGGCGGCCTGCTCATCCACGTAGCGAGTACGCAGACGAAAATCGATACGGCTTTGCTGGCATTCAATCGTCAGCGAACACGCTCCGGCCAGCGTCGCGGCTAGCGGTTGCGCGCCGCCCATGCCGCCCAGCCCGGCGGTCAGCACCCAGCGTCCCGCCAGCGTGCCGTTATAGTGCTGACGCCCCGCCTCGACAAAGGTTTCGTATGTTCCCTGCACGATTCCCTGGCTGCCGATATAAATCCAGCTTCCGGCCGTCATTTGACCGTACATCGCCAGCCCTTTCGCATCCAGTTCGTTAAAGTGTTCCCATGTCGCCCAGTGGGGAACCAGGTTGGAGTTGGCGATTAATACCCGCGGCGCGTTGTCGTGCGTTTTAAATACGCCGACCGGTTTGCCAGACTGAATAAGCAACGTTTCGTCCGCCTCCAGCCGGGTGAGCGCATCAACAATAGCGTCATAGCATTCCCAGTTGCGCGCGGCGCGACCAATCCCGCCGTAGACCACCAGCTCATGCGGATTTTCCGCCACGTCAGGATCGAGATTATTCATTAACATCCGCAGCGGGGCTTCTGTCAGCCAGCTTTTCGCCGTTAATACCGTGCCTCGGGGCGCGCGGATAGTCTGCTGACGATACTTGCTTTCAGGCATAGCAATGACTCCTCATTATTATCGGTCTGCCATCGCCAAATAACGCTAAAACGCCACTATCAGGCACCGCCGCAGACCCACAGATAAGAATCAGACATATACTTGTCTATACAAGTAAGCACAAGAATAGAATTAACAAAAATGATACAATTTTGTTATATTGTGTCAGCAATCACGTTTTCCGGCAGCAGTCCGCTCAGGAGATAAACCGTCCCTGTAGCCGATAGCGCGACCCGGGGAAAAGTAAGCGGGCGTGAGAAACAATCCGCGACGCGGACCAGGTTGTACGACGAATGAGCAGACAAGGCTCATGCTCTTTGATAGTTAACCACGCGCACTCTTGCGCCGTGGCGCGCACCGCCTCCACAATATGTTCCCCTTCCGTTAGCGGCGCGATCCGCGACAAATAAGCGTGCGGCGTGGTCTGACGGTAATCCTGCGCCAGGTAATCCACGGCAATATCCGCGTTCACGCAGCGATCTTCAATTTGTACCGGCAGATCGTTTTCATAATGCACCATGATGGAATGGAAAATGACATCGCTCTCATTGACGTTGAGAGCGCTGGCCTGGATGGCGTTTGCCCGCACGCGCTCCAGCGTGAGCACCTCACAACGATGCTGATGACGGCGGGCGGCAATCTCCTCGGCGATACTGCGGACTTCAAACAGCGCGGACTGGCCTTTTGGTTCGGCGACAAACGTCCCCACACCCTGTAAACGCACCAGCCACCCTTCATCCGTCAACTCACGCAGCGCCCGGTTGATGGTCATTCGGCTAAAGCCATACTGGGCGACCAGTTCTGCTTCCGACGGAATGCGATCGTGCGGCTGCCAGACGCCGCCGGCTATTTTTTTACAGATGTCCTGTTTCACCGTTTCGTAAAAAGGCGCAGGCGCAGAACGGGAGCGGGATGAATACATGCGTGAAGCCTTCCTTATGCGGAGAGTGTTTTGCGGATGACAGATTAACGCCACCAGTGCGCGATTTGCCAGCCAAGCCGCGCCGCCACGCGCGCCGCTGCGCCATCGTCATCAAAGCGTGGATTAAACTCAACCAGATCCGCCGCCTGTAATTTTCCGCTGCGGCAAACCGGCTCAATTAAACGCAGAACCTGTATCAGCGGCACGCCCAGCGCTGCGGGAGCGGAGACGGCCGGCATTTCCCAGACAGGCAATACGTCGAGATCGATAGTCAGATAAATTTTATCCACCTTGTCAATAAACTGCGTCATCTGCGCCAGCGCGTCATGGCAGTCCAGATCCTCCACCACGGTAACATTCCGCCACTGCGCTTCCCGCCACAACGCCTGCGTATTCGCCGCACGGCTCACGCCGAAACAGGCATAATGAAACGCGCGGCTCTGCGCGTCGCATAGCTGCGCCAGTTGACGAAACGGCGTACCGGATGTTGCCCGGTCGGTCTGACGGAGATCCAAATGCGCATCAAGATTAATGATCCCTACGCTTTCCTGCGCAAACGCGTCCAGCACCCCCGCGCCGTGTCCAAACGCGGTTTCATGCCCGCCGCCCAGTACCAGCGTGCGCATCCCGGCCCGCAGACAGCGGCTTACCGCATTGCGCAAGGCCTGCTGCGCGCCTTCCAGATCGGGCGTCGGCGCAACCCAATTGCCTAAATCCACCAGCCGTTCATGTCCCTGGTGGCTGGCCATATTCGCCAGCGCTTTACGCAACGCGTCCGGGCCGCCTGCCGCGCCGGGACGACCTGCATTGCGTTTTACCCCCTCGTCGCAGGCAAATCCCATTAACGCGATCTTTTGCTGCCAGTTTTCGGGGGAAAAGGTCTCGCTGCGCGTGACGGTCTGAAACAGACGCCGCGCATCCGGCGCTTCTATACTGTCATCGCGCCCCTGCCAGAGCGCCGGAGAAGCCGGATACCATTGCGTCATGAGATTTGTCCTCTGTATACCCGCTGATATAAAGGGTTACGCCCCGGCTCATACACTATCTCTACCGGCTGTTCAGCATCCCACACCACAAAATCCGCCCGGTAGCCGGCCCTGATCTGCCCATGCGTCGCCTGTCTTCCCAGCGCGCGAGCGGCATGGCGCGTAACGCCCGCCCATGCCTCTTCCGGCGTCAGACCAAACTGTACGCAGGCCATATTCATCGCCAGATGCAAACTGCAAAACGGGCTGGTGCCGGGATTGAAATCGCTGGCGACGGCGACAGGCACCTGATAGCGGCGCAGCAGTTCTACCGGCGGGCGCTGCGTCTCGCGCAGAAAATAAAACGCGCCGGGCAATAATACGCCGACAGTACCGCCGTCACGCATCGCCGCGACGCCCGCTTCATCAAGATATTCGATATGATCCGCCGATAAACCCTGATAACGACTCACCAGCTGCGCGCCGCCCAACAGCGAAAGCTGCTCAACATGGCCTTTAACGGGAATACCTAACGCCTTCGCCGTCTGCAACACGCGCTCACTCTGGGCCACATTAAAGCCGACGCTCTCGCAAAAGAGGTCTACCGCATCAAATAACCCTTTTTGCCAGAGCTGCGGAATCATCGTCTCGCAGACCAGAGTGATGTAGCCGTCCGGGTCGTCACGATACTCCGCTGGCGTAGCATGAGCGGCCAATAGCGTGGGGCTAATGTCGATAGCGTTTTCGGCGGCAAGTTTTGCAGCGACGCGCAACAGCTTTTCTTCTGTCGCCAGCTCCAGGCCATAGCCGGATTTAATCTCCAGCAGCGTAACGCCTTCGCTAGCAAGGCGCATCATGCGTTCGCGCGCCAGCAGGTAGAGCGTCTCCTCCGCACAGGCGCGGGTTGCTGATACCGTCGCGTTAATGCCGCCGCCCTGAGCGCTAATATGCTGGTATGACGCGCCGTTAAGCCGCTGCTCCCACTCTGCGGCGCGGTTACCGGCAAACACCAGATGCGTGTGGCAATCGATAAGTCCCGGGGTTACCAGTCGTCCCTGCATATCATGGATATTGTCCCCACTGACAGGAAGCTGCGTCTCTGGCACGATATCGCAAATATGCCCTTCGCGTACAATCAGCGCCTGGTTATCCACCAGCCCGTACGGGGCTTGCCGCTGCGGGTCCATTGTCGCCAGCCTGATGTTTCGCCAGACAGTATCGCCCGGTAAAAGTTGCCGCATTCCTGTCGCTCTCTTGCCTGTCATGAGTTGTATAGACATTTATTTTCTTTCTGCTTCGGATTGTCAACTCAAAGCGCGAAAGTTGTTGCTTAATTGTGATAAAACTATCTGATGCTACAGGTGTTTCCAGCCTGAAAAGGAACTTTTTACCTTTTCGCCTTCCCGTTTCGTTCAACTTAGTATAAAAAAGCAGGCTTCAATGGATGTCATTTAACTTTTTCAAGCCCGGAGCAACCTGTGAATACATTATCGGTTTCCCGTCTGGCGCTGGCACTGGCTTTTGGCGTGACGCTGAGCGCCTGTAGCTCTACGCCACCCGATCAGATCCCTTCCGATCAAACCGCGCCTGGCACCGCCTCGCGCCCAATTCTGTCGGCAAATGAAGCGAAAAACTTCGTTGCGGCGCGCTATTTTGCCTCCCTGACGCCGAATACCGCCCCGTGGTCGCCGTCGCCGATTACCCTGCCCGCACAGCCTGACTTTGTGGTGGGGCCGGCAGGTACGCCAGGCGTTACGCACACCTCAATTCAGGCCGCGGTCGATGCGGCAATGGTTAAACGCACGAACAAACGCCAGTACATTGCTATTATGCCGGGCGACTATCAGGGGACCGTGTATGTTCCCGCCGCGCCGGGAAGTCTGACCCTGTACGGGACCGGTGAAAAACCGATCGATGTGAAAATTGGGATGGCGATTGATGGTGAAATGAGTGTCGCTGACTGGCGCCGCGCGGTGAATCCCGGCGGGAAATATATGCCTGGTAAACCCGCCTGGTATATGTTCGATAACTGCCAAAGCAAACACGCCGCGACGATCGGTGTGATGTGTTCTGCCGCGTTCTGGTCGCAGAATAACGGTCTGCAGCTACAAAATCTGACCATCGAGAACACGCTGGGCGACAGTGTCGATGCCGGAAACCATCCGGCGGTGGCGCTGCGTACCGATGGCGACAAAGTCCAGATTAACAAGGTCAATATCCTTGGCCGCCAGAACACCTTCTTTGTGACCAACAGCGGCGTGCAGAACCGTCTGCAAACCGATCGCCAGCCACGTACGCTGGTGACGAACAGCTATATTGAAGGCGATGTGGACATGGTTTCCGGACGCGGCGCCGTGGTGTTCGATAACACCAACTTCCAGGTCGTCAACTCCCGCACACAGCAGGAAGCCTACGTTTTCGCCCCGGCGACGCTGTCCAATATTTACTATGGCTTTTTGGCGATCAACAGCCGCTTTAATGCCTCCGGCGATGGCGTTGCGCAGCTTGGCCGCTCGCTGGATGTCGACGCCAACACCAACGGTCAGGTAGTGATCCGCGACAGCGTGATTAACGAGGGCTTCAACGTTGCCAAACCGTGGGCCGACGCGGTCATCTCGAAACGTCCGTTTGCCGGAAATACGGGAACCGTGGATGACAAAGACGAGGTGCAGCGTAATCTGAACGACACTAACTACAACCGCATGTGGGAATACAACAACCGCGGTGTAGGCAGTAAAGTGGTGACGGAACCTAAGCAGTAATCGCCGTTCCGGTTCAGGCTTATAAACGGGCCGCCGCAGCAGATGTGGCGGCCCGTGGTTTTACTGCAAGCAATGTTTATTGAACTTAATCAGGCATCCCGCCTTGATGAGCTCCAGCCCGCCGCCCTCCGGCACACAGCGCTTTAGTACGCGTTCACTACAACCCACATTGGCCCCTGGCCGACGGCATAACGGCCTTTTTCCGTCAGCAACCCCTGAGTGCCCGTAATTTCATAGACCGCGATATGATGTGATTTTTGACCCGCAGCAATCAGGTATTTTCCGCTATTGTCGATATTAAAGCCGCGCGGTTGGGCTTCCGTCGGCTGGAAGCCTTCAACGCTCAGTACGCTGCCGTCTTCGGAGACACTAAAGACGGTAATCAGACTGGCGGTGCGGTCACAGGCATACAGATGCCGTCCATCCGGCGTAATATGAATATCCGCCGCCCAACGGGTATCGGAAAAATCGGCGGGCATCATATCCAGGGTTTGTACGCACTCTATCTCGCCATGCGGATTTTTAAGCTGCCAGACATCCACCGAACTGTTCAGTTCATTGACGCAATACGCATATTGTCGATTCGGGTGGAAGACCATATGACGCGGGCCTGCCCCTTCGACTGTATTTACTTCCGCCGGCTCCTGGGCCACCAGATGGCCGTCATCGCTTAGCGTAAACAGACAAATGCGATCCTGTTTTAGCGCAGGCACCCACAGGGTACGGTTATCAGGCGTAATATTTGCCGAGTGGCAGCCGTCCAGCCCTTCCACCACATCCACCAGCTCAACCGGCAGACCATCCTGTAAGCGCGTCACGCTGACATTACCGGCGTTATACGATCCGACAAAGACAAAACGACCATGATGATCGGTAGAAATATGGGTCGGGCTACCCGGCAGGGCGGATTCGGCGGCAAACGTCAGCGCGCCATCATCCGGCGCAATACGATACGCCAGGACACGAAACTCCGGGCGCACGCCGACATAGAGGTAGCGTTTATCCGGACTGACCACCATCGGCTGAACCTGACCGGGCACATCCACGACCTGCACCAGCGTCAGCGTCCCTTCGTGGTTCAGGCTCCAGACGTGAATTTGCTGACTCTCAGGGCTGGCGGTATAGACTGTTTGTTTCATGAATACTCCTTTGCATATGGCATGTAGCTGCAATAACAGGACACAGCTTAACGTAGTCGCTTTTGACGGCGAATGCTGAATTCAGACGCAGAATTTTGTCTGCTTACCGTCCCGGTGTACCATGCCGACAGACGGAATTATTACTCTTAATCTGGAAAAAATTATGACTGCACGCGTGATTGCCCTCGATTTAGACGGAACGTTATTAACCCCGCATAAAACCTTACTCCCCTCCTCGCTTGATGCGCTATCACGCGCCAAAGAGGCTGGCTTTCAACTTATCATTGTCACTGGTCGCCATCACGTTGCTATTCATCCTTTTTATCAGGCGCTGGCGCTGGAAACACCTGCTATTTGCTGCAACGGCACCTATTTGTATGATTATCAATCTAAAACTGTCCTGGATGCCGATCCTATGCCCGTGGATAAGGCGTTGCAGTTGATTGATTTACTGGATGAGCATCAGATTCACGGCCTGATGTATGTTGATGACGCTATGCTTTACGAACACCCAACCGGTCACGTCGTGCGTACCTCCCGGTGGGCGCAGACCTTGCCGCCGGAGCAACGTCCGACCTTTACACAGGTTTCTTCGTTAGCGCAGGCGGCGCGCGACGTGAGTGCCGTGTGGAAGTTTGCGCTTACCGATGAAGATATTCCCAAGCTACAGCGGTTCGGTCAGCATGTTGAACAGGCGCTTGGTCTGGAGTGCGAATGGTCATGGCACGATCAGGTGGATATCGCGCGCAAAGGCAACAGTAAAGGCAAGCGCCTTACCCAGTGGATAGAAGCGCAGGGAGGGTCAATGAAGAATGTGATCGCTTTCGGCGATAACTACAACGACATCAGTATGCTGGAGGCGGCAGGCACCGGCGTTGCGATGGGCAACGCCGATGAGGCGGTGAAAGCGCGCGCTGACGTTGTGATCGGCGATAACACTACCGATAGCATCGCCAAATTTATTTACACCCACCTGCTATAGTCAGGCGGTGATAGAAACGCTTTTCACCTGCGCGTAAAGCCACAGGCCAGGCTTGATATTCAGCTCATCCCTGGCCCACGGGCTTATTCGCGCCCACAGCGTTCTGCCGCCTATCTCAAGCTGGACTTCCACCTGTCCGTTATCGTCATAACAATTCGCCACTTTTGCCCGCAATACGTTGCGGATACTGGTCTGCTGCGGCGGCTGTAGTACCAGCGAGACATCCGACGCCTGTATACGAATACGCAGTGTGGATTGCAGCGGCTGATTGAGTTTATTTACCCACAGGTGCTGGTCGCCAAGCGCCAGAGCGGTCATGGCATAATGCGGGTGATGCTCCAGCACGCTGACTTTCAGAATACTGCTCTGTTGCTCTTTCGGCAGCCACGGGTGCATAACGCTGCTTCCCCAGACTTCTTCCAGCGGGCCAAACGCTTTAACCTGTCCATCCTCCAGCACCATGACTTTATCCGCCAGGTGGAGAATTTCATCGAGAGAATGGCTGACATACAGCATGGGAATATTGATTTCTCGCGCCAGCCGTTGCAGGTACGGCAGTAATTCGCGTTTACGCGGGATATCCAGCGAGGCCAACGGTTCGTCCAACAGCAGCAACTCCGGGGCGGTGAGCAATGCCCGGCCTATCGCTACGCGCTGTTTTTCTCCGCCGGACAAGCTCCCCGGCAGGCGATCAAGCAACGCTTCAATTCCCAGCAGCGACACCAGCTTATCAAACTGGCCGGTCATGCTTTTCGCCATGCCGTAGCGCAAATTGCCGCGTACTTTGTAATGGGGGAACAGGCGCGCATCCTGGAAAACATAACCGATGCGGCGCTTTTCCGGCGTTAAACAGATACCGTTTTCCGCGTCATGCAACACCCGGCCATTCAGCGCGATGCGTCCTTTTTGCGGGCGAGTCAAACCGCTGATGGCATTAATCAGCGAGGTTTTTCCCGCGCCGGAGACGCCAAAGATAGCCGTGATCCCACTGGCTGGCAGCGTTTCGTTGAGGGTTAAACAGTGCGTTCCCAGCGTCTGGGAAAAATTAAGCTCCAGCATGGTTAGCGCCCCGTCCGTTCACGGCTCATCCGCGCCAGCCATTCAGAAATCAACAGCGAAATCAGCGCTAATACAATCGAAATCACGCACAGCCTCGCCGCCGCGCTCTCCCCGCCAGGCGTCTGGATCAAGGTATACATGGCGGAAGGTATGGTGCGGGTTTCGCCCGGAATATTGGAAACAAAGGTAATGGTCGCGCCAAATTCGCCAAGCGAACGGGCAAACGCCAGCACCGTACCGACAATAATGCCTGGCAGGGTAAGCGGTAAGGTGATAGTCAGAAAAACGCGCCAGCGCCCGGCGCCCAGCGTTCTGGCGGCCTGTTCGAGCTTGATATCCACCCCCTCCAGCGCCAGCCGAATGGCCCGCACCATCAGCGGGAAGGACATCACCGCCGCCGCCAGCACGGCGCCGCGCCAGCTAAAGGCAAACGTGAGACCGAACCAGTCATACAGCCACTGGCCAATAAACCCGCGTCGCCCCATCGACACCAGCAGCAGATAGCCGACCACCACCGGCGGCAGCACCAGCGGCAGATGCAGGACACTATCAAGTAAGGCTTTGCCCGGAAACCGGCATCGCACCAGTAACCAGGCAAAAAAGATCCCAAACGGCAGGCTAAACAGCACGGCCAGGGAAGACACTTTCAGGCTAAGAAGGACAGCCTGCCATTCTGGATCGGTCAGTATCATTACTTCGTCGTAAATCCATAACGTTTAAAGATTGCCGAGGCCTGCGGTCCTTTCAGGTAATCATAGAACGCGCTGACGGCCGCATTTTTATGCCCCTCCACGATAGCGATGGGGTATTCCACTTTTTTATGTGAATCTTCCGGGAACGTCGCCACCACGTTGACCCCTTTGCTGGCGACCGCATCAGAACCGTATACAATGCCCAAAGGCGCTTCGTTACGTTCGACCAGCGCCAACGCGCCGCGCACATCCTCGCCCGGCGCCAGTTTCGGTTCAAGCGTTTGCCATGCGCCCAACTTTTGCAGCGCTTCTTTGGCATAAATTCCCGCCGGTACGTGTTGCGGATCGCCCACCGCCAGACGCCCGCCGTTCAGCAGACGAATCCAGTCCGTTTTGTTGTCGATGGTAAACGGTTTCTGCTCGCTGGCTTTCGGCGCTACCACCACCAGGCTATTGCCAAGCAATGTTTCGCGCGTCGTGGTATCCACCGCTTTTTTATCGGCTGCGTAATCCATCCATTTCTGGTCAGCAGAGATGAACAGATCCGCCGGCGCGCCCGCTTCTATCTGGCGCGCCAGCGTTGAAGAGGAGGCGAATGAGGAAACCACATCCACATTTTTCTCTTTTTTATATTCTGCCGCAATGTCTTGCATCGCGTTCGTTAGCGACGCGGCGGCGAATACGGTGATCTTGCCTTCATCCGCCAGCGCATGACCAGCGATGACGAAAGATAATGTCGCCCCTGCGACCAGGCGTAACCAGGAATGCGCCATCTGTAACTCCTTGTGCGTTTCGTTATGTAATCGACAATATAACGATAATCTCAGGGGTTTCCCAGCGGTTATTCATACCCATTAACGATTAAACACAGAAAATATCGGCAGGAAAAGCAGGATCTTGAGTAAACAAAAACGCCCGACTGAGCGGGCGTTTGGGGAAATCAGCGGTTCTGTCTGGACTGGTCTTTCTGACCGATACCGGAAAAAATGTTGAACACCTCACCCAGACCGTAAATCAGACCGAGGATGATGGCCATCACTACCGGTACCATGATGACGGCGAATACCAGACTTTTTAATAACTCTAACATGGGCAACTCCAGATATAGTCCTTTTTGTATTTTAACCGCATCACACAGAAAAGCACTCCCCTTTTGTGCGGTCGGCTTTGCGCTGACGCGCTTTTCAGTCACAATAGTCTTTTTACCAGGAGCTGGTTATGCAGGCCGAAATCCTTCTTACCCTGAAACTTCAGCAAAAGCTTTTTGCCGATCCCCGACGTATCTCTCTGCTGAAACACATTGCGCTTTCCGGCTCGATTAGTCAGGGCGCGAAAGACGCGGGAATCAGCTATAAGAGCGCCTGGGATGCGATAAACGACATGAACCAGCTTAGTGAACATATGCTGGTTGAACGCGCAACGGGCGGCAAAGGCGGCGGCGGCGCGGTATTAACCCGCTATGGTCAGCGTCTGATCCAGCTTTACGATTTGCTGGGCCAAATTCAGCAAAAAGCGTTCGATGTGTTAAGCGACGATGACGCCCTGCCGCTTGACAGTCTGCTGGCCGCTATCTCCCGCTTTTCACTGCAAACCAGCGCCCGAAATCAGTGGTTCGGCACCATTACCGCCCGCGATCGCGATCAGGTGCAACAGCATGTCGATGTGCTGCTGGCCGACGGCAAAACGCGGCTCAAAGTCGCGCTGACGGCGCAAAGCGGCGAGCGTCTCGGCCTGGAGGAAGGTAAAGAAGTGCTGATCCTGCTAAAAGCGCCGTGGGTTGGCATTACCCGGGATGCAGCCGTTGCGCGCGCCGCTGACAATCAGTTGTCGGGAACGATCAGCCATATCGAGCGCGGCGCGGAACAGTGTGAAGTGTTGATGGCGCTGCCGGACGGCCAGACGCTGTGCGCCACGATACCGACTGCGGATGCCGCCACGTTAAAGGAAGGCGATGACGTGATTGCCTGGTTTAATGCGGACAGAGTGATTATTGCAACGTTGTGCTAAGCACATTGACATCCGTTGCCGAAAGACGTATCCCTGTCATTCATCGCTGCAAAAAATGGGATGCAAAATGTCATCGTTGCAAATTTCGCAAGGCACGTTTCGTCTGAGCGATACAAAAACACTTCATCTGGATTCGCTGACGCTCAATGCGGGCGATAGCTGGGCATTCGTTGGGGCTAACGGGAGCGGGAAGTCGGCGCTCGCCCGCGCGCTGGCGGGTGAACTGCCATTATTAACAGGCGAGCGCCAGTGTCAGTTTACCCGCATTACTCGTCTGTCCTTTGAACAATTGCAAAAGCTGGTCAGCGATGAGTGGCAACGTAATAACACCGATATGCTCAGTCCTGGCGAAGACGATACCGGGCGCACTACCGCGGAAATTATTCAGGATGATGTTCACCATCCTGCCCGCTGTGCGATGCTGGCGCAGCAGTTCGGCATTTCCGCTTTACTCAACAGGCGTTTTAAATACCTTTCTACCGGCGAGACGCGAAAAGCGCTGCTGTGTCAGGCGCTGATGTCTGAGCCGGAGTTATTGATCCTTGATGAACCGTTCGACGGGCTTGACGTGACCGCCCGTCAACAACTGGCGCAACGCCTGACGGCGTTGAACCAGGCGGGTATTACCCTGGCGCTGGTACTCAACCGTTTTGATGAGATCCCGGACTTCGTGCAGTTTGCCGGCGTGCTTGCCGACTGTACGCTGGCGGAGACCGGAACGACGACAGAGTTACTGCAACGGGCGTTGGTCGCTCAACTCGCGCACAGCGAGCGTCTGACCGACGTACAATTACCCGAACCGGACGAACCTTCCGCCCGCCATGCGTTACCCGATGGCGAACCACGGATCGTACTTAACGATGGCGTAGTCTCGTATAACGATCGCCCTATCCTCCACCACCTAAGCTGGCGAGTCAATCCGGGCGAACACTGGCAGATCGTCGGTCCTAACGGAGCGGGTAAGTCTACGTTGCTTAGCCTTATTACTGGCGATCATCCGCAAGGCTACAGCAACGATCTTACGCTGTTCGGGCGGCGGCGAGGAAGCGGCGAAACAATCTGGGATATCAAAAAACATATCGGCTACGTCAGCAGCAGTTTACATCTGGATTACCGCGTCAGTACCACGGTACGCAATGTCATTCTCTCCGGCTATTTCGATTCTATCGGCATTTACCAGGCCGTTTCAGACAGGCAACGAAAACTGGCGCAACAGTGGCTGGATATTCTGGGAATCGATAAGCGTACGGCGGATGCCCCCTTCCACAGTCTCTCCTGGGGACAGCAGCGGCTGGCGCTGATCGTGCGCGCGCTGGTTAAGCATCCGACAGTGTTGATTCTGGATGAGCCGCTGCAAGGGTTGGACCCGCTGAACCGCCAACTGGTACGCCGTTTTGTAGATGTATTAATTCGCCAGGGAGAGACTCAGCTGCTGTTCGTTTCCCATCATGCAGAGGATGCGCCTGCCTGTATTACCCACCGGCTGGAATTTGTACCAGAGGGCGAACGTTATAAGTACGTTTCCGGACGATGCAATAATTAAATGTATTATCAGAATGGCGCTGCGCGCCATTCTGGAACCACTCTCCTTTTATTAAGAATAATAATAACGGTCGATAAGCTTACTATCTCTTGAATCGCTGACCGCCTCATTGTCATAATAATTCTGAAATTTTCGACAATGATGTCGTATGTGAATATAAGGGATTCATTATGGCTTTTCGTTTTCCACAAATAATACTATTTTTACTGGCAGCCATGTTATTTTGCCCCAGCAGTTATGCTGAGCAAAAGCCGACCGCTGCGCAGGAAGCGCGTAAAACCGCCGTTGAGGTCGCTGTTGAAGGCATGAGTCGCGCCGCCGTTGCGGGTCCGACAAAGATTAGTTTAGGTGATAAAGCCACGCTTAATCTACCGGAAGGATTTACCTGGATACCCGCAAAAGAAGCGGCGGTATTTATGCGTGAAATTGGTAACTATGTTGACGATGAATATTTTTACGGTCTCGTATTTAAAAAGGAAATGAATGGATTTATTTCTATCGAATATGATGATTCTGGTTATGTAAAAGATGATGATGCAAAAAATTGGGATGCCGATGAATTAATGGATAACCTGCGCAAAGGCACAAAAGAAGCGAATAAAGATCGTATTGCAAAAGGCATTGAGCCGATAGAAATTATTGGCTGGATCGAGAAGCCTACCTACGATGCAACCAATCATCGTCTGATCTGGTCCGCCGCCATCCATGATATCGGCACCAACGAACCACTGAATGAACAAGGCGTGAACTACAACACCTATCTGCTGGGACGTGAAGGCTATTTTTCTTTAAATCTGGTGACCGACAGAGGTTCTGTTGACCACGAAATCCCTCTGGCGAAAAGAATTCTCAGTTCCGTCAAGTTCAACTCTGGACAACGCTACGCTGACTTCAACGAATCAACGGACAAAATAGCGGAGTATGGGCTCGCCGCGCTGATTGGCGGTATCGCGGCCAAAAAAGTAGGACTGCTTGCTATGCTCGGCATCGCGTTACTTAAATTCTGGAAAGTGACCGCCATCGGCGTCGTCGCCGTCGGGGCGCTCGCCAGGAAGCTACTCTCGCGTAAAAAAGACTGACAGCCCCTGCCCCGTCCGTTTCATTTCCAGGCGCATAACGCGCCTTTTTTTCGGATAAAAAGCAGAAGCATTCTCAAGCCAGATGATTTGTAATCATTTAATTGATATAAATGCGCAAAATCACCAGTGTGTAAACGATTCCACTAATTTATTACATGTCACACTTTTCGCATCTTTGTTATGCTATGGTTATTCCATACCATAGGCTTAACGGAGCGAATTATGAGAGTATTGGTTACAGGTGGTAGCGGTTACATTGGAAGTCATACCTGCGTACAATTGCTGCAAAATGGTCATGACGTCGTCATCCTCGATAACCTCTGCAACAGCAAGCGCAGCGTGCTGCCCGTTATTGAACGTCTGGGCGGTAAGCACCCGACCTTTGTCGAAGGCGATATTCGCAACGAAGCGCTTATAACCGAAATTCTGCACGATCACGCGATTGATACCGTGATTCACTTTGCCGGCCTGAAAGCCGTCGGCGAATCGGTCGCCAGGCCGCTGGAGTACTATGACAACAACGTCAACGGTACGCTACGGTTGGTCAGCGCCATGCGTGCGGCCAACGTTAAAAACCTTATTTTTAGCTCCTCCGCCACCGTTTATGGCGATCAGCCCAAAATTCCTTACGTCGAAAGTTTTCCTACCGGCACGCCGCAAAGCCCCTACGGCAAAAGTAAATTGATGGTAGAACAGATCCTCACCGATCTGCAAAAAGCCCAGCCGGAGTGGAGTATTGCGCTGCTGCGTTATTTCAACCCGGTCGGCGCGCACCCGTCGGGCGACATGGGAGAAGATCCGCAAGGTATTCCGAATAACCTGATGCCCTATATCGCCCAGGTCGCCGTGGGTCGTCGCGAATCGCTCGCCGTTTTCGGCAACGATTACCCGACCGAGGATGGCACCGGCGTACGCGATTACATTCACGTTATGGACTTAGCCGACGGGCACGTCGTGGCGATGGAAAAACTGGCGGACAAATCCGGCGTACATATTTATAACCTCGGCGCGGGTGTCGGCAGTAGCGTCCTGGATGTGGTCAACGCCTTTAGTAAAGCCTGCGGTAAACCCATTAATTACCACTTCGCGCCGCGTCGCGACGGCGATCTCCCGGCGTATTGGGCGGATGCCAGCAAAGCCGATCGCGAGCTGAACTGGCGCGTCACCCGCACGCTTGACGAAATGGCGCAGGACACCTGGCACTGGCAGTCACGCCATCCGCAGGGATACCCAGATTAAGGACGTTGTTATGACCCCATTTAATCCCATCGATCATCCGCATCGCCGTTATAACCCGCTTACCGGCCAGTGGGTTCTGGTTTCGCCGCATCGCGCAAAACGCCCCTGGCAGGGGGCGCAGGAAACGCCGTCTCAGCAAATGCTGCCGGCCCACGATCCGGACTGCTTCTTGTGTGCGGGCAATACGCGTGTCACCGGCGATAAAAATCCCGATTACAAAGGGACTTACGTCTTTACTAACGATTTCGCGGCGCTGATGGCCGATACGCCGGATGCGCCGGACAGCCACGATCCGCTGATGCGCTGTCAGAGCGCGCGCGGCACCAGCCGCGTGATCTGCTTTTCTCCCGATCACAGTAAAACGCTGCCGGAGTTGAGCCTGCCCGCGCTGACGGAAATCGTCAGAACCTGGCAAACGCAGACCGCCGAGTTAGGCAAAACCTATCCGTGGGTGCAGGTCTTTGAAAATAAAGGCGCGGCGATGGGCTGTTCGAACCCGCATCCGCATGGCCAGGTCTGGGCCAACAGCTTCCTGCCGAATGAGGCCGAACGCGAAGATCGTTTACAAAAAGCCTACTTCGCCGAGCAGCGCTCGCCAATGCTGGTGGATTATGTCCAGCGAGAACTGGCGGACGGCAGCCGCACCGTGGTCGAAACCGAACACTGGCTGGCGGTGGTGCCTTACTGGGCGGCGTGGCCGTTCGAAACGCTACTGTTACCCAAAACGCATGTCCTGCGCATTACCGATTTAAGCGACGAGCAGCGCGACTCTCTGGCGCTGGCGTTGAAAAAGCTGACCAGTCGTTATGACAACCTGTTCCAGTGTTCCTTCCCCTACTCAATGGGCTGGCACGGCGCGCCGTTTAACGGTGAAGAAAACGCACACTGGCAGTTGCACGCGCACTTTTATCCGCCGCTGCTGCGCTCTGCGACCGTCCGCAAATTTATGGTCGGCTATGAAATGCTGGCGGAAACCCAGCGTGATTTAACCGCAGAACAAGCGGCTGAACGCCTGCGCGCGGTCAGCGACATCCATTTTCGCGAATCCGGAGTATAAAAATGAATCTGAAAGAGAAAACGCGCGCGCTGTTTGCTGAAATTTTCGGCTACCCTGCCACCCACACGATTCAGGCGCCAGGCCGCGTCAATCTGATCGGCGAGCACACTGATTACAATGATGGTTTTGTTCTGCCCTGCGCTATCGATTACCAGACCGTAATTAGCTGTGCGCCGCGCGACGATCGTACCGTACGGGTGATTGCCGCCGATTACGACAATCAGGCGGACGAATTTTCACTGGATGTGCCGATCGTGACCCACGATAGCCAGCAATGGTCTAACTATGTGCGCGGCGTAGTGAAACACCTGCAACAGCGTAACAACGCGTTTGGCGGCGTGGATATGGTCATCAGCGGCAATGTGCCGCAGGGCGCCGGGTTAAGCTCCTCCGCCTCGCTGGAAGTGGCGGTGGGCACCGTCTTCCAGCAGCTTTATCACCTGCCGCTGGACGGCGCGCAAATTGCGCTCAACGGACAAGAGGCCGAGAACCAGTTTGTCGGCTGTAACTGCGGCATTATGGATCAGCTCATCTCTGCGCTCGGCAAAAAAGATCATGCGTTGCTGATTGATTGCCGTACGCTCGGCGCCAAAGCGGTTTCCATGCCGAAAGGTGTCGCCGTGGTGATCATCAACAGTAACTTTAAGCGCACTCTGGTGGGCAGCGAGTATAATACCCGCCGTGAACAGTGCGAAACCGGCGCCCGTTTCTTCCAGCAGCCGGCCCTGCGCGATGTCAGCCTTGAGGCGTTCAATGCCGTCGCCAGCGAACTGGACCCGGTAGTCGCAAAACGCGTTCGCCATGTATTGAGCGAAAATGCGCGCACCGTTGAAGCGGCAAGCGCGCTGGAGAAAGGTGATTTGCAACGTATGGGCCAACTGATGGCGGAGTCCCATGCCTCAATGCGCGATGATTTCGAAATTACCGTCCCGCAGATAGACACGCTGGTAGACATCGTCAAAGCGACCATCGGCGATCAAGGCGGCGTGCGCATGACTGGCGGCGGCTTCGGCGGCTGTGTTGTCGCGCTGATCCCGGAAGATCTGGTTCCCGCGGTGCAGCAGGCCGTTGCGCAACAGTACGAAGCGAAAACCGGAATCAAAGAAACCTTTTATGTATGCAAACCGTCACAAGGAGCAGGACAGTGCTAAATGAAACGCCCGCACTGGCCCCCGATGGTCAACCGTACCGCCTGTTAACCCTGCGCAACAGCGCAGGGATGGTGGTAACGCTGATGGACTGGGGAGCCACTCTTCTTTCCGCCCGTATCCCGCTGTCTGACGGCAGCGTTCGGGAAGCATTGCTGGGCTGCGCCAGCCCGGAACACTACCCTGAACAGACGTCGTTCCTCGGCGCCTCTATTGGCCGTTACGCGAACCGTATCGCCAATAGCCGCTATACGTTTGCCGGCGAAACCGTACAGTTAAGCCCAAGCCAGGGCGAGAACCAGCTACACGGCGGACCGGAAGGCTTTGACAAGCGCCGCTGGCAAATTGTGAACCAGAACGATCGCCAGGTATTATTCGCGCTCACCTCTGATGACGGCGACCAGGGCTTTCCTGGCCATCTTTGCGCCACGGCGCAATATCGTCTGACCGATGACAATAGAATCTCCATCACCTACCGAGCGACGGTCGATAAACCCTGTCCGGTGAATTTGACCAACCACGTCTATTTTAATCTGGACGGCGATCGGACCGACGTGCGCCAACATAAGCTGCAAATTCTGGCGGATGAGTATCTGCCGGTAGATGAATCCGGTATTCCACGCCAGGGGCTAAAATCGGTAGCCAATACCTCGTTTGACTTCCGGATGCCAAAAGTCATTGCCAGCGAGTTTCTCGCCGATGACGATCAGCGCAAGGTTAAAGGCTACGATCATGCTTTCCTGCTACAGACGCAGGGTGATGGCAAAAAGCCGGCGGCCCGTCTGTGGTCACAGGATGGAAAGCTACAAATGATGGTTTACACCACCGCCCCGGCGCTACAGTTTTATTCCGGCAATTATCTGGCGGGTACACCTTCCCGCGGACCGGAACCTTATGCCGACTGGCAAGGGCTGGCGCTGGAAAGCGAACTGCTGCCGGACAGCCCGAATCATCCTGAATGGCCGCAGCCTGACTGTATCCTTCGCCCTGGCGAGGAGTACGCCAGCCTGACCGAGTATCAGTTTATTCCGTTCTAACGATATGCCGCTACATGCCCGATGACGCAAGCTTATCGGGCCTACGCGCCATTGCCCTGCTCAAACCTCCACCACTTAAAGACAAAATCGCAACTCTGAGTTCACAAGAACCTTACACTGCGCCACTATTTTCGCTATGGTTATGCGTAAGCATTGCCGCCAACACCTCGCGGCAATATAATGAGAATTATTATCATTACATATGATTTATAGGAGTGAGAGTATGGCTGTAACTAAGCTGGTTCTGGTACGTCACGGTGAAAGTCAATGGAACAAAGAGAACCGTTTCACCGGCTGGTATGATGTTGACCTGTCTGAAAAAGGCGTAAGCGAAGCAAAAGCAGCGGGTAAACTGCTAAAAGAAGAAGGTTTCAGCTTTGATTTTGCCTACACTTCCGTACTGAAACGCGCTATCCATACGCTGTGGAACGTACTGGATGAACTGGATCAGGCGTGGCTGCCGGTGGAAAAATCCTGGAAACTCAATGAACGTCACTATGGCGCGTTGCAGGGGCTGAATAAAGCGGAAACGGCAGAAAAATATGGTGACGAGCAGGTTAAACAGTGGCGCCGCGGTTTTGCCGTGACGCCGCCGGAACTGACCAAAGATGATGAGCGTTATCCGGGTCATGATCCACGTTATGCCAAACTGAGCGAGAAAGAGCTGCCGTTGACCGAAAGTCTGGCGCTGACCATCGACCGCGTTATTCCTTACTGGAACGACACCATCCTGCCGCGTATGAAGAGCGGTGAGCGCGTGATCATCGCCGCTCACGGTAACTCATTGCGTGCGCTGGTGAAATACCTGGATAACATGAGTGAAGATGAGATTCTTGAGTTAAACATCCCGACCGGCGTGCCGCTGGTGTATGAGTTCGACGAAAACTTCAAGCCGATCAAACATTACTATCTGGGCAACGCTGACGAGATCGCTGCGAAAGCGGCTGCCGTGGCGAATCAGGGTAAAGCGAAGTAATCACCTTTGCCGGATGGCGGTATAACTGCCTTATCCGGCCTACGAGCAATGGGTAGGCCGGATAAGCGCAGCGCCATCAGGCAATATGTCTTAAACAGCGATCACGCCGTCCAGCACCACCTGCAATTTACCCTGCGAACAGCGCTCCACGCGTCCTCGTACCCGGTACACTTCAGCCAGACGCTCCGCAGTAATCACCGTCTCCGGCGCGCCGCTGGCGACCAGCCTGCCGTCTTTTAGCATCAGGACATGGTCACCATGACGCAGTGCAATATTAATGTCATGCGCCACGACTATCGTCACCCTATTTTGCGCCTGGGTATCCCGACGCACGAGATCCATTACGTGAAACTGATAGTTTAAATCCAGCGCGCTGAGCGGCTCATCCAGCAACAGAAGTTCAGGGCGACGAATCAGTGATTGCGCCAGCCCCACTAACTGCCGCTGACCGCCGGAAAGCTGGTCGAGATACTGCAACGCCAGATGCGTTATGCCCAATTGCTCAAGGATAGCCAGTATCTGCGCTCTGCCCTGCGCATTGTTTCTGCCGCCTGATGCCCGCAGTACCACGATAATCGACTCCAGTACATGCAGATGTACGCCCTGCGGTAATGACTGCGGCAAAAACACAACTTTCTGCGCCCGCTCGGCAAACGATAACGACATGAGATCCTCGCCATCAAGCAGCGCCTTGCCGTCGGCGTTATTCAGCCCGGCCAGCGAACGTAGTAACGTCGATTTACCACAGCCGTTCGGCCCCAGCAAAATGGTAATTTTCCCGCGCGGCAGTAAGGGAACGTTGAGATCTGCAATAACCGGCTGAGTGGAATAGCCGGCGCTAAATGAGCGGAGCATTAACCCGCGCATCAGAGACTCCCCCGATGTCGCAATACAATGCTTAAAAAGAACGGAACCCCGACCAGCGAGGTGACAATCCCCACCGGCACCATGACGCCCGGAATACTATTTTTCGCCGCAATAGAGGCCAGCGATAACACCAGCCCGCCTATCAGCACGCTGCCCGGAAGGTAGAAACGGTGATCTTCCCCCAAAAGTATTCGCGCAATGTGCGGCGCAACGAGACCAATAAAACCAATCGGCCCGACGAAAGCTACCGCCAGCGCTGATAACAAGCTGATACGTAACAATGACAGCAGGCGTAAACGGCGGACATGAATCCCAAAGCTCATCGCCCTCTCTTCGCCCAGACGTAATGCCGTGAGTTGCCAGGCGCTTCGTAACGCGCAAAAAAGCACAGCAATAAACACCACGGCCAGTACGCCCAATTTTTCCCACGACGCACGGACCAGGCTCCCCATCGTCCAGAATACCAGCCCCTGCAGCGTATCTTCATCAGCCACAAACTGCATAATGGCGACCAACGCGTTAAAGGTGAATACCAGCGCAATACCGAACAACACCACTCCGGATGCGGCGACGCCTGTCCAACGGGTAATACCGTCCAGGAGTAACGCGGATAAAAGCGCAAAGATGAACGCATTGGCCGGGATAAACCAGGCGGCAGGAATACCGGGAATACCGATCCCCAACACAATCGCCAGCGCAGCGCCAAAAGCCGCCGCGGACGATACGCCGAGGGTAAACGGCGTCGCCAGCGGATTATTTAAAATGGTTTGCATTTCGGCGCCCGCTAACCCTAACGCCATGCCTACCAGCAGCGCCATCAGGGCATAGGGTAAACGAATATCCCAGACAATAACGTATATGCCCGCATTCACCTTTTCCGGCTGGAAAAGCGCCTGCCACAGCGCACTGAGCGGTAAACCAGAAGACCCACAGGTTACATCCACCATCAGTGAAGCCATCATCGCCAACGCAATAGCTAACATGAGCACAGCCCGTTTTCGTATGATCTGGCGATAGCGCGGAATGACGAGCGTGGAAGCGAGAGCGGGGGCTAAAAGTGATTTGTCCTGACAGGTCATGGTTCGGGCTACGTTATTAATCAGAGGAGAATTATAGCGCCGAATTATTTCGTTATATATTTATTTATATTTCGATTGATGACACGGTGGCCTATCTCACCGGTTTCCAAATAAAAAACCGGCCTTACGGGCCGGTTTAAGACGTAATGAAGATTAACCACGACGGGCTTTTACCGCTGCCGACAACTGACGAAGCAGCGCATCGGTATCTTCCCAGCCAATACAGGCGTCAGTAATGCTTTTACCGTAGGTCAGCGGCTGACCGCTTTCCAGACTCTGGTTGCCTTCTACCAGATGACTCTCTACCATCACGCCAATAATCGCTTGTTCACCGCCCGCTATCTGCTGGCAGACATCGGCGCAAACCTCCATCTGCTTTTGAAATTGCTTACAGGAGTTGGCATGGCTGAAATCGATCATGACCTGCGGCGTCAGTCCCGCTTTGGTGAGGCCTTCTTTCACCTCAGCAACATGTTGCGCACTATAGTTTGGCGCTTTACCGCCGCGCAGAATGATATGGCAGTCGCCGTTGCCGCTGGTATTCACAATCGCCGAATGACCCCACTTAGTGACGGAGAGGAAGCAGTGCGGCGCACCGGCGGCGTTGATGGCGTCAATGGCGACTTTAATCGTGCCATCAGTACCATTTTTAAAACCGACCGGACAAGAGAGGCCAGACGCCAGTTCGCGATGAACCTGGGATTCAGTAGTCCGCGCGCCAATGGCGCCCCAGCTCATCAGATCGGCCAGATATTGCGGCGTGATCATATCGAGGAATTCGCCGGCGGCAGGCAGGCCGCTGTCGTTAATATCCAGCAGCAGTTTGCGCGCAATACGCAGACCGTCGTTAATCTGGAAGCTGTTATCCATGTGCGGATCGTTAATCAGCCCTTTCCAGCCGACGGTGGTACGCGGTTTCTCAAAATAGACGCGCATGACAATTTCAAGCTCGCCTTGAAGCTCATCGCGTAGCGCCAGCAAACGGGCGGCATACTCTTTCGCCGCTGCCGGATCATGAATTGAACAAGGACCGATCACCACCAGCAGACGATCGTCATTGCCTTTGAGAATTTTATGGATGGCTTTGCGTGCGTGAGCAACGGTATTTGCTGCATTTTCCGTGGCGGGAAACTTTTCCAGCAGCGCGACCGGAGGTAATAACTCGTTGATTTCTTTAATGCGTAAATCGTCGTTCTGATAATTCATGTTTATTCCAGTGTTGCCGTACTTATCCCAATGAATGCAATCCCTCCAATCTATCTCTTCAATTAAATAGTGTAAACGGGCTTTTACACTTTGAACGGAATAATCCTGGAATTCAGGAAAAAAACGCACAAATGTAGCGAAAAATGGGATCTAACCTACACTTTTTAACTGTAATCACTCTGTTTATGAATTATTGCAAGATTCTCTGCTGCGTTAACCCGCGGCGGCGAACGCTTTTTATCCCTTATTTGAGGATTTGACTGACACGTGCACTGTTGGAAGAGGTTATCCGACATATCCACCATAACAGGAGCATCTTATGAAAATGACAAAACTGACTACGCTTTTACTGACCGCTACCCTCGGCCTTGCCAGCGGCGCAGCGTTAGCTGCTGAATCTAACGCGCAATCCAGTAATGGCCAGGCGAACTCGGCGGCAAATGCCGGTCAGGTTGCCCCGGACGCCCGCCAGAATGTTGCGCCGAATGATGTGAATAACAACGACATCAATACCAACGGCAACACTAACAGCACGATGCAGCATCCAGACGGTTCAACCATGAATCATGACGGAATGACCAAGGATGAAGAGCATAAAAATACCATGTGTAAAGACGGTCGCTGCCCGGATATTAATAAAAAAGTGGAAACCGGTAATGGCGTCAATAATGACGTGAATACCAAAACCGACGGTACCACACAGTAATGCAGAAAAAAGTCTGATAACGGGAGAGCTTTCGCTCTCCTTTTTATTTTGTCAGCGAAAAATCAGTATGATGTCTACAGTATTGATGAGAATAACAAAGGAATGACGTTATGGCGCACTCACACTCTCATGCCGATTCACACCTGCCGAAAGACAATAATGCTCGTCGCCTGCTTTTCGCCTTTATCGTCACTGCCGGATTTATGCTCCTTGAGGTGGTGGGCGGGATACTCTCCGGCTCTCTGGCGTTGTTGGCGGATGCGGGACATATGCTCACCGACGCGGCGGCCCTTCTCTTTGCGCTGCTGGCGGTTCAATTTTCCCGTCGTCCCCCGACTGTTCGCCACACTTTTGGCTGGCTAAGACTCACCACACTGGCGGCTTTTGTGAATGCCATTGCGTTGGTGGTCATTACCCTTCTCATTGTCTGGGAAGCGATAGAGCGCTTTTACACGCCACGTCCGGTGGCGGGCAATCTGATGATGGTGATTGCGGTTGCGGGTCTGCTGGCGAACCTGTTTGCGTTCTGGATTCTCCATCGGGGAAGCGATGAAAAAAATCTGAACGTGCGCGCTGCCGCGCTACATGTGATGGGCGATTTGCTGGGTTCCGTCGGCGCAATAGTCGCCGCGTTGATCATTATCTGGACGGGCTGGACGCCAGCGGACCCGATTCTCTCTATTCTGGTTTCGGTACTGGTGCTACGCAGCGCCTGGCGTTTGTTAAAAGATAGCGTCAACGAATTGCTGGAAGGCGCACCGGTTTCGCTGGATATTAATGCCTTACAGCGCCATTTAAGCCGGGAAATCCCCGAAGTCCGCAACGTACACCATGTGCATGTCTGGATGGTCGGCGAAAAACCGATCATGACATTGCACGCTCAGGTCATTCCGCCACACGACCATGATGCGCTGCTGGAACGTATCCAGGATTTTCTGATGCACGAAT
This sequence comes from Salmonella sp. 741265073_HBA, assembly GCF_046569105.1. Lineage (NCBI taxonomy): Bacteria > Pseudomonadati > Pseudomonadota > Gammaproteobacteria > Enterobacterales > Enterobacteriaceae > Salmonella > Salmonella sp. 741265073_HBA. Next base: position 2,552 of record NZ_JBKFRY010000001.1, on the reverse strand, counting down.
ACCATATTGCGCACGCTACGATTCAGATGGAGTATCAAGTGTGTCACGGCCCGGACTGTCATCTGAATCAGACGCCATCCGGGCATGTTCATCACCATTAACGGGAAAGCGCGCGCGATCCTCGCTCCCGCGCGCTGTTTATCCACAGGCGGCTACCGTTCACGGCGATAAATGTCAGGATCAGATATTCCAGCGACATCGCATAGACGCCCTGCAAAGCAAAAATCACCACACTGATCACGTTGATTATCACCCACAGGAGCCAGTTTTCGACATATTTGCGTGTCATCAGAATCATCGCCGCGATAGACAGCACCATCATGCAAGAGTCCCAGAACGGGAAAGCGTCTGGTTGCAGTACGGGCATTGTCACCTGTAACCCCAGCATCTGCATAATGGCGACGGCCACGCGCGTCAGGACGGCGAATACGGGATCGATATATCGCGTCATCAAACCAATGGCTATCACACATATCGCCAGCCATGCCATTGCTTTTGGCAACGGCAGCCAGCGGATTTTAAGCTCGGCTTCATTATCATTTGTTTGCCGAGACCACGCATACCAGCCATAAATATTGGCGGCAAAGAAAAAGAGTTGCAGCAACAGGCTGGCATAAAGCTGGATCTGAAAGAAAATAATCGCAAACAGAGTGACGTTAACCAGCCCAAAAAAGTAGTTGCTGATCTTCTCCAGACTGGCAAGCCAAATACAGAGCAGGCCGGCGATGGTTCCTACCGCTTCGATCCACGAGAGATCGTACCCGCCAGCGCCAATCGGAATATGAATCAGTATGTTGTGCGTACTAAAAAAATCCATTCTCTCCCCCAAAGATTTCCGTCTTTACGCCCGAAGTGTAGTCGCAAAATCCAGCATCCTGTTGAGGGGCAGTAATGCGCCCTCGCGTAGCGCCGCCTCAACCTGTATTTCATGCGCCGCGCCTCCCTGCTCCAGCCCTTCAGCAATGGCTTTCAGGCCATTCATCGCCATCCACGGACAGTGCGCGCAGCTACGGCAGGTCGCCCCCTCGCCAGCCGTGGGCGCTTCAAGCAGCTCTTTTTCAGGCACCGCCTGCTGCATTTTGTAGAAGATGCCGCGATCGGTCGCCACGATAAGCTGTCTGTGCGGCAGCGTTTCTGCCGCCTTAATAAGCTGACTGGTGGAGCCCACCGCATCGGCCATTTCGACAATGGACTGCGGCGATTCAGGGTGAACCAGAAGAGCGGCATCGGGATAGATTTTTTTTAAACGGGTCAACGCCTGGGTTTTAAACTCGTCATGCACGATACACGCCCCTTGCCAACACAGTACATCGGCCCCGGTCTGTTTTTGCACGTAATTCCCCAAGTGTCTGTCCGGCGCCCAGATAATTTTTTCCCCCAAACTATCCAGATGCTCAATCAGTTCTACGGCGATACTGGAGGTCACAACCCAGTCCGCACGCGCTTTAACAGCAGCCGAGGTGTTAGCATAGACCACTACGGTTCTGTCAGGATGCGCATCACAAAAAGCGCTAAATTCGTCTATTGGGCAGCCTAAATCCAGCGAACATTCCGCCGCCAGGGTAGGCATAAGAATGGTTTTTTCCGGGCTGAGGATTTTGGCGGTTTCCCCCATAAACCGTACGCCCGCTACCAGTAGCGTGGATGCGGCGTGCTTCGCGCCGAAACGGGCCATTTCCAGCGAGTCGGAAATACAGCCGCCGGTTTCTTCTGCCAACTGTTGAATTTCCGGATCGGTGTAGTAGTGCGCCACCATCACCGCATCCCGTTCGCTGAGGAGTCGTTTGATTTTCTCACGATAAAATTGCTTTTCATCGTCGTTCAATGGCGTTGGTTTCGGCGGGAACGGGTAAATCGTTGCTTGCGGGTCAAACATTACGCTCATCGTGGCTTCTCGTTTTACTGACTTAACGAAACAACCGAATGAAAGCGTAATAAACGCCACAATCGGTTAATTTGTTTTATATGCTAAACAAGATAGCCGATCCAATAAAGAAAGTCACAATAATTACGTAGCCCGTGTTTGATGGCGGCGTAACGTCTTATCTGGCCTACGTGAGCGGTGCCGTCTGTAGGCCTGATAAGCGCAGCGCATCAGGCAAGACCCAAACCTGCTGCAGGTTCGAATCTTCCATATCGCAGATAGCAAAAAAAGCGCCTTTAGGGCGCTTTTTTACACTGGTGGGTCGTGCAGGATGACTCGCTTCGCTCGCCCTTCGGGCCGTCGCCGCAAGCGGCTCCGTTGTCTCACTACGTGAGACCCGAACCTGCGGCAGGTTCGAATCTTCCATATTGCAGATAGCAAAAAGGCGCCTTTAGGGCGCCTTTTTACACTGGTGGGTCGTGCAGGATGACTCGCTTTGCTCGCCCTTCGGGCCGTCGCCGTAAACGGCTCCGTTGTCTCACTGCGTTCGACCCGAACCTGCGGCAGGTTCGAATCTTCCATATCGCAGATAGCAAAAAAGCGCCTTTAGGGCGCTTTTTTACACTGGTGGGTCGTGCAGGATTCGAACCTGCGACCAATTGATTAAAAGTCAACTGCTCTACCAACT